>PLTC01000189.1:0-2418 GCA_003165295.1 Rhodospirillales bacterium | reverse complement strand
AGTGATATCCTGGCGCCTATGGGGCGAAGCCCCCCCGGTGTCGCCGACACCCCCGCCGGTGTCAGTCCCGGCCGCGGGCCACGAACCGCGGGTTGAGAAAACCGGGCTTGCCGTAGCCGA
Organism: Rhodospirillales bacterium; assembly: GCA_003165295.1. Taxonomy (GTDB): domain Bacteria; phylum Pseudomonadota; class Alphaproteobacteria; order Azospirillales; family Azospirillaceae; genus BOG-933. Next base: position 2,298 of record PLTC01000189.1, on the reverse strand, counting down.
GTGTCTCCCCACCGGCCCCGCCCTCCTCAAGCACCTCGACCCGGCCGCCGGCCGCGGCCAGCACCGCGTGGCCGGCGGCGGTATCCCATTCATGGGTTGGCCCGAAGCGCGGATAGATGTCGGCCTGCCCCTCGGCCACCAGACAGAATTTCAAGGAACTGCCGCGCGCCTGACGGGCGATCACCGGAAGACCGGCCAGATAGTCCGCCTCTGCCGCCTTGTCGCCGTGGCTGCGGCTGCCCACCGCGGTCCAGCCGGTGGCCGGCGCCACGCGGGCCGCGATCGGCCGCTCGGGGTGTCCCGGACGGGCCAGGATCGCCCCCAGCCCCTCGGCCCCGGCATAAAGGTCGCCCGACACCGGCGCCAGCACCACCCCCAGCACCGGCCGTCCGGCCTCGATCAGCGCGATGTTGACCGTGAACTCGCCGTTGCGGCTCAGAAACTCCTTGGTGCCGTCCAGGGGATCCACCAGCCAGAACCGGCCGCCGCTCACGTCGGGGACCACCCCGGCGGCGGTCGCCTCCTCCGCCACCGCCGGCACACCGGGCAACAGCCGGGCCAGCGCCGGCAAAATCAGCGCCTCCGCGGCCTGATCGGCCAGCGTCACCGGGCTGCCATCGGCCTTGAGATGACTCCCGGTCTCCCCGGCGTAGTAACCCAGGATCAGCGCACCGGCTTCCAAGGCGATGGCGCGGCACCCGGCAAGCAGGGCGGACGGCGACGGTTCGGTCATGACAGGGCCTCGCAGCGACCCGGATTCGACGATCCGGGTCTGTTGATCACACGGCATTCTACCGGAAGAAATGCCGTCACGACAGCCCGTCGCCCTCCGGCGGTTCCAACGGTTCCGGTGGTTCCAGCGGCTCCGCCGGCCCGCCCGTCAGGGAATAGGCATTGACGATCTCGTAACGGGCGCCGCCGCGGCCCAGATGGCTGCGGTACAGGGCGAAGCCGGTGACGGGGAACGGCAGGCTGCGGAACAGATTGTTGCCGGCCAGAAAGCGCATCACCCGTTCGGGATTGCCGTCCTTCAACCGGGCCAGGGTGACGTGGGCTGCGAATTTTCGCGGCTCGGGCGGGAAGCCGGCCCGCAGCACCGCCGCTTCGACCTTGGCCTGAAGCTGGAACAGCGCCTCGTTCCGTTCCGCTCCGATCCACAGGGTATGGATGTTGCGCCCGGTGCCGAAGTGACCGACGCCGTCCAGCACCAGCGGAAAAGCCTCGGCATCGACCCGGATCAGTTCGGCATCCAGATCGGCCAGCCGGCCCTCGTCGACCTCGCCGATGAAGCGTAAGGTCAAATGCAGGTCTTCGGCCTCGACCCAGCGCGCCCCGGGCACGCCGCCGGCCAGACCGGCCAGCCGAAAACGCAGTTCGGCGGGCAGTGGCAGGGCCACGAACAACCGGATCATGACACCCTCTCCCTCTCCCTCTCCCTCTCGCTCTCGCTCCCGCCCGTCAAAACAGACTGCCCTGTTCCGGTTTCGGCCCGCCCCGCCGGGGCCGGGACTCGCCTCGCCGCCGGCCGCCGCCGGCCACCACCACCGCCGCCGCCTCGCCATCGTGGAAGGTCAGCGTCACCTCGCGCCCCACGGTCGCCTCGGCCACGCTGGTCAGCGGCAAATGGTCCGGCCCGGTGACGAGCACGAAGCCCCGGGCCAGCACGCCCTTGTGGGAATAACTGAGCAACAGTTGGCCCGCCACGGTCAACGCCTCCTGGCGCCGGACAAGATCCCGACGCTGCGCCCGGGCCAGCCGCCCGCCCAGGTCCTCCAGGCGCCGCCCCTGGTCGTCCAGCCGGCCGCGTAACGGCGCCACCGCCAGCCGGCCGCCGGTCAGCTCCAACCGCCCGGCCCCGGCCTGCACCAATCGGCGCAGCGCCGCGGTCAGCGCCCGGCTTTCCCCGGCCAGCCGCAGCGCCGCCGCGGTCAGTTGCTCGCGGGGATGGCGAATCGCCGCGGCCAGCCGCCCGAGCCGGGTCCGGCCCCGCTCCAGCAGCGCCACCATGGCCAGACCCAGCCGCTCGCCGCGCTCGTCGAGCCGCTGGCTGCGTTCCTCGATCAGCCGCCGGGGATCGCCGAGCCCCCGGGCCAGACCGTCGATCCGGGTCCGGCGTTCCACCAGCCAGCGGTCGAAGGCCCGCACCGACCGGCGCTCCAGGTCAAGCACCTGCACCAGCAGTTCGGCCCGCACCGGCACCGCCAGTTCGGCGGCCGCGGTGGGGGTCGGCGCCCGCAGGTCGGCGGCCAGATCGATCAGGGTGGTGTCGGTTTCGTGGCCGACCGCGGAGATCAGCGG
>PLTC01000027.1 GCA_003165295.1 Rhodospirillales bacterium | reverse complement strand
CGCGTTTGCCGACATGGTTGGCGGTACTGATCACCCGCTCGCTTTCCATGCGCTCGACGATGCGGGCGGCGCGGTTATAGCCGACCTGGAGGTAACGCTGGATGAAGCTGACCGAGACCTTCTGTTCGCGCGCCACCAGGGCGATGGCCTGATCGTACAGGTCGTCGCCTGAACTGCCCGGGACCGGGCCGTCCTCGGCACCGGCGGCCTCGGGACCGTCTTCCTCTTCCTCATCCTCGGTGATGGCGTGGATGTAGTTGGGGGTGCCCTGGCTGCGCACAAACTGGACCACGTCCTCGACCTCGCTGTCGGAGACGAAAGGTCCATGGACCCGGGTGATGCGGCCACCGCCGGCCANNGTGATCACGTCCACCGAGGGCCGCTGGGTGGCCATGATCAGGTGGATGCCGGCGGCCCGCGCCATCTGGGCCAGTCGCTGGATCACCGCCTCGATGTCCTTGCCCGCCACCAGCATCAGATCGGCCATTTCGTCGACCACGATAACGATGTAAGGCAGCAGCGCCGGTTCGACCGCCTGGTCCTCGAACAGCGGCTGGCGGGTGGTCCGGTCGTAGCCGGTGGACACCCGGCGCGTGATCTTTTCTCCGCTGGCCTGCAACTCCTTGATCCGGTGGTTGTAGCCCTCGATGTTGCGCACCGCGAGGCGGGCCATGGCTTCGTATCGCTGCTCCATCTCGCGCACGGCCCAGCGGAGCGCCACCACCGCCTTCTTGGGGTCGGTGACCACCGGCGTCAGCAGGTGGGGAATGCCGTCATAGACCGACAGTTCGAGCATCTTGGGATCAACCATGATGAAGCGGCAGCGGTCAGCGGTCAGGCGGTAGAGCAGGGACAGGATCATGGTGTTGATCCCCACCGATTTGCCCGAACCGGTGGTTCCGGCGATCAGCAGATGGGGCATGCGGGCGAGGTCGGCAATCACCGGTTCGCCGCCGATATCCTTGCCCAGCACCACCGCCAGCCGGGCCGAGGTGTTCTGGAAGGCGTCGGAGTCCAGCATTTCCCGGAGATAGACCATCTCGCGCACGGGATTGGGCAATTCGACGCCGATGACGCTGCGCCCGGGGACGATGGCGATGCGGCAGGTCATGGCGCTCATGGAGCGGGCGATGTCATCGGTCAGGTTGATGACCGTCGACGATTTGGTGCCGGGGGCCGGCTCCAACTCATAGAGCGTCACCACCGGACCCGGGCGAACCTCCATGATCTCGCCCCGGATGCGGAAATTGCGCAATACCGTCTCGAGATTGCGGGCATTGCGCGCCAACAGGCCCTCGTCGAGGGTTTGGGGCGGGCGCGGCGGCGGCGCCTGGAGCAGGTCGAGGGGCGGGACCCGGGCGCCGCTGCTCACCGCTGGCGCCGTGGCCGCAGGCGCCGCGGGCTCGACCGGCGGCGCCGGGGTGTCCTCGGCCGCGTCGTCCCCGTCCGCCTCGTCTTCGTCCCCCCCTTCGCCGGCGTCGTCGTCGGGGGTCGGGGCCGTTGGGGCGGCCGGAGCAGGAGGCGAAACCGGTGCCGGGAGCAGGATGACGGCGGGCGCCGCCTGGCCCGGAGCGGCGGCGGGCGCCGCCTGGCCCAAAATGGCGGTGGGTGCCGCCTGGCCCTCGTCGTCATCATCAATCCGCGCCGTGGCCTGCCGTTCTTCGGCCCACTCGACGCCGGCCAGAAAGGCAAAGGCGGAAATCACCGCCATGGTTCCGTTGTCCTGGCCGGTACCGTAGATGATCTCGGCCTTCGGGGTTCCCGGGTGAATTTCCAGGTCCCATTCGACCATGCCATCGGGCCAGACATGCTGGATCAGGTTGAACGGCTTGTCGTTGAGCGCGCACCAGATGTTGAATTCATCAACCATGGTGATGCGCGACTTTTCGGTATAAGCCGGTCGGTAGGGAATACTCGGTTTCATCGACGATCCTGGGGCGCGCGGAACGAACCCGATCTTAGCGGCCAAGGCGGCGGGAAACAACGACCGGGGCGATCAAAAAACAACAGCGGGTTGCCAACCGGTGAAAACAAGGCGCTGTGTGGCTTTGCTTGAAAAACAGAAAGTTAGAGCATTTCCTTAATCTGATTTACGCAGCCAATGCTCTAAAGCTCGTATGCCGCCACCAGCAGCTTGTCGATGGCCTCGCCATCCGACGACAACGGCAGCACCACACGTTCCCAGGTCTGGCGCACGCCGTTGAAGTTGGCGGTGTAAATGCGGTGAATGGGCGACCGCTGGCGGCAAACCAGTTCGTATTCCTCGCGCAGGATGTCGCGGACCGCCTGGGGCAGATCGGCCAGGGTCTGACCAAGCCGGTTTTCGCCGAAGGCGCGGGCCAGCGAGCGGCCGTAATAGGAATAAAAGAAACCGCCATCGGGGTGAACGTGCATGATCAGCAGATTGGGCAGCCACCGCCGAAGGTCCGCCGGTTCCATATCGGTGGCCAGCGGCAAGCCGCCCTCCGGGCATTGCTTCAGCCAGAATGCGCACAACCCGCGCAACTCCGTGTGCCTCAGTGCGGTCGGTTCGTCAGCCATAATTTGTCCGGGCGCTCGGTTCCGGGAGTCCATGCTTGCTTCGGGACACGCCGGCCCGGAAAGCGTGGCCACCATAACGCCCGTCCCGTCGGAGGCGCAATTGCTATCTGGGAACCGCCGCCCCAAGCCGGCCGCCGCCGGTTCGGAGATACGGCCGGGCCGGGGATGAGCCTTGACGCCACCGGTCGAACCGCGTTCCTCTGGCCGGGGCGTCCATAGGCGGCGGCCGGCGGCCATAAGCCATGGTGCATCGGTGATGACGCGAAAGAAAGGAAATCTGGAGATGAAAAAAGTTGAACTATTGATTGAACGGCTTCTGTTAGGCTGCCGTTGGCTTCTGGTGGTATTTTATGTCGGGCTTGGGCTTGGACTTGGCGCCTATGGGGTCAGCTTCATTGCCAAAGTCTATGATTTATGGAGCCATCTGTTTACTCTTAGCGACAAGCAGTTGTTGCTGGGGATGCTGGCTTTGATCGACGCGACGCTGGTTGCCGGCCTGACCGTGATGGTGATGATCGCGGGCTATGAGAACTTCGTCAGCCGTTTTGACGAAGCCGAAAGCGGCGCCGGAAAGGATCTGGTCTGGCTGGGCAAGCTCGACACCGGCGGCCTCAAGCTCAAGCTGGCCGGGGCGATCGTGGCCATTTCGTCCATCAGCCTGCTCGAGGTGTTTCTGAATCTGGAAAAATATTCGGAATGGGAAGTCCGCTGGTCGGCCCTTACCTTTCTGACCTTCGTGGTCAGCGCGGTACTGCTGGGCGTGCTGGAACGCCTGCCGGTGATCTGGAAGGGGGATACCCACAAATAATGATCGCCCGCGGTTGCCGGCGGGCGGTTTTGAGGGTGTGCGCCTGCTCAGTTTTGCGGTGGCCGGGCCATATCGCTGAGCTTGTTCAACAGGTAATCGATGTCGGCGGTTTCCAGACCCTCGTACTGGGTCAGGATGCGTTCGATCATCCGCCGGCTGTGACGCTCGCGGTCACGGTCTTCGCCGTCGAACGGGGTCTCGCGGGCCACGTCGACGGCGATACGCACCGCCGGCAATAGGCCGGCGGGCAGGCCCGCCTTGGTATACAGGGCCTTGACGCCGCGATGGCCGCCATCGTGGATCAGCAGGCGGGCATTGTGGACCGGCACCGCCGCCAGATGGGCCAGTGCCACCTCGAAAAAGGTGAGGTCGCCCATACAGACCGAGCGCATCAGCAGGGACGGGGTCAGGCGACCGCCCTCCGCCAGTTGGGTGACCAGCCGCCCGACCGCTTCCTCGTCGGACTCTCCGGTGAACAGGCTGACGGTGGCCCGCTCGCGGCTCTTGAGGATCAGGTCAGAGGCGGTATCGGCGGGCAACTCGTGGTGGGTGACCAGATAGTCCTGGAGGTTTTCCGAGATCATGGTCACCAGCCGCTCGGCGACGGTGAGCGGCAGGCGGGAGCGGTGAACCAGCGGTCCCTGAACCCGCTCGCTGGCGCCGAAACGGTCGACCACCCGATTGAGGCCGGCCTCGCCCAGCGCCGCGCCCTCGTTGGCGACCAGCACCGCCACTGCGCCCTCGTCGCCAACCTTGACCAACTCGTCGGCCAGCCGCTCGGGCACTTCGGGGCGACCGGCGATGGCCGATTGCTTGGCCGGCGACCCGGCGCGCACCAATTCGATCAGGTCGGCTTCGGACAGGGACTTCGACATGGAAAGAATGGGCACCGCCACCGCCTCGACATCCCGGGCAAGCGTCAGCGCCACATCGCGCGGCAGGTTGGGCGAGGTCTTCAGATTTTCGGCCAGGGATTGACGAACCCGCGCCATCGCATCGCGGGCCATGACGCGCACGATGTCCTCGGCCAGGCTGCGCTCCGCGGCGGTCAGCTCTTGGTTGTCAAACTGGAGCGCCATCTTGCCCGCCAGCACAGCCCGCTGATCGGGAGACGGATCGGCCAGCAACCTCGCAACATCTTCCTTGGTCAGATGGTCGCTCATACTCTCGCCATTCTTGGCCGGGTCCGGCCGGTTCGATAGGTCTCATGCCGGTCTGCCGACGGCCGGGATATCGGCAGGCGGCACCTTTCAGTATACAACAAACCCCGGTCCCGGCAAGTCAGTTTCCCTTTTCCCCGACTGCCCATTGTGACGGAAAGATTTTGCCCGGACAACTGTGGCATAATTGGTCCGGCACGCCGGATAACAAAGCCCCTGGTTGCCAGCGCCTGCGGTCGCCTGGATTGCGCTGGTGGACCGGCGCGGATGCCGGCCCGGGGAACAGGCGCGAATCGCAGCCTTTGCGCCGTGCCGCCATGCCGGTTTTGGGTTGACCGGACGTCTGCGTTTCGGGACCGGTCGTCCGGTTCCTTTTGCTACTCCGTCGTTCCGCTTCGCCCGGCGGTTCGGGTCAGGGTTGACAGCAAATCAACGGGTAACGGGAACAGGATGGTCGAGGTCCGGTCACCGGCGATATCCTGCATGGCCGAAAGATAGCGTAACTCCATGGCCCGGGGCTCGCCGGCCAGGATGGTGGCGGCCTTCACCAGTTGTTCGGCGGCCTGGCGTTCACCCTCGGCATTGATCACCTTGGCCCGGCGGATGCGCTCGGCCTCGGCCTGCTTGGCGATGGCCCGGACCATGTTTTCGTTCAGATCGATGTGCTTGATCTCGACGTTGGCCACCTTGATGCCCCAGTTCTCGGTCTGGGAATCGAGAATTTCCTGAATGTCGATGTTCAGCTTCTGACGCTCGGCCAGCATCTCATCCAGCTCGTGTTTGCCCAGCACCGAGCGCAAGGTGGTCTGGGCTAACTGGCTGGTGGCCATCATATAATTTTCGACCTGATTGATCGCCCTGCCGGCATCGACCACCCGGTAATAAAGCACGGCATTGACCTTGACCGAAACGTTGTCCCGGGAAATCACGTCCTGTTCCGGCACGTCGTGGACCAGCGTGCGCATGTCGACCTTGCGCATCTGCTGGACGTAGGGCACCAGCAGAAAAAAGCCGGGACCGGAGATGCCGCTGAAGCGGCCAAGAGTATAAACCACCGCGCGCTCGTATTCGCGCAGGATACGGACCGACGAGATGATCAGCAGGCCGATAAAGATGACGATGATCAGTGCCAGGCCGAGATCAATATCTCCGTTCATGGTAAGGTCCTTTGTTCGGGGAGGCGGGACTCCGGGACCGCCGGGTCGGGAACGACGGTTATGGTCAGGCCGCGAACGGCGGTGACCCGGACCGCTTGCAGGGGCACGAGCCCCGGCGGCCCCTGGGCCCGCCAGAGTTCGCCCATGACGAACACCTGGCCGTTGCGGTCGGACCAGGCAATCACGGTGGCGGCGGCGCCGATCAGTCCTTCGGCGCCGGTGACCACCGGCCGGCGATGGGCGCGTACCCCCAGCCACAAGGAAAGCGCGAGCACCGCGGCGGTGGCGATGGTGGCGCCCAGGATCACCACCCACGACAGGCCGAGCCCACCGCCGCTGGTGTCGAACAGCATGGTGGCGCCGACCACGAAGGCGGTAACGCCGCCTACGCCGAGAATGCCGAAAGTGGGCATGAACGCCTCTCCCACCATGAAAGCGATGCCGAGCAGGACCAACCCGAGGCCGGCATAATTGACCGGCAACACGCTCAGGGCGTAAAGCCCGAACACCAGACTGATCGCGCCGACCACCCCCGGCACCACCAGGCCGGGATTGGCCAGCTCGAAGATCAGGCCGTAGATGCCGAGCAGCATCAGAATAAAGGCCAGATTGGGGTCGCTCAGGACCGACAGCGCCTGAGTCCGCCAGTCGGGAGAGAGGGTTTCGACGGCGATGCCGGCGGTGTGGAGCGGTCGTTGGACTCCGTCCACCGTCACCGTCCGGCCGTCGAGTCGGGCCAGCAGGTCGCCGGTGTCGGTGGCCATCAGGTCGATGACGTGCTGGGCCAAGGCCTCATCGGCGCTGAGGCTGGCGGCGTTGCGCACCGCCTGTTCCGCCCACCCGGCATTGCGCCCGCGGAGGTCGGCCAGGCCACGGATCGACGCCGCGGCATCGTTGACCGCCTTGTGCGCCAGCGCACCGCCGCCATTTCCGCCGCCGCCGTCGGGGCGATCGTCGGGTGCCGCCGGCCCGGTCCCGCCGCCGTCCGGTTGTGGCCCGAGCGCCACCGGCGTTGCCGCGCCCAGATTGGTTGCGGGCGCCATCGCCGCGACGTGGCAGGCGTAAAGAATGAAGGTCCCGGCACTGGCGGCCCGCGCCCCGCCGGGGGCGACGAAGCCGGCTACCGGTATCGGAGAGGCAAGAATGTCCCGGACGATCTCGTGGAGGCTGGTCATCAATCCGCCCGGGGTGTCCAGGCGCAGAATCACCACCTCGGCCCGCCGCCCGGCCGCCGCGGCCAGTCCCTGCCGGACATATCCGACCGTGGCCGGCCCGATCGGCCCCTCAATGGTCAACAGCACCGCGGGCCGGGCCGATCCGGCCGCAACCGGCTCCGCGGCGATCGGCCCGGCCGCCGGACTGATCAGCAGCACCAGCACCAGCACCAGTACCAGTACCAGTACCAGTACCAGCAGCCTGATGGCTGCCATCCTCCCGGTCCGACCGTCCACGGGTCACCACCTTTCGGTGCAACATCCCGCCCTGGCCTTGCTACAACCACAAGGGGTGGCTTTGCCACCAACAGAAGATGTGAGCCTGCTACGGCCGGAAGGCATGATAAACCGGATCACCTCGCTTGTCGAATCAGCAGGGCGGCACGGCTCAGACCATGGCGATCGTCACCAGTCGGGTCAAGGCGCGCACCAGATCGGTGCCGTCCCAGACGGTGGCGAAAGCGAGGGCCTGGCCCAGCGGCACCAGGCGGTCGATGCCGCGGCCGTTGAGGGCGCGGACGAAGTCGGTCAGCGTTTCGGGGGCGAAGCCGGAATGGGCCAGGGTCTGGACCCGGCGGGTGACGACGGGCAGGCAGCAGGCCAGTTCGGGGATTCGGGCTTCGAGCAGGATACCGGTGCCGGCGGTGGTCAGGGCCTCGCGGTGGGCCGGGTCCAGGGTGGTCAGCCGGACCACGGTCAGGCGGTCGCCGTGGTGGTCGACGGCGGCCACCGGCAGATCCAGCACCGCCCGATGCCAGGCTGCCAGCCGGTCGAGCCGGGCCGCCGGATCCGGCCCGGGGAACCTCAGCGTCGCCAGGGTTGCCACCCGGGGGTAGAAATCGGCGGCAGCGGCGGCGGCGACCGGCGCCGCGCCGCACCAGAACACCAGGCGCGGCGAGGCGCAGGCTTGCTGGTCGAACCAGAACAGGTCGTTGCAAAAGGCCTCGGCCACGGTCTGACGCTGTTCCGGGCTCCGGGCCAGATAGGATTCCGCCGCCAGCGCCGCCCACGAGACCCGGTCGGGGAAAGCCAGATCCAGGGCGTGGGGCGCCGGCGCCAGGGCGCGCAGAGCGGTCACGGTGGCGTCGCCGCCCCACAGCATCCGGGCATCGGCGGCCTGGGACAGGGCGGCGGTGACAGCGTCGTCCCGGGGGTAGCGGACGAAAGCGGTGGCGGCGGCCACCGCTGCCCCTTCGGGCGCGGCCAGCAAGGCGCCGAGCTGCGCCAGCAGCAGCCGCTGCGCCGGCCCGCTGCCGCGTTCCGAAAGCCGGATCACGCTGTGGTTGCCAGCCAGCAGCGCCGGCACCCACGAGTAGAGGAACAGGGTGTCGACATTGGCCGGGGGCACATGCAGCACCAGCCCGCGCGGCACCGCGAGGGTTCCGGCGGGCAGTCCGGCCTGGAAGTCCCGGGCCAGCCGGGCCAGGGCCGCCGGACGCAACCAGAAGGCCAGCGCCTGGAGTTCCGGGAGTTGCCGGGCGTCGGGGGCGTCGATCAGCCCCCGGTGGAGTGCGGTGAGGAAGGCCAGTGCCTCGGGGGCGAACGGCGCCAGCCCGGGCGGCCGGGTCAGCGCCGCCAACAGGGCCGGTACCGTGACCGGCCCCGGGTCGGGTGCCAACCGGGTGATGACCGGGATCACGTCACCGGGTCCTGGGTTCATGCCCCGGATGCCCTGGCGCCGTGCTCACCCGGACACCTCGGCAAGCCAGCTTCGAAAGCAATTGGCGGCATGGGGAGCCAGCCCCGGGGCCAGGCGCTGCGTTTCGGCGCGGAGCGTGGTGACGGTGATGGCGGGGCTCAGGGCGGCGATCTCGCAGGCGTGGCCGATCAGCCAGCGTTCGATTTCCGAGGCCACCACCTCCAGATGGAATTGCAGGCCGAGCGCCGCCGGTCCCCATCGGAACGCCTGATGCGGGCAGGTTTCGGTGGACGCGAGCAGGGTGGCGCCGGCGGGCAGGTCGAAGGTATCGCCATGCCAGTGCAGCACCGGCACGGCGCCGTCGATGGAACGCAGCATCGAGGCCCGGCCGGCTTCGCTGAGGCTGACCGGCGACCAGCCGATTTCCTTTTGTCGGGCCGGATAGACCCGGGCCCCCAGCGCCACCGCCATCAACTGGGCGCCGAGGCAGATGCCCAGGGTCGGCCGGCCGGCCGCCAGCCGGGCCTCCAGGCACCGCAACTCGTCGGCCAGAAACGGGTAGAGTGCCTGGTCACCGGCGCCGATCGGCCCGCCCAGCACCACCAGCAGATCCGTCTTGTTGGGGTCGATCGCGGCCAGGTCGTCGACTCCCGCCTCCACCTGCTCGATCTGATAGTCGTGCTCGGCCAGCACGTCGCCCAGCAATCCAAGCCCTTCGAAGGCCACATGACGAATGGCGAGTGCCGATCTCATTGTTCCCACTCCGACCGCAGGTGAGTCCCGGATGGCAGGTGAGCCCCGGATAAGGGTGATATCACGACCGGCGGCGGGATCAAACCGCCCGTGAGTGCCGGGCGGTGCCGTTCTGCTGACTGGTGGCCAAATAAGGGTCGAACACCGCGGCGACGACGCGGACCAGCGGCCGGGCGGCCTCGGGGATGGTCAGCCGCAGGCCGTCCCGCTGGACCACACCGTCGGCGGCGAGCGCCTCGAGCTTCTCCAGTTCATCGTCGAAGTGACCGGTTTCGACGCCGTGCCGCGCGGCCACCTGCCCGAGATCGACCGCAAGGTCGGACATCAGCCGTTCGATCAGGTCGCGGCGCAGGCGGTCGTCGGCGCTCAGGACCAACCCCCGGGTCACCGCCAGCCCGCCCGCGGTGACGGCCTCGGCGTAGCGGTGAAAGTCGGGGGCGTTCTGGACGTAGCCCTGGGGCAGCGCCCCGATGGCCGAGGCGCCGAAGCCGATCAGGACCGGCGAGGCGTCGGGGGTGTAGCCCTGGAAGTTCCGGCGCAACCGGCCGGCGCGCCGGGCCACCGCCAGTTCGTCTCCGGGCGCGGCGAAATGGTCGAGGCCGATGGGCTCGAAGCCGGCCCCGGTCAGGGCGCCGGCAATCGCCGCGAACTGGCGCCAGCGGGTCGGGCCGTCGGGCAGGGCGGCCTCGTCGATCCGGCGCTGGTGGGTCTTCATCCACGGCACATGGGCGTAGCCGAACACCGCCAGCCGGTCGGGCCGGAGCCCCAGCGCCCGTTCCGCGGTGTCGCGGCAGCCGGCCACGGTCTGACCGGGCAGGCCGTACATCAGATCGAAATTGAGAGCGGTAATGCCCGCCGCGTGCAGCCACGCCACCGCCCCGGCGGTGGTCTCGTAGGGTTGGAGCCGGTTGACCGCGCGCTGGACCGCCGGATCAAAGTCCTGCACCCCCAGGCTGGCCCGGTTGACCCCGGCCCCGGCCATCGCCCGGACATGCCCGGGGGTCAGGGTGCGCGGGTCGATCTCCACGGCGATTTCGGCGTCTCCGGTCAGCTCGAACCGGCTGCGGAGCGTTGCCATCACCGCCGAGAAGTCGTCGGGCGCCACCATGTTGGGCGTGCCGCCGCCCCAATGCAGGTGCCCCACCCGCAGCCGTCCGGGCACCAGCGTCGCCACCAGGTCGATCTCGCGCCGGAGCTGCTCCAGATACTCGGCCACCGGCTGGTAACGCGCCACCACCTTGGTATGGCAGCCGCAATACCAGCACATGCTTTCGCAGAACGGGATGTGCAGGTAGAGCGAGACCGGGGTGTCCACGGCCAGACCGGACAGCCATTGCCGGTACTGGCCGGCATCGACCGCGCCGTTGAAGTGCGGCGCGGTGGGATAGCTGGTGTAGCGCGGAACCCGGATACCGTCATATCGGGCCAGAAGTTCGGGATTCATGAAGACATCCTGCTCCCGGGGGTAAAGCCGGGGCGTCTGGGGCGGTTGGACCGGTGCCTTATGCGTCGTGGGGCATTGCCCCATAGGCGCCACCATATCACTATTATCTTGATTTTGCAGGGCTCTGCCCTGCACCCGCAAGGAGGCAAGCCTCCTTGACCTCCAAAACTCATGGGTTCAAAGGGCCGACCGGCCCTTTGCGGGCGTGGGCAGAGCCCACAAAACCCTTTCGCTTCAACGACTCATCGTAACCTGGCGCATATCGGGCATTGCCCCGGCCCCCAGACCCGGTTCCGTCATGCGAATGCGGTGGCGGGGAGGCGGAGGAATGTTATGGGGTCGGTAAAGCCTTTGACCACGGCCTGTTCCGAAACGGGGGTGAGCGGGGCGAGGCGGGCTGCGACGCCGGGGTCGGCGGCCAGTGCCGCCGACAGCACCACATCGCCGCCGGCGCTCTGGCCCTGAAGCCGGGCCGCAAGGTTGACGGTGCTGCCGAAATAGTCGAGCCGGCCGTTGAGGGTGACGGCCACGCAGGGTCCGCCATGGAGGCCAAGCTTGATCGCCAGCGCCTGACCGTCGGCCTGGGTCGCGTTGAAACGGGCGATGTCGCTTTGCACCGCAATGGCGGCGGCAACCGCGCGCTCGGGATCGTGGAACGCCGCCATCACGGCGTCACCGATGGTCTTGACCACGCCGCCGTCGTGCTGGCGGACCTGTTCGGCCAGAAAGGCGAAATGGTTACGCACCAACTGGTAGGCGCGGGCGTCGCCGACCCGGCCATAGAGCGCGGTGGACGCCTTGAGGTCCGTGAACATCAAGGTGACGTGGCCGATGGCCACCTCGTCTCCCGGCCGCAGCACGGCGTCAGAGAACATCTCCCGGAACGCCTCGAGGGTGGTGACGTGGTGGGCGGTCAGGGCATCGGCGATCCAACTGCGGCTTTCGATGATGAAGGTCAGCTTATGGTTGCCGCGGTTCTCCATGGCCACCGACCCGGCCGGGGCCGGCACCCCCGGGATGACGGTCCGGCCGTCGCCCACCGCGGTCGGCAGGCCCTGTTCGGGCTCGGGGCCGTCAAGGTCGGTGCCGCTCCCCGGCTCCAGGGTTCGCAGCCGCCACGGCCCCGCCGCCAGCCCGGCCGCCACCACCCGCCGTTCGCCCGGGGCCAGCGTTTGTTGCACTGCGACATGGGGCGTCAGCCCCGGTCCGCTCAGGCAAAAGCCGCCCGGCGCGACGGCGCGGATCGCTTCGGCGGGATGGAAGGTCAGTTCGACGTTGTGGCTGAAGTCGGCGTCGTAAGGGACATTGCATGACGGGCAATGGACGCCGTGGGGCAGCCGGTCAAGGGATGTCACCGAGTTCTTGGCGCCGCGGCAGCGCGGACACAGGATATCCCAGTTCATGGCCAGCAGGCCGGTCCTGACCGCGGCGAGGCAGGTTTCGATGGCGTGGCGGGGCGGCACCGCCCAGTTCCGGGCCAGCGCCAGCGGTCTCAGCCGGGCGAGATCGGTTTCGGGGCCGGTGAGCACCAGATCCGCCAGCCGGCGGGCCAGGCCATGGCCGTTGCCGCTGGCCTCGATGGCCGCGACCATGGCATCCACGCGCTGGAGACGGTGGGGGTCGGCGGTTTCGGCCGACTCCGGTCGGCCCGTGACCTGGGGCAGCCCGCGCGTCCCGACCCCCATCCGCTCCCGCGCCGCCCGCTCCATGGCCCGGCCGCCGCGGTTGAGGAAACCCAGGAGCAGCAGCAACCGGCCCAGCCCGTTGGCGGGCTCGGCCTCCAATACCAGAATCGCCCGGGTGCCGCCGTTGTCATCGGGCAGCAGTTCCATGGTCAGACCCAGCCACCGGAGCGGCCCCCGGTGGAACCGCCGGTCCTGGCGGTAACTGTGGCCGACCACCCACTGATAAGGCTGCTCGTCCCACTCCAGGGGCAACCGGCCCAGGAGAACGTGGCGGGGGGCCGCCCGGGCCAGCCGCAGCACCGAGCCGTCGGGCCGGAACACGTCTTCCAGTTCGTATTTGGGGACGCCCACCGCTTCGTTGATGTGCGGGGTATCGGCCAGGACCGGCCATACGGTTTCAGGGGGTTGGCTGAAATGCCAGACCCACGAGCGCCGTATCGTCTTCGCCATGGCCACTCCTTCCCGTCCTGTTTGCCTCCCGCGCGGCACGAAGACCAGGAGGTGGGGTTTCCGAGGCGCCGTGCCAAGGCGTCGACCGCAGCGGCGATCGGGACCACGGCTCCTGTGGTTCCGGCCTCACCGACCATGCCGGGGTGGACGGAGCTACCCCAGATGCCTAAGATACGGCTTCGCGACCGGTGTCCGCAACCTCGCCCGGGCGAAAATGCCATGACCAGACAGGGAAACCGACCGGATCGACGCCTCGCAAAGCCCGACCTGCTTGACCGGGACCGACGGGAAGCCCTGGCGGTCGCGCTGGTTTATGTCGGCAGTGCGCACCATAAGCGGTCGCCGGGTGATTACAAATTCACGCCACCGGTCAACCCCCGCCCGTCGAAATGCCTGTGCGACGGAGACCGGGTGGTGTTGAAGGCCGAGGCCCGGGAGATATTTCGCAAGGGCATCCTGATGGGCATGTTCAGCGCCGATGCCGGTGCGGGTCAGCCCAAATATGTCTGGGGCGTCGATGATCAAGGGGGCGTTTACGAAGCGAAGATCGGACTTGGCGGCTATCATGGCTATCGATTGGAAGATGTCGATGACCAGTGCGCGCGTGTTCTGAAGGAATGGAGGCAGCGGTGCCCGCGAGACTGATCATTACCACCGATTGGGAACGCCTTGACGAGGGGGCCCCGGAGGAACGTGCCGGCTTCGGCGCCATCGGCGTTACCTGGGGCGACCGCTGGCTGACCGAAGGGTATGATGGTTTTGTCAACGTCCTGCGCAAGGCACCCTCTCTTTCCGGCTATCACCTCGCCGAATGGCTGGCCTGGAACTGGTGGCGGCAGCGGTGGGAGCCGCGCTCGACGCGGCCCGATTGGGCGTTCGCCCATCGTATGAGCACCATCGGTCACGGCTACGTCTGGCCGGATCTCACCATATTTTCCGACGGCGAGCGCACCGCGCTGATTGCCAGACCCACCGGCGGCCGGCCGGGCACTTCGTACCGTTATATCAACGACGTTGCGGCGATGCTGCCGTCGGCGGATTTCGAGGTGGCGGTTGATGCGTTCATCGAAACCATCCGCGGCAAGCTGCGTGCCGATGGCATTGCCACCACCAACCTGGATACGCTGTGGGACGATGTGGTGGCGGAGCGGCGCGATCCGCTGCTGGCCCGGCGTCGAAGACTGGAAGCCTTGCTGGGGGCGGAGCCCGATGACGCCGGCGACGGGGTTCTGATCGGCTTGATCGAGGAGGCAAGGGGTTTGGGAGAGGCGGCGGTGAACGAGCTTGCCGCGGCCCATGACGATACCGGGGCCATTCTTACCATCCGGGAATTGGGTGAAATGGCGCACGCGAATGGCTATGAAGCGTCACCGCGTGACGGCTTTTACTTGCGGCCGGGGACCGGCCTGCCGCGGGCCGGTGACGTTGCGGCCTGGAGGCGGGGCGCGGAGGCCGCCCAGGCCGTGCGGCAGCAGGCCGGTCTTGGCCTTGATCCGCTCTCCGACGAGAGGCTTTCCGAACTGGCCGCCATCGACCGCGCGGTTCTCGACGATCGGGGGGTCGGCTCCTGCATGGCCTATGCGTTGGACGAGAGTGCCGGCTCCGGCAGAGTGGTGTTCCGGTCAAAATGGAAAACCGGACGTCGTTTCGAACTGGCGCGCCTGCTGGGAGACCGTGTGGTTGGCGGGCATGATGATCGGCTGTTTCCCGCAACCCGGTCGTCAACCTACCGTCAAAAGATGCAAAGATCGTTTTCCGCGGAGCTGCTCAGCCCGTTCCAGGCGGTCGATAGTCTCCTGAACGGCGATTATTCCGAGGAAGCGCAGCAAGAGCTTGCCGAGCGATTCGATGTGTCTCCGAAGACCATCTGGACGCTGCTGGTCAATCACGGCCGCATCGATCGGATGGAAGAGGGGCGGGAGGAAGGGGCGGGGGACTTTGACGCGGGGCTGGCCGCGTGACCACCGGCGTCCGGCCGGTGAGACGACCCGGCCACTTCTCCATCCACCGGTCAATCCCCGCCCTTCGAAACGCCGGTGCGACGGACACCGGGTGGTGTAGAAGTCCGAGGCCCCTGGGAAATATTCCGCAAGGGCATCCTGATGGGGCGGAAAGCCGACATAGGGCAGGGGCTGTCTCGGAGCCTCTTTTTTACGCACGACTTACGCAACGAAAAACTCATTTTGAATCAACGGCCTAAGTTTTTTGCGGAAGTCTTGATCTCTTTGTGTGTTGACAATGACCAGCGGTTCTCATTTTGGCGAAA
>PLTC01000023.1:202-11720 GCA_003165295.1 Rhodospirillales bacterium | reverse complement strand
CAGTACGCAGTACGCAGTACGCAGTGATCAGGCCTCTTATTCCTGCCAAGGCAAGTCTTGAAAAGGGAGACTACGTCCCAGCTGGAAGGGGCCGAGATCAACAGAATTTGAACAGCTAAACTTGCCAGTTTATCTTGCAAGTTTAGCTGTTTATCCTTACAAACGATCCATGAACGATGCTTCCACCCCACTCGAACCGGCTGTTGCCGAGCTTTCGCTGGCCATTGGGCAGCTGATTCGCCGGCTTCGGATGGAAACGAACCCGGATGAGCTGTCTTGGTCGCAGCTCGCGATCCTGGCGCGGCTCGACCGAGCGGGCCCAATGACGACGGCCGACCTCGCTCGCGCGGAATTCGTGAAGCCTCAATCGATGGGGACAACGCTCGCCGATCTCGAGCAGGCCGGACTGGTCCAGCGCCGGCCTCATCCAACCGACGGCCGCCAGGTCCTGTTCGCGCTGACCGCCGAAGGCGTCGAGGCAAGGCGAAAGCGCAGTATCGCCAAACGAGAATGGCTTCTCGCGGCCGTGGCGAAGCTCGACCCGGCCGAACAGAAGGCCCTGATTGCCGCCAGCGCCGTACTCCGGCGCCTGGGGGAGTCATGATCGCCCGCAGTCCACCCTGCCGGCTCCGGCACCACCCCCGACCGAAACCCCTCGGCGTCACGACCCGTTCCGGGCGCGTGGCAGTTGTAACCGCCAGAAGGAGAGCGCCATGACCATAACCACCCTTGATCCAAAAACCGCCCTCATCATCATCGATCTCCAGAAGGGCATCGTGTCTTACCCCACCGCGCACCCGGCCGGCGAGGTGGTGAGGCACGCCAGCGCCTTGGCCGCCGCCTTTCGCAGCCACCGCCTGCCGGTGGTGCTGGTGAATGTCGACGGCGGAGCGCCGGGCCGGACGGAACAGGGGCCTCGCCTTGCCGAACGGCCCGCCGGATGGACCGATTTCGTCCCCGAACTGAACCGGCAGCCGGAAGACCACACCCTGACGAAACAAACCTGGGGCGCGTTCACCAACACCGGGCTGGAACCGCATTTGAAGACGCTTGGCGTCACGCAGGTCGTGATTGCCGGTGTCGCGACCAGCATCGGCGTCGAGTCGACGGCCCGTCACGCACACGAGTTGGGATTTAACGTCGTCCTCGCCGTCGATGCCATGACCGACCTGAGCCCGGAGGCCCACACCAACAGCGTTACGCGAATCTTTCCCCGGCTGGGCGAGACCGGCGTGACAAAGGAAATCCTCGATCTTCTCGAGCAAAGGAGCGCATAACAATGGAATGGACCAACGACATATTCTACTTTCTTGGTGGTGCTTTCCTCGCCAACGCCGTTCCGCATCTTGTCAGCGGCGTAATGGGGCGTCCCTTTCAAAGCCCATTTGCCAAGCCGCCAGGCCAAGGTCTTTCTTCTTCGACGGTAAACGTGCTTTGGGGCTTCGCCAACCTCGCGGTTGGCTATGTTCTGATCGGCCGCATTGGGAGTTTTAACTTACACGCCAACGAGGATGTGGTCGCTCTCGGACTCGGCATCCTTCTTATCAGCGTGCTCTCGGCGCGGCTGTTCGGGCGGTTTCACGGTGGCAACTCTCCTGGCGCATCGTGAAGGATCTGGCGAGGGGCACCTTCCGTTCTCTGCGTATCGCAAACTATCGGCTGTGGATTGGTGGCGCAATCCTGTCCGATACCGGAACCTGGATGCAGCGCATCGCCCAGGACTGGCTGGTGCTCACCCAATTGACTCACAAGAATGCGACCGCGGTGGGGCTGGTCATGGCGCTTCAGTACGGCCCCCACCTGCTCCTGTTGCCCTTGACCGGCTTTGCCGCCGATCATTTCGACCGGAGAAAACTCTTGATGGCCACCCAGGCGGCCATGGCAGTCCTTGCTCTCGGACTGGCGATCGTCACTCTCTCGGGGGTCGTCCAGTTGTGGCAGGTGTACCTGTTTGCATTTCTGCTTGGCTGCGCCACGGCGTTCGATTCACCGGCACGCCAGACATTCGTTTCGGAACTGGTCGGGGAGGCCGACCTGTCGAACGCGGTGGCGCTGAATTCCACGTCGTTCAACGCCGCGCGCATGACCGGCCCGGCCATCGCCGGTGTTCTCATCGCGACCGTGGGCTCGGGGTGGGTCTTCCTGATCAACGCCGCTTCGTTTATTGCCGTACTCTGCTCGCTGGGCCTCCTTCGCGTCAATGAACTCCATCCGAGTGCCAGGGCGGCGGGCAACCGGGGAAGCCTCACCGAAGGCTTTCGCTATGTCTGGAAGCGGCCGGACCTGAAGGCCATCCTCGTCATGCTTTTTTTGATCGGCACCTTCGGACTGAACTTCCCGATTTTCATTTCAACCATGTCCGTCACGGTCTTTCATGGCGGAGCGGGCCAATACGGCTTTCTGGCCTCGGTCCTGGCCATCGGGACGGTCGCCGGCGCGCTGCTCGCCGCCGGGCGGGAAAAGTCCGACATGGCCCATTTGCTGGCCGGCGCCGCCGTCTTCGGGTTCGGCTGCGCGCTGGCCGCGATCGCGCCCAACCCCTGGTTGTTTGGTCTCGCGCTGGTCCTCATCGGTATCTCTGCACTGACCTTCTCCAACGCAACCAACAGCTTGATGCAGTTGTCAACCGAGCCGGCCATGCGCGGGCGTGTGATGGCTCTCCGCCTCGCCATAGCCTTGGGCGGCACCCCCATCGGCGCGCCGGTGGTCGGTTGGGTCGCGGATACCTTCGGCCCACGCTGGGCGCTTGGCGTCGGCGCCGTCTCCGGCTTTGCCGCCGCGGTGGTGGGACTATATTACGTGATGAAGCGCCGTCATTTGCGCGCGTCCTTCGTGGACTGACGCCTGCGGTTCAATCCGGACAAATGAGGCCCCTTGCCAAAGGGGCCTCGATTTATCCGACGCTCCGGCTCAGCGATTGGTCATTTGCTCCAGATCTTCGGGATATCGCGCTCCCTGCACCGTGATACCCGGACATCACCGTCGAACTGGTGATCGACAACGGCCTGACCGACATCGTCGCCGGGCGTTACGACGCCGGCGTCCGTCTCGGCGAAAGTCTGGACAAGGACATGATCGCGGTTCCGATCGGGCCGGAGCTGCGGATGGCCGTCGTCGGCGCGCCCCGGTACTTCGCCTCGCGGCCGCTGCCCGGGCGGCCCCAGGACCTTACCGCCCACGACTGCATCAACCTCCGCCTGCCGACCTACGGCGGCCTCTATGCCTGGGAGTTCGAGCAGGGCGGGCGCGATCTCAAGGTGCGGGTGGAAGGCCGGCTCGTGTTCAACACCCTCACCCCGACCCTCAACGCCGCCTTGGCCGGGTTTGGGCTCGCCTATCTGCCCGAAACTTTGGTGGCGACCCAGGTTGCCAACGGCGTGCTGATCCGGGTGCTCGCCGACTGGTGCCCGTTGTTTTCCGGCTACCACCTTTACTACCCGAGCCGCCGCCAGCCGGCACCGGCCCTGGCCGTGCTGGTGGATGCCCTGCGCCACCGTGGTTGACCGCGGACCAGATCGCGGGCGTTGTTCCGATCGGCGCACCGACTCGGCTGGTGCAATCCGGCACCTCGAAATCAGCATGGCGTTGGGTGTGCAGCGCAGCATAGGATTTGCGCCGTCACTCCCGCGCCGCGCTTCCTGCGTCCGGGGGGAAGGGAGGCGCGCCGAGTGCCTGCCCGTGAGCGAGGCCAGGAAGGGAGTCCCGGCCGTTTTTTGGCCTGGGACGATTTGGCGCGTCTTCCTGGTCGGCAACGACTTGACAGCCCCGGGGCAAATCGGTGATACGGGACCCTACACAGTGCGGTCGCAGAGGGTGCTTGCCCTTCACGACATAACAAGGACCGCGCCAAACAAGAGGAAACCAGCCCAATGAGCTCCATCCCGCCCTCCGTCGGACAGGCCCTGGCCATCCGGGACACCACCGCCAACCCGGCGCCGCTCGGCCTGTGCTGCTTCGGTATGACCACGGTCCTGTTGAACCTGCACAATGCCGGGTTCTTTGATCTCAACGCTTCGATCCTGGCCATGGGCCTGTTCTACGGCGGCGCCACCCAGATGATCGCCGGCGTCATGGAGTGGAAGAAGAACAACACCTTCGCGACCCTGGCGTTTACCTCCTACGGCGCCTTCTGGATCGTGGTGGTCGGGCTTCTGGTGTTGCCGAAGCTGGTGGCCGGAACCCCCGCCGCCGCCGCGTTTCCGCCAGCCAGCGCTGTCACCGTCGGCTGGTTCATGACCTTGTGGGGTGGGTTCTCGGCCGTGCTGTTCATCGGGACCTTCCGTCTCAACGTCGCGCTTCAGGTGGTGTTCGGGTCGCTGGTCATCCTGTTCGCCCTGCTGGCCGCGCATTACTTCCTGGAGAGCCCTGAGCTCGGCACCATTGCCGGCTATGAGGGCATCTTCTGCGGCCTGAGCGCCATCTATACCGGCTTGGCCCAGGTCATTAACGAAGTCTACAAGCGGGTGATCCTGCCGATCGGCCCGGTTGCGGTCTGATCCGGGGCTCCGCCACCGTTGCCCCTCCCGTCTTGCGGGAGGGGCTTTTCGGCCTGTTTGCAGGGCTCTGCCCTGCACCCGNNGCCTCCTTGACCTCCAAAACTCATGGGTTCAAAGGGGCGACTGGCGCTAGCGGGTGGCCTTGGGCGGTTCGGTGCCGTGGGGGACTTCGGCCAGTTTCGCCGGGGCGCCGCCGGCCCGGCGTTCGGCGCGTTCGGCAGCCATCCTGACCGCGATCGGGTCGACCCGGATCATGACCTCCTTCCACTCGGAAAGAGTCACGAAGCGGTAGTTGTTGGCCTTGGCGAAGGCCAGGATTTTGGGCAGCGCCGTCACCGTGTGGCTCTTGATGCTGTGCATCAGCACCACCGCGCCCGGGGAAAGATTGCCGATGACCCGCTCGGCGATGGTGTCGGGCGGACTGCCCTTCCAGTCCTGGGAATCGACGCTCCAGAGAATGGTTTCCAGGGCCTCGGTCCGCGCGATGGTTTGGGTCACGCTGTCATAGTCGCCATAGGGCGGACGGAACCACTTGACCGGGATGCCGGCGCCGGTCAACAGGGCGTCGGTCTGGCGCAACTCGGCCAGTTGGGCGTCGGCGCTCAACGTGGTCATCATGGGATGTTCCCACGAGTGGTTGCCGATCTCGCAGCCGGCCTGGACCATCTGTTTGAGCAGATCCAGATGGCGGGCAACCTTGTTGCCGATCACGAAAAAGGTCGCGACGGCGTTGTATTCCGCAAGCAGGCGCAGAATCTCGATGTCATTGGCGGGGGCCGGGCCGTCATCGAAGGTCAGCGCCAGCACGTTTTCCCCGGCCTCGCGCAAGGCGGCCTCGGACAGGGTGAGCGGGCTGCCGGGATAGAGGTGCGCGGTGTAGAACGGGGCGTGGCCGTGGGTGACCACGTAGTTGCTGCTTTCTCCGGCCAGTCCGGGCGCGGCGCGGGCCACCAGGCCGCCGAGCACCATACCGCCGGTCAGGCGGGCGAACTCACGGCGATTCATCGTCATTCTCGAGTCTCCGGCTTCAAAGATCGTCCCATGAACAGCAGCGACCGGTTGGCGAAGGGCCGGTTCAGCGTCACCGTGAAGCCAAGCCGCCGATAGAAGCCGACATTCCGTGCCTCCGGTGCCGTGACCAGATGGAGCCCGGCCAGCCCGGCCCCACGGCAGTCTTCGACGAAGGTTCCGACCAGGCGGGCACCGAGTCCCTGGCCGCGTCGCCCGGCCCGGCAGTTCACATGGAAGTGCCCGGGGAAATCGGCGAAGCAGCCGGCGAAGACGGCGTAACCGGGCACCTCGGCGAACAGGCGGTCGGCCCCGGCACTGTCGCGGCAACCGGTCAGGTATCCCGCGAACCCGTCCGGCGGTTCCCGCCAGAACCAGACGTCTTCGGGACACCGTTCCAGGTAGAACGAGGTCCAGCGCCGAAAGAATGCCTGCCGGTCCTCGTCGGAGGCGAACACCGTCCGTGACGAGGACTCGAAAAAAATATCCCGAAGAGCGGTCAGCGCCGGCGCCGGGTCGGCAAGCCCGGAGAGCCGGATCGGACCGCCGCCCCCGCCCCCGGTCATGGTCGGCTGGCCGTCTGGAGCCGTTGCGCCACCGCCTGGGGCACGAGCATGAAATAACGGCCGCGGGCCTTCATGACACCGGCGGCGTAGGCGGCCTCGTCGCCATGACCCCAAAAATAATCGCCGCGGATCGGCCCTTTGATCGCGCCGCCGGTATCCTGGGCCATCACCAGTGTCCGCAGCAGCCCCCCCGGCACCACCGGCACGTCGTGGAGGTCGAGCCACACCGGAACCCCGAGCGGGACGAAATTCGGATCCACCGCAAGACTGCGTCGCGGCGTCAGCTCGGTACTGGCGCCCCGCGGGTCGCCGGAGGAGCGAAGCCGGAAGAAGACCGCGCTGGGATTGAGGTTCATCACCTGCTGGGCCTGGTCGGGGTGCTGGCGCAGCCAGCTACGGATCACGTGCATGGTCATCTGGTCGGCGGTGGTGACGCCCTGGTCCACCAGATAACGCCCGATCGGATAGTATTTCTGGCCGTTCTGACCGGCATAGTTCAGCCCGACCAGCGAGCCATCGGGCATCTGCACCCGACCGGAGCCCTGAATCTCCATGATAAAGGCTTCGATGGGATCGTCGACCCACAGCAACTCCAGCCCCTGCCCGGCCAGGGCGCCCCGGGCGATTTCGGCGCGGCTGGGCAGGCGGTGACCGTTGCGCGCCGGCATGCGGTAGACCGGGACGTTGAAGCGGCCGGTCCGGGTCCAGCTTCCGTTCAGTTCGCTTTCATAATAGCCGGTAAAGAGACCTTCCTGGCCCTCGCCGCCATTCAGCGGCACCGGCACGAGCCACGCCTCGAAATACCGGCGGGCGGCGGCGCCGTCGCGAGGCGGCAGCCCGGCCGCCGCGGCACAGGCCGGCTGCCAGTCGGCCACCCGTCCGGCCTCGCCCGCGGGACCCACCGCGTGATCGGGACCCAGGCTTTGCAGGTAGCGGCAGGTCCGCAACAGCGCCGGCACCACGTCGGCGAGGTTGTCCTGCGTCCATCCGGTCAGGATGCGATAGGCGGGCGGCACCGGTCCGCCATCGTCGCCGACCACCCGTGACGTCTCCGGTGCGCCGGCGCAGGCGCCGACCAACAGTACTGCACCCAACCAACCGGCCCGCGCCGCGTTGCGTGCCCACCCGGCTGCCCGTTTTGCCATCGCGATCTCGATCCGTTCCTGATTCGTCAGGCCGCGACCACAGCGCGGCATCCCCATTGTCCGCCGGGGACATCCCTTTGTCCGCCGGGGACATCCCCTTGTCCGCCTGGGACAAGGGGTACCCCGGTGGCCCGGTTCACGTCAACCCAATGCATCCGAATGCCGGAGGCCATCGGCCAAACACGCGCCGGGTGTTGCCGGGCAGGCCCGGCGGGACCGGCGCCCCTGCCCGGGAGGAGGGACGACCCCGCGGCGGCGGCATGCCGACTGTGACAAGCCCGGCCGAAGGCGCTAGGATCGGGGCCGACCCTTTCCCATCGGAATTTTCCATGACCCCTGGTGCGCGCCTGCAAGCGGCGATTGAGTTGCTCGCCGAAATCGCCGCGACGCCGCGGCCCGCCGACGCCGTGGCCAGCGCGTTCTTTCGCGCCCGGCGCTTTATCGGCGCCAAGGACCGCAGCGCCGTCGCCGGGACGGTCTTTACCGTGCTGCGCTGCGAGGCGCGGCTGCGCTGGTGGCTGAAATGGGCCGGGTGCCCGGATCCCACCGACGCCCGGGCCCGGGTGATCGCCCACAGCATTTTGGGGGAGCGAAGCCGCGAGACCGGTCGCCGCGCCGCCGCGGTGGCCAGGGTCTTTGACGGCGGGCGGTTCGCCCCGGCGCCGTTTTCCGCCGACGAGACCCGGGTGGCCGAGACCCTTGACCTGCACACCCTCGAGCACCCGGCCATGCCCGAAACGGTGCGGGTGGAATGCCCGGGCTGGGCCGAGCCCGGGTTGCGCCGGGCACTGGGCGGCCGGTTCGTGCCCGAGCTTGAGGCATTGACCGGGCCGGCGCCGCTCGACCTGCGGGTCAATCCGCTCCGGGCCAGCCGGGAACGGGTGCTGACCGGTCTTGCCGCCGCCGGCATCGCGGCCCAGCCCTGCCGGTTGTCGCCGCTGGGGGTTCGGGTCGAGGGCCGTCCGGCCATCGCCGCACTGGAGCTGTTCAAGAGCGGCGCCATCGAGATTCAGGACGAAGGCTCGCAACTGGTGGCGCTGCTGGCCGACGCCCGGCCCGGCCAGCAGGTGGTGGATTTCTGCGCCGGGGCCGGGGGCAAGGCCCTGGCCATGGCCGCGGCCATGAACAACCGCGGCCGGCTGGTCGCCTGCGATGTTCTCGAAAACCGGCTGAAGCGCGCCGCCGAACGTCTGCGCCGGGGCGGCCTGCACAATGCCGAAACCCGCACCCTGAGTTCGGCCCGCGACCCCTGGGTCAAACGCCACAAGGGCTGCTTTGACCGGGTGCTGGTGGATGCACCGTGTTCGGGCACCGGCACCTGGCGCCGCAACCCGGACTCGCGCTGGCGGCCGTTGGGTCCCGGGCTCGAGCAGTTGGTGCCGCTCCAGGCCGAATTGCTGGACAGCGCCGCCCGGCTGGTCCGGCCCGGCGGCCGGCTGATCTACGCCACCTGTTCCCTGTTGCTGGAAGAAAACGAGGATCAGGTCGAGGCGTTTCTCGCCGGCCATCCCGACTTCGTGCCGCTGCCACTGGCCGAGATCTGGCCGGCGGTGCTTGGCGGCCCCTCGCCGCTGGAGGGGCACTGGCTGCGCCTGTCGCCGGCCCGCCACGACACCGACGGCTTTTTCGCCGCGATCCTGGAACGGCGGGGCGGCGAGGTGGCGGCGGCGGAGCCGCAGGGGTAGGATACCGGGCAGAGACGGGNNCGGCGGCCCCCGTTGGTGGCCTTCGCCGAAACCGGGACAGGTCGTACAATCGGCGGTCTGGCTCGGACCTGCGTCTCCTGGAGAGGCCATGATGCCGATATCGACCATCAGATCCGATGATTTGCCGGATTTCGAGAACCCGCCCCTCAATGAGGTGGTGGTGGGCGTGCAATTCGCCCCGCCTCAGGCCTACCAGCTGATCCGGGCGGGCGAGGTTTGGCGGCTGTTCGCGTCGGAATTTCCTCACGTCGAAGAACACCCGCCGATCATGCCGGCGTTCGAGTTGTTTGGCGGTCCGCCCGGACCACCAATCAGCCTCGGCATCAATGTTCAGGGAGCACTACACAATCGACTGTGGTTTTTGTCGCCGGATCGGGACCAGATCATTCAATTTCAGCCCGATCGGCTTTTGCACAATTGGCGCAAGAGTCTCAGCCCGTCAAATGAATATCCTCGTTTCGAAAGTATGATTGCGCGATTTGAGAAGGAGTTGACGACGCTTGAGCAATATTTTATGTCACTTTCTGGTGAACGATTGCTCTGCAATCAATGTGAGATATCATACATCAACCATATTCCGATGACGGGCGGCGATTTGCCAAATCGGGCGGGGGCGTGGTTGCGTTTTCTTAATTTTGGTGAGCCGGAGCCGGATGACCTGTCGGGCGTCATTCGCCGCGTGGTTCGAAGCGAGTCCGGGGCGCCGGTCGGGCGATTAAACTGCGAGTTTGTGATGGATACCCGAAGCCTGGGAGGTCTGGTTTTGACGCTCTCGATACGCGGCGCACCAGCCGGCGCGGATATTGCCACTGCGATCGACTTCCTGAAGCGCGGGCGGCAATTGCTCTGCGTTGAATTCGCGGCCGTCACCACCGATATGGCCCATAAGATTTGGGGGAGGGTACGATAAATGGAAGTTTGGCGACCTTCCGTCGGTATCGAGCGGCTGCGGGCGCTTACCGGTGCCAATGTCGCGTCGCACAGTGCCTTCTCCTCGTGCGTGGTGTCGGCACCGGTCGTTCCTTGGCATAAGGCGGTGACCGACCGGTTGGAGCAACTCTTAAAGCTCAGCAAGGGATGGGATGGGTACGATGGCGTCGCGGTCCGTTTCGAAAACGCTACTTTTGCCATAAAAGTACTTGAACTGGTTTTCCCAGGTCATGGTCCGATCCCGCAAATTGTTCCCGGAGCGACCGGTGACCTTCAAATCGAATGGCATATGGATCAGGCTGATATTGAAATTCATGTTCTCGGCCCCTATCGAGTACAGGCTTGGCGGGCGACTGCGGCAACCGGAAGGGATGGCGAGGAGGTGCGGCTGACCAACGACTTTGCGATCGTCGCCCGGTGGATCAACGAAATGCTGGAGCCGCGTCGTGCCGCTCACACTACCGCCGCTTGACCCCAATGGGCAGGTACTGCCCCATGATCACGAAGGGATTGGTTCGGACGACGGCGTCATCCGGCGGATTTCCGAGCAACAGATCGTTCAGGACAAATCCGGCAACCGCCGCATTTCGTCCATGGCGTTTAAGGCATCGGGCGGTGACAATTCGGGGATGTCCGTTGATCTGGAGTCGCTGATTGTCGAAGCCGGCAAGGACCCCCGCCTCTATGTAACAACGCCGCGATGGACCGGATCCGTTCGATTTACGGCCGGTAAACTCCGGGCCGCGAAGTTTCTCGTGGGCTATGATCCCTCGCCGGAAAACCCTTGTCATGGCGAGGTCTGGGGCGCCTTCGGCAGACTTCAGCAGCGCCAGCTTCGGAACCTGGCCACATGGTTTGTTGAAATCCCGGGAGTTGCGATTGTGGCGGAGTGACGGTGCGAGACACCGACGTCCAACCCGACCCTTGCCCCCCGATTCCCGCTGGACCGGCGCCCGCGCGCCCCCACTATCACAGGCGGCGGCGGTTTCCTTGGGGGTGATGGCGGCATGACGGTGATCAGACGGGCGCGACCGGCCGACGCCGCGGGCATCGGCCGGGTTTACGTGGAAAGCTGGCGGACCACCTATCCCGGGCTGATCCCGGATGACTATCTGGTCGGCCTGTCCGCGGAGGTGCTGACGGCACGCTGGCACCGCCAGCTCGTCTCGGGACCGGACGGGGACGGGGTGTTCGTGGCGGTGGACGGGGGTTCCCGGGGCGTGGTCGGTTTCGTCACGTGCGGGGCCCAGCGCAGCCGCCTTGCCGGTTACGAAGGCGAGGTCTATACCCTTTATCTGCTGGACGAGGTCCAGGGCCGCGGGCTCGGGCGGCGGCTGATGGCCGCCGCGGCCGCCGAGTTGCTGGGGCGGGGCTTTGCCTCCGGGCTGGTCTGGGTGCTGCGCGACAATCCGGCGCGCTGGTTCTACGAGCGCCTGGGCGGCGAGCGGCTGGCCGAACAGACCATCTGCCTTGCCCACGAGTTGCTGCCGGAAGTCGCCTATGGCTGGCGTCATCTTTCCCAACTCACCCGCTTGCCGGCCAACCCGCCGCTGGAGTAGGTGAAGGGCTCCCTCGGACTCTGACTCCGGCATAAGGCAAGGCCATGACCGTCGATCGCGTACTCATCCTGGATTTCGGGTCTCAGGTCACCCAGTTGATCGCGCGGC
>PLTC01000023.1:0-172 GCA_003165295.1 Rhodospirillales bacterium | reverse complement strand
GCTGGGCATCTGCTACGGTCAGCAGACCCTGTGCGCCCAGCTTGGCGGCCGGGTCGAGGGCAGCGACCACCGCGAGTTCGGCCGGGCGTGGCTGGAGATTCGCGAGGACTGCGCCCTGTTCGACGGGGTGTGGCAGACCGGCGGGCGCGAACAGGTCTGGATGAGTCACGGC
>PLTC01000014.1 GCA_003165295.1 Rhodospirillales bacterium | reverse complement strand
CTGTGCATCGGCTGCAACGCCTGCGCCCAGGTTTGTGGCAAGAACTGTCAGACTCACGCGGCCGAGTGAGCCGATATTAAGAGAATTTATAGTCCCCCGGGGTGTCGCCCCATAGGCGCCGGGATACGGCGGGTCCTTGGAAGGAAGCAATTTTGTGGGCTCTGCCCACACNNCCTTGCGGGTGCAGGGCAGAGCCCTTCTCAATACCGCGGCGGCGGATAATTCGGCGGCGGCGGTGGCGGCGGAGCGTAACTCAACGGCGGCGGCGCACCCATCGGCTGAAAGCCCGGGACCTGATTGCCCTTCGCGTACATGCACTGCGAGTAGGCAATGTCATAGCGCCGTTGAATACCGTATTGCCCGGCCCGGGACGCCCCGACGCCCTCGCCCGCCCCCATGACGCTACCGGCTGCGGCGCCGATGGCGGCACCCCGGGCACCGCCGACGGCGGCACCCAGGCCAGCCCCCAACACCGTTCCCAGGATGGCGCCGCCCATGGCCTGTTGGTTCGCGACCTCGGCCTGCCCGGCGACCTGCTGATTGGCGAATTGCTCGCAGGCGAGATGATCGGCCTGGAACGTCTCGAACGGCTTGTTCGGACCGGGCATGATCTGCACCATCGGCCCCATGGGCGGAGCGGCGCAGGCGCCCAGCAGCAGCACCGAAAGTGCCGCCGCCGCAGTGACTGTACGTGGCATGGTTGACCCCCTCATCGACACCCCCTCGCCAGAGCCCGCTCATCCGGCGGGCCTGGGCGACACCTGCTGCCATCCCCCCGGGCAAGCATTGACGTAAGGATAGTAACCCTTGGGATGCTTGCAATAATACCAGAACTGTGACGGTGGCGGAGCCGATTGGACCGGCGGCGCCAGATACTGTACCGGCGGTGGAGCATAGGCCGGTGGCGCAATGTAAACGGGTGGCACCTGCCAGTAGGGATAGACCGGCGGCCCGTAGAACCAGGGCGCACCGTACCAGCCGAAGGGCACACCGATGCCCACCACCACCCGGGCGTCGGCTGCCGACGGCGACACGGCAAGGCCGAACGCCACGGCCGCGGCCCCGACGAGAACCGCCAGCCGGCGGATCCTGCCTCGAGAGTCCTTCATGGTTGATCTCCTGACACTTCTGGTCCAGCTGTAGCGACCGCAGCCGGCCCACCCGTTTAAAAACCGGAAGCGCCGGGCGCCGGCCCCCACTCACCATGGCTTACTATGCCAGGGTCCGGTATCCCCGGAATGTCAGGGTGGTTTGAAACCGTTACCAAGTGTTTCCGTGATCTTCCCGGCCGCCTCACGGGTAATGACACCGGCGGTCACTTACCGGACACCGCCTTCTCGATTGCGGTCTCCACCTGCGTCACCAGACCGGCGTCGGCTTTGGTAAAGGGCGTTCCGCACAGGCGTTCGTGAAGCTTCGACATCAGCTTCGGCGACTGGGCGACCAACAGGCCCTTCAGCGCCACCGCGCCGGCGCCCCCGGAAAGCCCGCCGGTCATGGTCACTTCCACCGCGAAAATGCCGGCGGCAATCACGCCAACCCCTTCCATAAAGAACAGATCGTCGTCGGCGCAGACCTTGTCATGGTGTTCGGCCAGTGCACCGTAAGCCTGCCCCAGCACCGAACCGGCCGTCCCGGCCACCTCGCCCAGGCTCAGGCCCGCCTGATAGGCACTGGCCAGGGTCCGGTCACAGTACTGCCTGGTCGCGTCCGGCAGATCCTTGATCGCGTCAATCATGCCTTGCAGCGTCCGCGCCCAACAGGCGGTGGTGTACCAGGCCGGGCAGTCATTGGCCGATGCCGCCGACGCCGACGCCGGCATCAGCACGAGAGTCAGCACGATGATGAAGAGCACAACGGGTCTTGACATCATCGGAAGCCTCCGGGGTCAAGGGGGCGGTGGTTATGGCCCCGCCCAGGTCGTTTCGGCGCCGACGCCCCCAAGCCGATCGTCTCCCGGCCGGAAGCAACGCAAGCGACCGGCACTGTGCCAGGAACGGCGGTGGGCCACAAGAGCCGCGGCACGGAGGCGGTTCCGGGCAAATGATGAGGACAAGTGTCGAACCGGGAGGCTGTCCGGCGCGCCCGGGGAAGCGGAAAGGCCCGGTCAGACGGTGATCCTGAGATTCCGATGGCGTGGAATCGTGATCGGGTTGGACAGTGATGGTGTGGACAGTGATGGTGTTGACGGGCCTGGCAATTCTCCTTACCCTCCGGGCCGGTGGCTTTGAAGAACACTGACCGGCTCCGACCTTCAGCGGAAGGACACGGTCATCTCCAAGGGTCAGACTCCATAGACCCGGGCCGGCCGCCCATGCGGCGGCTGATGCCCCCCGACGCGAAGGACCCGCCCGACCATGACCCGTCTCAGCAGGACCCGTTCCATGACCGGGCTCGGAACAATGGCGGTGGCGGCGGTGGCGGTTGCGGTCCTGGCGCTGGGGCTGGGGTTGCGTGCCGGGGCCGGGTACGCCGCACCGGCGTCGGCACCGGGGGCGACACTGGATGCGGTCCGGGGCCATGGGCAATTGCGGTGCGGCGTCGCCGCCGGCATGACCGGGTTCTCGGAGCGCGATGGGGCGGGAAACTGGCACGGCTTCAACGTCGACTATTGCCGGGCGGTGGCCGCTGCGGTGCTGGGTGACGCCGGCCGGGTGGTGTTCGTGCCGTCGGTCGGGGCGCAGCAGGGGCTGGCGGCGCTGGCCCGGGGCGAGATCGATCTGCTCAACCGCAACCTGACGCTCAGCCTGAAGCGCCTCGCCGAGCTGGGTCTTCACCCGGTGGGCGTGACGTTCCTCGACGGCCAGGGTTTTCTGGTCCGGCGCGGCGACAACATTCAGACTTTGCGCGACCTGGACGGCCGTCGCATCTGTTTCCAGAGCGGGGGCAACGCCGACGATAACCTCAGGGATTCGTTTTCGGCCCGCCGCATCACCTTTGTTCCGGTGGCCCGGGCCGGACTGAAGGACCTGATCCGGGTGTTTTTCGAGGACGGCTGCGACGCCTTGAGCGGCAATGCCTCGACTCTCGCCGCGTTGCAGATCACCGCGCCGGCCGACCCCGACCGCTATGTCCTGCTGCCGCAACGGATTTCCAAGGAGCCGTTCGGCCCGCTGGTGCGCCGGGGCGATGACGGCTGGCTGGAAATCGCCCGCTGGACCCTGATGGCGATGATCGAGGCCGAGGAACTGGGGGTGTCGCGGACCAACGTCGAGGCCATGGGCGCCAGTACCGCACCGCAAATCCGGTCTCTGCTGGGACTCACACCCGGTCTGGGTCGGGGGCTTGGCCTTGACGACCGTTGGGGCTATCGCATCCTGTCCCAGGTCGGCAACTATGGCGACAGTTTCACCGCCAATCTCGGAGCGGCCGGCCCGCTCAGGCTGGACCGTGGACTGAACGAGTTGTGGACACACGGCGGCCTGTTATTCGCTTTTCCGCTGCGATGATGCCGGATTTTCCTGGAAGGGACGGGTCGATGCCCCCTCGGATGAGCATTCGTGTGCTTTGCTGTTCGATCCTGGCCCTGATCGCGGTGCTGATGCTGGTGCTGGCGGCCAGCGGCGGCCGGACTGCGGGTTCGACCGGCACCCTGGTCCACACGCTTTACGGCGACGCCTTGCTACCGCTGCTTGATCTCAAGACCGTCTCCGACGGCTATCTCCGGGCCACCATCGCGGTGCCGGCGCGGGTACGGGCCGGTGATCTCTCGTGGTCGGAGGGCGAGGCGGCGCTGCGCCACCTCCGGGACGGCGTGAAACCGGCCTGGACCGATTACGTGGCCAGGGCCGGTGGCCAGGTCGGCGCGCCGATGATCCGGGAGGCCGAAGCCCGCATCGCCGAGGCCGACCGGACCCTGGACCTGCTGGCGGATCTCCTGGCCGGGCAGGACGCCGCCGGCCTTGCCGCCATCCTTGCCCGCGTGGTGCCGGCCGCCATCGACCCGCTGCTGCTGGTGCTCGACCAGTTGACCCTCCAGCAGGATCAGACCGGACGCGCTCTCGACGACGCCGCACGGAGCGGTATCCGCGACGGGCAAATCCAGCTTGGGGTTCTTCTGGCCATCGCCCTGCTCGCCATCCCCGGCGCCTTCCTGGTGATCCGCCGGCGGGTGCTCCGGCCGTTGGCGACCGTGACCGCGGCGCTGTCGGCGGTGGCGGCGGGCAACCTTGAGCCCCCCCTCCCCGCCGGCGGTTTGCCGCGCGAAATCGGCGCCCTGGCCACGATATTGGCCCGCTTCCGCGAAACCGCCGGCGCGCTGAAGCAACGAACCGTCGAACTGGCCGAGGCCAGGGACAAGGCCGCGGAGGCAACCCGCGCCCGGTCCTCGTTCCTGGCCACCCTCAGCCACGAAATCCAGCAGCCGATGAACGGCCTGATGGCGATGGCGGACCAGCTCGACCACCGGCTGACCGAAGACCAGCGCGGCCTGTTCGCGGCCATCCGGCGCTCGGCGGCCACCGTGTCCGCCCTGGTCGGCGACATTCTCGATTTTTCCCGAATCGAAGCCGGCCGGCTGGAAATCCAGCGGGTGCCGTTCTCCCTGGTCGAAGTGGTCGAGGACACCGCCGGACGGCTCGCCGACCGGGCGGGGGCGCGCGGGCTCGATCTGGTGGTGGACCTGGACCCGACATTGCCCGACCGGCTGTCCGGCGACCCGGTTCGTCTCCGGCAGGTGCTGTTCAACCTGCTCGGCAACGCGGTCGATGTCAGCGAGGCCGGCAGCGTCGTCCTGACCGTGTCGAAGCTGGATGGCGGCTTCCGCTTCTCCGTCACCGACACCGCCGCCGGGCGGAGCGAAGAGCAGCAATCGCGGCTGTTCCGCCCGTTCGTCCAGGCCGGCCCCGCCGGCGGCAGCGGGCTCGGCCTGTTCCTGTGCCGGCGCCTGTGCCAGATGATGGGCGGGGATATCGGCGTCCTCCCGGTGCCCGGACAGGGCTCGACCCTCTGGTTCGAACTGCCGCTGAAGGTGGAGCGGCCCGAACCGCTGGCGCCCGAAGTGCCGGTGCCCGACGCCCGGGTGTTTGCGGTCGGCGTGCCGGCGGCCGCGGCCGGTCCCCTGGCCAGGCTGCTGACGGCCGCCGGCATCGCCAACCTGACCTGGGCCGGAAGCCTGGCCGAATCCCTGCCCGACGCCGGAGCCGAACCGGGGCCGCCGGTGATCCTGCTCCATGCCGGTCGGGACGATCGCGGGGCGCTGGCAGCCGGACCGCAACCGGGAACATCGGGCCGGGTGATCCTGATGGCGTCGCCGGTGCTGATCCCGGCCCTGAGCGAAGCCGAGCGGGCCGGGTTGTTTGCCGTGCTCCCCCTGCCGCTCCGCAGGCAAAGGTTGTGGCACATCCTGGCCGCGGCCCTCGGCCGGGCCGGACCCGACGCCCGGACCGCCGCGGGCGAGATGGTGTGGATGCCGCCCCCGGAAGACCAGGCCCGCGCCGCCGGCGCGCTGGTGCTGGTGGCCGAGAACGACGCCGCCACCTCGACCGGGGTTGCGCGGTTGCTGACTCGACTCGGCTACGCTCGCCGGGTGGTGGCGGACGGCGTCGAAGCCTTGGCCGAACTGGAACGCCCCGGCTACGGCCTGCTGCTGACCGACTGCCATATGCCCGGCATGGATGGCTTCGGGCTGACCGCCGCGATCCGTGCCGCCGAGGCCAGCGGACGGGCGCGGCTGCCCATCGTCGCCCTTACCGCCGACGCCGAGGCCGAAACCGGCCGCCAGTGCCTGGACGCCGGCATGGATGCCACCCTGGTCCGGCCCATCGACGGTCAGGCCCTGGCCAGAACCCTGGAGCTGCTGCTGCCCCAGGCCACAGTCTTGCGCCGCCGGCCCGATGCATTTGCCTCCCTGACCTCATGACGTCAGGGGTTCAAAGCGCCGCCTGGCCCTTTGCGGGTGTGGGCAGAGCCCACAAAATTACGGGCGATGGCCCTCGGAAGCCGGGACTTGCCCGCCCCATACCCGGGCATAACCGGCGGTTCGCCAGATCCAGCGACAAAATGTCCGCCAGCGCACCATCGACTACCGTAAAGGTATTCCTTATGGTGACGATATCTATGGTGGCGGAACGGCGTCGTCGATAACTTCGCCTTCTCTGTTCCGGTGCGCTCTCAGAAAAGAGCGGCTTCGCCGCCGACGGCCACCGATGCCCCCACCCCAACCGATCAGCTCAAGCGGGTTCCCATGCGTTCGAAATCTGGAGCGGCAGTCCTGTTTTTCGCGATCACCGTCACGTCCGGCGCCGGCTATGCCAGGGATCACGACCACCGGTGCGACGTCCCGGCGATTCCCTGCGGTGGCGCGGAGGCCACCTGTTCTCCCGAGGTCCGGGCCTATGAGTTGTCGATCCTCGAAACCTCGGTGTTCCGCAAGGAGGCGGCGCTGCCGCTGAAACCGCTCAGCTACCCGGTCCAGGCGGTCAACTTCACCAACTACACCGGTTGGGCCGACGGCAAGGAGGGCCAGACCGTGACCCTGAGCCGTGACCTGTGGTTCACGGTGGAACCGGAAGTACAGACGCTCTGCCGCGACTATCACGCCCATCACCACCACAGCCGGATCATCCCGGAACTGCACCGGCTGCTGGGGCTGAAGCCGGCCACCGATGCCGACGCCGGCCGGAAATTCGTGTTGTTCACCATCGCCCAGGAAGAGACCACGGGCCCCACCGGCAAGGGCGTGTTCCGGCCCTGTGCCGACCCGGACCCCGGCGCCACCCGCTGCGACAACGTGATCAAGGGACCAGAAGGCTACGTCCAGTGGTTCAGCCAGAATATGGTATCGTCTTACAAGCTCGACGCCAGCATGGACGACACCGGTTATCCGTGGACCCGGCTCGGCTATACCTATAACTGGGACCCTCGGAGTCATAGCCACCGAGGCGCGCAGGAATACGTCGCCCCGACGGGAACCCAGGTCCAGATTCGCACCATCGTCACGCCTGAACAGTATTGTCGTTAGCGATACTGATTTTGCAGGGCTCTGCCCTGCACCCGCGAAGGNNTTGACCTCATGACGTCATGGGTTCAAAGGGGGCGATCCGGCCCTTTGCGGGTGGGGGCGGAGTCCCTGGCCTTCAGGACGGTAGCGCAAACTCCCGGTCGTGGGTGAGCGACGGGACCATGGCCCGGCATTCGGCGACCCGATCCAGGTCGAGGGTTGCGGTGATGATACCGGGCTCCTCCCCGGCTTCGGCCAGCACCTCGCCCCAGGGGCCGACGATCAGGGAATGGCCGTAGGTGCGGCGGCCTTCGTCGTGGCTGCCGCATTGGGCCGGGGCCACGATGAAGCAGCCGGTCTCGATGGCCCGGGCACGGAGCAGGACCTGCCAGTGGGCGCGGCCGGTGGGCACGGTAAAGGCGGCCGGCACCGTGATGATCCCGGCTCCGCCATGGGCCAGGGCGCGGAACAGGGCGGCAAAGCGCAGATCGTAACAGACGGTCAGACCCAATCGGCCCCAGGGGGTGGGCGCGATCACCGCGCGGTCGCCGGGCCGGAAGATCGCCGACTCGCGATAGTTCTCACCGCCCGGCAGGTCCACGTCGAACATGTGGATTTTGTCGTAACGGGCGACGATGACGCCTTCGGCATCGATCAGATAGCTGCGATTGGCCACCCGGCCGTCTTCGAGCGCGATGGCCAGGGAGCCCACCAGCAGCCAGGCGCCGGTCTCCCGGGCCAGGTCGCGGAACACCGGCAGCGCCGGATGGAGCGGTTCGGAGCCGATGCGGGCCAGCAGTCTCGCCCGGCCCCGGATCATCAGGCTGGCGTTTTCCGGCAGCGTGATGAACTCGGCACCGGCATCCCGGGCCCGGCGCACCAGTTCCGCCGCCGCTTCGAGGTTGGGGCCGATCTCGGGACCGGCATTGACCTGGACACAGGCGGTCATCACCCTGGTCATGACGCCACCGCCAGCAAGGCGTCAAGCCCGCCGTCCCGTTCCAGGGCGTAAAGGTCGTCGCAGCCGCCGACATGGCGACCATTGATGAAAATCTGCGGCACCGTGGTCCGACCGCCGGCCCGCTCGACCATCTCGGCACGGCGGGCCGGCTCGACCCCAAGGTCGATGTCCCGATAGACCACCCCCTTGCGCGAGAGCAGCGACTTGGCGCGCATGCAGTAGCCGCAGAACTCACTGGAATAGATCACAACCTCGGCCATCGGCAACTCCTTCCTGGGGCGTGGATCGTATTTAGCGATCTCTGATCGCCCGCGCCAGCGTCAGGACGTCGACGCTGGTGGCACCGGCGCGCATCAGCACCCTGGCACATTCGGCAGCGGTGGCGCCGGTGGTCAGAACATCGTCAACCAGCACGATCCGCGCCCCCCGAACCCGGCCGGCCAGACGCCGACGCACCTGAAAAGCCCCCACCACATTGCGCCGCCGGCCGGCCCGGCCCAACCCGCCCTGAACCGGGGTGGCGCGGCGGCGGGCCAGCAGATCCGGCAGATACGGAACCCCGGTGAGCCGGTGCGCCGCCTGGGCCAGCAAGGCCGCCTGGTTGTAGCGCCGCCAGAACAACCGCCAGGGATGGAGCGGGACCGGTACCAGCAGATCGGCACCGGTCAGCAACTCGGCACCGCTGCGGGCCAGCCAGGCACCGTAGGCCCGGGCGGCATAGGTCTGGTCGCCGTATTTCAACCCCAGCACCAGGCGCCGGCTGGCTTCGTCGTAGACCAGCACGGCGCGCGCCCGGCAAAATGGCGGCGGACGGCCGAGGCAGTCGCCGCACAGCGTCCCGGTCAGCGCCGCCACCTCGAACGGCAAACCGCAACAGTCACACACCGGCGGGCCGATGAAGGTCAGCCGGCGCCAGCAGGCCGGGCACAGGCCGCCCTGACGATCGACCCCTTCCCGGCACGACAGGCAGCGCGGCGGCAGCACCGCATCAAGCAGCAGGCGTGACCACCCGGCCAGCCGCCGCAAACCGGCGACCAGCCTCGCCCGCAGTCCCCGCCCGACGTCTCCGACCGAGGCGGGGCACGGCTCCGGCTCCGGTTGACGGACTGTCCTCAGAGTGTGGCAAACAATCGGGTCTGCCAAAGAACGCCCTTTGGCAACATTGGAATTTTTCCTCTGAACCCAGGCAAGGCGGGCATTCTTTGTCCGCCTCTCAGGCGGCCTTCTTAAGCTGGTTGGCTTCGGCGAACAGCTTCAGCAGTTGCTCGACGAAAGCCGGCAGGGATTCGGCATCACGCGCGGTCAGGACCGGACCGTCCAGGGTCAGCGGGTCCTCGACCCAACGGCCGCCTTCGGCCTCAATGACTTCCTGCAACGCCACCGGCGCACTCAACGACCGCCCCTTGAGCTTGCGGGCATGGGCGAGCAGCCCCACCCCCTGGTCGATGGCGGCAATCGGCTTGCCGGCATCCAGAAAGTGCCCGACGATGCGTTTGGTGTGCGGATTGGCCTTGAGCTTGGTGATGCTGCGCTCGCCGCCGGGCAGGACCAGCATGTCGAAATCGGCGCCCAGAACCTCGCCAATCGCCAGATCGATCGGGAAAAAGTGTCCCCAGCCCTTGCCGTGCCAGCCATTGGCCAGGCCCTGGTCCGGCGAAATCGTCTTCAGTGTCGCTCCGGTCTTGAGCAAAGCCCGCTGGGGCTCGGTCAGCTCGGTTTCTTCAAACCCGGACGCCACCATGATGGCAATCGTACATCCGTCCAGCCGCTGATCCATTCCTGAGCAATCCCTTCGTTGTCTGTCTCTGTCGCGTCGGTCTTTGTCGCCGGCCCCGACGCCGCCGTCAGGACGGGTCACCACCCCACCCGGCAAAGCCCCTGCCGGCCAGGAATGACCCCGATTGCGCTACGCCAGTCCGGTGCAACCGCCTGCTCGCCGGCAGGACTGGCGAGGGAGGGCGTTGATGGCGTCCCGACCGCAAGCGGCCCCCTGTCCCGTGTGGCGTCGCCGGTTACGGTT
Source organism: Rhodospirillales bacterium (assembly GCA_003165295.1). Classification (GTDB taxonomy): domain Bacteria; phylum Pseudomonadota; class Alphaproteobacteria; order Azospirillales; family Azospirillaceae; genus BOG-933. The sequence continues at coordinate 23,663 of PLTC01000014.1, read as the reverse complement.
ACGGCACAGCCCCCTGCGCCGCGCCAGAGTGCCGGCAGCGGCCCTTCGGCACCGGGTCGTCAGGGTGGCCGTTCGTTCCGATCGTGTCAACCCCACATTTCGCAATGCTGAGCAAAGATGGCCCAAGACATAGAAGGCTGGTCTTGGCTGCGGCGTCGCGCTTGGCTGATCGGGGGCGGAACCCGCCGGGGCGGCTCCGTGACCGGCGGCATCCCCCGCCCGGTCACGTCGTGCTGGAGACCCCCTTGATGCGCATCGAAGCGAGGCCACCCGGTCAGCCCTGGTACCTCCGGCCGTTCTTCTGGAACCAGCGACGCCGCTACGGCCAGGTTCTGGACGCTGCCCGATTGTGGGCACGGGTGCCCCGGCTGTTTCTGGCGGTGGCGCTGCTGTATGGCGTGCTCGATCGCCGCCGCTCGCCGATCCCGCCGGCGTTGCGGGCGCTGTTGACGGTGCGGGTATCGCAGATCAACCACTGCGCCTTCTGTGTCGACATCAACAGCGCCACCCTGCTCCGCCGCGGGGTTTCCGAAGCGAAGGTCATGGCGCTCGACGAATGGCGCACCAGCCCGCTGTTCGAACCGGTGGAGCGGGCGGCCCTGGACTATGCCGAGGCAATCACACGCAGCGACCGCGAGGTGGACGACGAACTGATGGCGGGGATCCGGCACTGGTTCGACGATGACGCGGTGGTGGAACTGACGGCGCTGGTCGCCTTTCAGAACCTGTCGAGCAAATTCAACGCCGCCCTCGCGGTGCCGCCCCAGGGTTTCTGCCGGTTGCCGCCCCCGGGAAACCGGTAGCCCCCGGCGGCCCCGCGGGACCGCCGGAGCCCTGCCGGGGTTCCCGCGGCGGTGTCTCCGGGTGACCGGAAAGTCATGCGGCGACCTTATCGTCGTCGCGGCCCGAGTCCCCCGACGATGCCGCCGCGGCTCTGCTGACCGCCGACCGGGACACCGCCGGCCGGGGCGCCGGCAATTTCGGTACCGGTGATTTGGGCACCGATGCCGCGGGCGCCGGCAACACAGGCGCCGACTGGAACGCCGCATGGACAACCGGGGTGGCCGCCGGCAGCGACGCGGCGGCAAGGCCGGTGGCTCTTTCACGGGCGAAGGCATCGGCCCAAATGATGGTGGCAGCAGCGGACATGAATACTCCCTTTCCGTTGGGGGCCGGATTCGCGACCCGGGAAATTGTGGGCTCCGGCGACGGCATTGTGCAACGCAGCATTCATCATGGCTCACAAGCCTTGGCGTTATGGATTTTCAGGACCCCTGTGCTTGCTGCGTCACGGCATCGGTGACGACGGGAAAGGTTCGCGCCGCGAGCCACGAAAAGACGTCGGCGGGAGTGATGGTTAAAGTTGTGTGAAGATTAGCCTGATATTCTTATTGACATAGAGCTTCGCCGATCCCCCTTGTGCAGGGGCAATTTCTGGCGTAGTTTCAACAAAGCGTCGGAGTTCCGTCGCTGCTGGCCGTTGTATTATCCTGACCACTATCAAAACAAGGGGTTGTCACTAATGGCAGTCCACTGGCGCAAGGAAATGTCGGTCGATGACTCGGTCATCGACGAGGATCACAAGCTTTTGATCTGTCTCGTCAATGATTTTGAGACTCTGATCAACCGAAAATTGACGATGGTGGCCCTGGATCGCAGCCTTACATTGCTCAAACACTACGCCATAGAGCATTTTAGGCGCGAAGAGGGCTTACAGCGCGCGGTTCAATATCCGTTCTATCAGGCGCACGCCTGCGAGCACCGGGACCTGATCAAGAAACTGGACGTCATCATCGCCCACCGGCGCACCGCAGAGTCGGATTACAACCTTGCCGTGGTCGCCCGGGAAATCCTGGAGTTGCTCAAGGAGTGGCTGATCAGCCACATCCTCCACACCGACCTGCGCATGAAGCCCTATGTCGCCCGGATGAAGCCGTACCGGCAACGCATGGCCACGCTGGAGGACTCCCGCGGCGTCAGCCAGCCACCGCCGGCGGCATCTGATCGGGTTGTCCGTGGGTCAGGCGAGCCACGGGAAAGCGGTGCCAAGGCGGAAGCGGCTTCCGGCCACTTTCGGACATGATCGTTTGCTTGTCGTCCGCGCCCGGTGGAATCGCATACCAACAGCATGAACCGATGACGGTCTGAGGGCCATCGGCGCCGCCCTACGCCGGCCGCAGCCGCGAGGCCGGAAAGGTCAGGTTCACGGTGGTTCCGAACCCAGGGGTGCTGACGATCTCGAACCGGCCGTCATGGAGTTCAATCAGCGACTTGACCAGCGGCAGGCCGAGACCCGTACCCGACTGGGTGCGGGTCAGGTGGTTGTCCACCTGTTCGAACGGGGTCAGCACCTTGGGCAGGTCTTCGGGAGCGATGCCGATGCCGGTGTCGGTCACCGACAGCACGGCCCCGCCGTCGCCCGCCGCCCGCGCCGCGCCGACCGTCACGCGACCGCCGGGGGGGGTAAATTTGATGGCGTTCGACAGCAGATTGACCGCCATCTGAACGATCAACCGGCCATCGGCCCAAAGCGGCGGCAGGTCCGGCGCGATTTCGGTGATCAGAGTCAGGCCATGGTCCTGGGCCCGGGACTGGACCAGCCGGAGCGCGGTGCCGATGGAGGTGTCGAGACCGACCCGTTCCTCATGCAGTTCAAGCTTGCCGGCCTCGATCTTGGCGAGATCCAGCAGATCGTCGATCACAGACAGCAGCAGACTGCCGGCATTGTGGATGTCCCGGGCATACCCCAGATAACGCTCCGACCCGAGCGGTCCGAACATCTCCAGGGTCAGGATTTCGGCGAACCCGAGGATGGCGTTCAGGGGCGAGCGCAACTCGTGGCTGGTGGTGGCCAGGAATTCGGACTTGGCGCGATTGGCCAGATCGGCGGTGGTCTTGGCCGCCCGGGCATCGGCCTCGCTGCGGGCCAACCGCTCTTCGGCCAGCTTGCGCTCGGTGATGTCCTCGATCATCGGCAGCAGGGTGCCGGGTTGCCCCGCCGAGTCACGAATCATCCGCACCGAGAAGTGCAACCAGATCGGAGCACCGTCCCATCGCCGGCATCGCTTATCGATCTGGTAGTAGGCGATTTCGCCGGCAATGAGCTGGCGGGCCTGTTCCGCATCAAGTTCGCGGTCTTCGGGCAGGGTGATATCGGGAATGGCAAGACCGAGCAGGGCTTCGGCGTCATAGCCGGTGATCCGGCACAACTCGGCATTGACCCGCAGGAAACGGTTGTCGAGCGCCACCACCGCGGCGCCGATGGGCGACTCGTCGAAGGTGCGGCGGAAGTGGCGTTCGCTTTCCCGCAGTTCCTCCTCCGCCTTCTTGCGGGTGGTGATGTCCAGCAGGCTGACCACCACGCCCTCGATCTCGCCGGTCTCGACCCGGATCGGTTGGGCGTTGACCAGCAACCAGACGGTATCGGCCGCCGCCCCGGGATGGCGCAGACCGACCACCACATCCAACACCGGTATGCCGTTGGTGCGGGCAATCTCCGCCGGCAGCAGGGCGCGCGGCACCCGTGCGCCGTCGGCGCCGATGGCGATGGCGTCCAGAACCCCCGTGATGCGGGCCGAAGTCAGGTCGAGGCCGCCGAGAAACCGGCCGAAGATCCGCTGGGCTGCGCCATTGGCCACCACCACGGCACCAGCGGCGTCGTACATCAGCACGCCTTCGGACAGCGACTCCAGCAGCACCCGGTTGCGCCGGTCCCGCTCGCGCAGCGCCGCCTCTATCGCCTTGCGCTTGCTGATGTCCCGGGCGATGGTCGACAGGCCCGTCACGGCGCCGGTCTCGTCGCGAATCGGCGAGATCGTCACCGACAGGTGAATGCGCCCCCCCGAGCGGTGGCGGCCCACCGTTTCCAGATGGGCAATGCGCTCTCCGCGCCGGACCGCCGCCAGCCGTGCCGCCACGTCGGCCGCCCGGTCCGGAGGAAACAGACCTTGCAGCGGCTGGCCGATGATCTCTTCGGCACCGTAGCCGAACATCAGTTCGGCCGCGGCGTTCCAGCTTTCGATGATCCCGTCGATGGTCTTGCCGATGATCGCATCGTTGGAGGAGCTGACGATGGCCGCCAGCTTGCGCGCGGTCTCGGCAGCCCGCCGGGCCAGGGTCACGTCGCGAAAAAACCAGATGCGCCCGGAAAACTGCCCGTGATGATCGTTCAGGGCGCGTGAGAACCGCTCGACGATGCGTCCATCCTTGAAGCGAATCTCGCCCCCGCGGTCGTCGTCGGCCAGGCTGCGCAACAGGTCCCCGACCTGTCCGAGAAACTTCTGAGGGTCCTGCAACTGGGTACAGGCCAGTTGCAGCGCCAGGTCCTGATCGCCTTCGCCGGGCAGCTCCCCGGGCAACCGCCAGATTTCCCCAAACCGTTGATTCCATGAACGGATGTGGCCTCCGGCATCAACCACCAGGATGCCGTCGGGCGACATCTGAAGCTGGGCGTCAAGCAGCAGATTGCGGTAATACAGTTCGGCGGCGGCCCGCACCCGCTCGGCATTCTCCTGTTCCAGCAACCGGTTGACCCGGGTCAGGTCGTCGGTGTAACGCCGCAGTTGCCCGGCCTGATCGGCAATCCGCCGGGTCTGGTGCAGGTGGTAGCTGGCACCGAACAGGATCAACCCGAAGGCCACGGCAAGGCCCGCCCCCCACAGCCGGGCATCGGCCAGAAACGACGCCTGTGCATCATCGGTGGACAGGCCCATGGCCAGAATCAACGGCCAGCGGATGAAGCCGCGATGCACCACCAGCCGGTCGACGCCGTCGGGCGTTCGCAGGTTGACCGCGCCCCGCGGGCTCTGGTGCAGCCGGGCGACCAGCCAGGGATAACCGGCGATGGGGGTTTCCAGCAGCCTGGCATCCACCGGAAACGGCGCCAGCAGTTCCCCATCGGTCTTGGTCAGCGCCCCCCACAGGCGGCCGTCCACATTGATCGCCCGAAACAGTTTCCCAAAATAAAAGGGGTCAAGGGCGGCCACCACCACCGCTTTCAGGACCCCGTCGGGTCCGCGCACCGCCCGCGACACCGGGATGATCCAGGCCTCGTCCCCCAGGCCGCGAATCGGCGGGCCGATATAAAGGCCGCCGTCGTCCTGGACCAGATGGGTCCGAAAGAACGCATGGTTGGCCACCGAAAGCCCGAGGGCCGGTTCGTGTTGCCGGGAGTCGGCGCTGACCGTGCCGTCGGTCGCCACCACCACCAGCGCCCGGACCATGGTCATTTCCGCGCCCCACCGGGCCAAAGCCGCGGCCAGGCCCTCGCCGGTGGATGGCGCCAGCGCCAGCCGATCGCCCAGCCCCTGGAGCACGTTGTCGATGCCGACCAGGGTCAGGTCGATCTGCTCGGCCAGGATCGCTCCGGCGTCTTCGGCGCGGTCTTCGGCCTCGTGCAGGCTGCCGCGATAGGACGACCACAGCGCCAGGCTGACCACCGCCACCAGGATCAGCAGCACCGCCGCGATGGCATAGAGATTGGCACGGGCCAGCGCCCGCACCGAGGCATCCGGTCCCGGAGCCGGCACAGCCTCCACGACCGGCGGGGATGCCGGAGACGGTCGGTCAGGCATCGTCGTCCCGACCCGACCGGACGACCTTGACGCCGCATGCTCGGTGATCGGCCGGTGGTTCCCCCGGAATCCGCCAGGGAAAGGACCGGCCATCGAAAAAGTCGCCCATAAGTCGGGCAGTCTATAGAACGGCGAGCCGTTGCGGAAGCGTGGGCGAAAATACGCGGCCAGCGAACCCGACACCGTTGCGCCTCGGCACCATGCCCGGCACCGCTCCCGACCCCATTTCCTGCCTTGCGCCGGGAGGGGTGCTTGCTTCAAGCTCACCACCGCCTTGTTCCCCACCGCGATTCGGCCATGCCCGGTACCGACCGTCTGACCCTCCGCCGCCCCGACGACTGGCACCTGCACCTGCGGGACGGTGCGCTGCTGCGCGCGGTGCTGCCGGCCACCCTCAAACGGTTCGGCCGGGCCGTGGTCATGCCCAATCTGCGACCGCCGGTCACCGGCCTGGCCGAGGCCGCGGGGTACCGGGACCGCATCCTGGCGCTGGTGCCGTCCGACATCCGGTTCCAGCCGCTGATGACCTGCTACGCCGCCGACGACACCGACCCCGATCAGGTCGAGACCGGCTGGCGGGACGGACTGTTTGCCGCGGTCAAGCTTTATCCGGCCCACGCCACCACCAACAGCGACCGCGGCGTCACCGATCCGGCGCGGATCCGCGGCCTGCTGGAGCGGTTGCAGCGGCTCGGCATGCCGCTGCTGGTCCATGGCGAGGTCACCGACCCCGGGATCGACGTGTTCGACCGCGAGGCGGTGTTCCTTGATCGGGTGCTGGCTCCGATGCTGGCCGATTTCCCGGCGCTGCGGGTGGTGCTGGAACACGTCACCACCGCCGACGCCGTGGCCTTCGTCCGCGCCCATGCCGCAGACGGCCGGCTCGGCGCCACCATCACCGTCCACCACCTGCTGCTCAACCGCAATGCCCTGTTCGCCGGCGGCCTGCGCCCCCATGCCTGGTGCCTGCCGGTGCTCAAACGCGAGCGCCACCGTCTGGCCCTGGTGGACGCCGCCACCTCGGGCGAGCCGTGGTTCTTCCTCGGCACCGATTCGGCGCCGCACCCGGTCACCGCCAAGGAATCGGCCCGCGGCTGTGCCGGCATCTTCACTGCCCCCGCGGCCCTCGAACTCTATGCCGAGGTCTTCGACCGCGCGGGCGCCCTCGATCGCCTGGAAGCCTTCGCCAGCCTCAACGGCCCGCGCTTTTACCGGCTGCCGGTCAACCGGGACACCGTGACCCTGGAGCGGGGGAGGTGGCGGATGGCCGAAACCGTGGGCGGGGTGGTGCCGTTCCGGGCCGGAGCGGACATCGAGTGGCGTCTTGTTCCTTAAGCCTCCAGGGGCGTTGCCCCTGGACCCCACCAAAGGCCGGGGCCTTTGGAAACCGTGACTTCAGGGGTAACGAACCGTCATGACCGCCGACATCGCCGAACTGACCGCCAAGCTGTTGATCGAAATCAAGGCCGTCCACTTCAATGCGGCCACCCCCTACCGCTTCACCTCGGGCTGGGCCAGCCCGGTGTATGTGGATTGCCGGCGGATCATCGCCTTCCCGCGGGCCCGTAGCGCCATCATCGACTTCGCCATCGAGACGCTGCGGCGCGAGGTCGGCTTCGAAGCCTTCGAGATCGTGGCCGGTGGCGAAACCGCCGGCATTCCGTTCGCCGCCTGGATCGCCGATCGCCTGGCCCTGCCCATGCAATATGTCCGCAAGCAGCCCAAGGGCTTTGGCCGCGATGCCCGGATCGAGGGCGTGCCGGTGGAGGGCGCCCGCACCCTGCTGGTCGAGGACCTGGCCACCGACGGCAAGAGCAAGGTCAACTTCGTCAACGCCCTGCGCGATGCCGGAGCCGTGGTGACCGACAGTTTCGTGGTCTTCCACTACGGCATCTTCCCCCAGAGCCGGCAGATCATGGCCGAACTCGGGGTCGGGCTGCATGCGCTGGCCACCTGGTGGGACGTACTGGCCGCGGCCAAACGGTACCAGTATTTCGATGCCGACACGTTGCGCGAGGTCGAGACCTTCCTTAACGACCCGGTCAACTGGTCGGTCGCCCATGGCGGGGCGGGCGCCTGAGGCCGCCCCCCGTCTCCGGCCGGGCCGCCGACGGCTCCGGAACCTCCGGCATCGGGGGCTCCGGCCGGGAGCATAACCAGGGGCTTCCCGCCGGGCCTCGGGTTATGGCAGGAAGGCACGGGCACCGGGCACCACCCGTTCCCGCCGTCCCAGGCCGTACCGCCCGTACCCGGGCACGGCGGGTTTTGTGTTAGGATGATGCTGAATTCCTGTCCGTTCCATCCCCCGGCCAGGCATCGGGCATCAACGAAAACGAAAGCAACCGCCGTCCGAATCAACCGCCCGGCCCTGGAACCGGACCATCGTCAAGCCAGTCCATCGTGAAGCCAGTCCATCGTCAAGCCAGTCCATCGTGAAGGAGAACCAGTCCCATGCGCCTTTCTGACATTCTCGCGACCAAGGGCAGCGAGGTCGTGACCATTCCGCAGACCGCCGGCATCGAGGCCGCCGCCAAGGTCCTGCGCGATCGCAGGTTCGGCGCTCTGGTGGTGGTGGACGCCGGCGGCAAGATGGCGGGCATCCTGTCGGAACGCGACATCATCCGCATCGTCGGCGACCTGGGCGGCAAGGGCCTGTCGCTCCGGGTCGAAGACATCATGACCCGCACCGTCCGCACCTGCAAGTCATCGGACAGCGTCGAAGACATGATGCAGATCATGGCCAAATTCCGCATCCGCCATGTCCCGGTGGTGGACGACGGCAAGCTGATCGGGCTGGTCAGCCAGACCGACCTGATCAAGCAGCAGCTCGCCGCCCTCGACGATCAGGCCAAGGTCATGAAGAATCTCAATATCGCGAAGAATTAGGGGACGTCTGCGACCAGGGGCGTTGCCCCTGGACCCCACTGGGGCCATTGGCCCCAGACCCCGTTACGGGGGGCTTTCAGAGCAGGACCAGATCGTCGCGGTGGATCATTTCGTCGCGGCCACGGTAGCCGAGAATCGTCTCGATCTCGCCGCTGCGCCGTCCGGCCAGCCGCCGGGCATCCTCCGCGGCATAGGCGATCAGGCCGCGTGCCGCCTCCCGGCCCTGCCGGTCGCGCACCGCCACCAGTTCACCGCGTTGAAAGCGGCCGTCCACCGCCACCACCCCCGCCGGCAACAGGCTGCCGCCCCGCCCCAGCGCCGCCAGCGCGCCCTCGTCCACCACCAGCACCCCCGCCACCTGAAGATGGCCGGCGATCCAGCCCTTGCGCGCGGTCAGCGGCTCGGCCGAAGGCAGGAACCAGGTGCAGCGGGCGCCGCCGGCCGCCGCCGGCCGCTCCAGCGCCGAAAGCGCGTTCAGGCTCATGCCCCGGGCGATGACCATCCGGCACCCGGCGGCCAGGGCGATGCGCGCCGCGGCAATCTTGGTGACCATCCCGCCGGTCCCATGACCGGACAGCGGCTCCCCGGCCATCGCCTCAAGCTCCGGGGTCAACGCTCGGACCTCCGGAATCAGGGTCGCCCCGGCATCCTTGCGCGGGTCCGCGGTGTACAGGCCGTCGATATCCGAGAGCAGCACCAGGGTATCGGCGCTGATCATCTGGGCCACCCGCGCCGCCAGCCGGTCGTTGTCGCCGAACCGGATTTCGGAGGTGCCGACCGTGTCGTTTTCGTTGATCACCGGCACCGCACCCAACCGCAACAAGGCGTCGATGGTGGCGCGGGCGTTGAGGTGGCGCCGCCGCGCCTCGGTGTCGTCGAGCGTGAGCAGCACCTGGGCCACCGTGATCCGGTGGCGCGCCAGCGCCTCCTGGTAGGCATGGGCGAGGCGAATCTGGCCGGTGGCAGCCGCCGCCTGCTTTTCCTCCAGCCGCAGCACCCGGCCGGTCAGGCCGAGCGGTTCGCGCCCCACCGCCACCGCGCCCGAGGTGACGATCACCACCTCCTGGCCGCGCCTACGGCAGCGGGCGACATCGTCGGCCATGGCCGCGAGCCAGTCCCGGCGGATCAGCCCGGTCGCCTCGTCCACCAGCAGCGCCGAGCCGATCTTGACGATCAATCGCCGGGCCTGACCCAAAGTCGGCACGGTCTCAGCCATCGTCCTCTTCGTCCACGTCCCCGCCCGGGCTCCCGCCGGCCGCCCGGGCCGCCGCCGCCGCCCGCGTCTCCCGGATCTGCGCCAGCAAGGCGTGCAACACCGGCTCGACCCCCTGGCCGCTGACCCCGGACAGGGTCATCACCGGCCGTCCCACCGCTTCGGCGAGCGCGCCGGCCTTGGCCGAAACCTCCCGGGCATCAAGGGCGTCGCATTTGTTCAGGCCCACCAGTTCCGGCTTGCCGGTCAGGGCATGACCATAGGCCGCCAGTTCGCCCCGGACCACCCGGTAGGCCGCGGCCACGTCGTCCTGGGTTCCGTCCACCAGATGGAGCAGCACGCCGGTCCGCTCGATATGGCCGAGGAAGCGGTCGCCGAGGCCGTGGCCCTCGTGGGCGCCCTCAATCAGTCCCGGGATGTCGGCCAGCACGAATTCGTCGCCACCCAGCGTGACCACCCCCAGATTGGGCGACAGGGTGGTGAACGGGTAGTCGGCGATCNNCCAGCCCGGCATCGGCAATCAGCTTGAGCCGCAGCCAGACCCAACGCTCCACCCCCGGCCAGCCCGGCGTGACCTGGCGGGGGGCGCGGTTGGTCGAGGACTTGTAATGGGCATTGCCGAAACCGCCATCGCCGCCCGGCAGCAGCACCAACCGCTGCCCGGGCCGGGTCAGATCGGCCAGCACCGTTTCCTGGTCGTCGTCCAGCACCTGGGTTCCCACCGGCACCCGCAGCACCGTATCGGCGCCGCCGGCCCCGGTGCGGTCGCGGCCCATGCCGTGACCGCCCCGTTTGGCCTTGAAGTGCTGCTGATAGCGATAGTCGATCAGTGTGTTCAGGCCCGACACCGCCTCGATGACGACATCGCCGCCCCGGCCGCCGTTGCCGCCGTCGGGACCTCCGAACTCGATGAACTTTTCCCGCCGGAAACTCACGCATCCGGCGCCGCCGTCGCCGCTGCGCAGGTAGACCTTCGCCTGATCAAGGAACTTCATGGTCGGTCAGGCCAAAGAGTCGGGCGGGGAACCGCCGCCGTCCTATCCCGCCACCGCTGCGGCGGCAACCGCCGCCGCCTCGACGGCCGCCGCGGCCACCGCTCCGGCGCCGGGCACGACCAGGGAGGGCAACACCGAAACGGTGGTGCGACCGCCCTTGGTGACGCGGAAAGCAACCTCGCCATCCACCAGCGCGAACAGGGTATGGTCCTTGCCAATGCCGACATTGTCACCCGGATGGAACTTGGTGCCACGCTGGCGCACCAGGATGTTGCCCGCCGGCACGACCTGGCCGCCGAAACGCTTGACTCCCAGCCGGCGGCCGGCGCTGTCGCGGCCGTTGCGTGAACTGCCACCTGCCTTCTTATGTGCCATGGCGCACTTCTACCTTCAGGCTTCGGCAGGAGCGGCGTCCGCTCCCGCGTGTTCGGAAGCGGCGTCCGCTCCCGCATGTTCGGAAGCGGCGTCCGCTCCCGCGTGATCGGAAGCGGCGTCCGCCCCCGCGTGATTGATTCCGGTAATCCGCAGCACCGTCAGGTCCTGCCGATGGCCGTTCTTGCGCCGATAGTTCTGGCGGCGCTTTTTCTTGAACACGATAATCTTGGGACCACGGTCCTGGGCCACCACCTCGGCGGTGACAGTCGCGTCGGCCACCAGCGGCGTGCCCACGGCCACGACGCCACCCTCGGCGACCATCAGCACCTCGTCGAGTTCGACCTCCGAGCCGGCCTCGACGGCCAGCCGCTCCACGCGGATGACGTCGCCGCTGGCGACCTTGTACTGCTTGCCGCCGGTACGAATCACTGCAAACATCGTCGTCACTGCCGTCCAAAAAATAGCGCGCGGCGGGCCGGGCCGGACCGCTCGTGAGAGCAGCCGTGTATAACGGTCGGAACCGGACTGTCAATGGTTTTTGACAGAATGGCGACGCCGGCCGTTTCCGGGGGTGCGCGCCCCCCCCCGGAGCCTCTCGCCAAAGGCCGTGCGGCGCCTGGAGCCCGGTTCGCTTTACGCCGGGGCGGGAAACAGCGAATCGGTGCGGCCCATCAGGTGGTAGGCGACCAGACCGATCCACTCGTGGATCGCGTCTTCGAGGAGGTAGAGATTGGCGGCAAAGCCCGGCCCCAGCCCGGAGCCGGCGTCCTTGCCGGTGCGGAACGCCACCGGGTCGGGCACCACCGGCCAGCCGATCCTGCGGAAGACACCCACCGCCCGCGGCATGTGATAGGCCGAAGTGATCAGGACCCAGGTCTCGCCCGGCTGCGGCTTGACCAGGTCCCGGCTGATCAAGGCATTTTCGTAGGTGTTGCGCGACTCGCCGTCGTAGCGGATGCGCTCCAGGGGCATGCCGAGACGCTCGAACTCCGCCCGGGCGACCGGCGCCTCGGTCAGTTCGGGATCGGTCAGGCTGCCCGAACCGCCGGAGAACACCAGCCGGGCGCCGGGATAGCGACGGGCCAGCACGGCAAACTCGATCATGCGGTCGGCGGCATGGTTGACCGTCGGCCGACCCCATGCGGCACTGGCCGAGGCATCGACCGCGCCCCCCAGCACGATCACCCCATCCACCTTGTCCGGCAGCGCCGGCACCGGGAAACGGCTTTCAAGGGGCAGCAGCGACCACGCCGCCACCGGCAGCACCGTCAGCCCCACCAGCAGGGCAACGAACGCGACGCTCAGGCCCAGGCCGTAGCGACTCCAGCGCGGACCGCCCAAAACCTGCAAAGCAACACCAAGCACCGCCAGCATCACCAGAAAGTTGCCGGGCGCCGCGAACGGCCACAGCAGCTTGGACAGAACGAACGACATGGCATGGCACCCCTGTTTGCGCCATCGGCAACGGCCGCGGCCCGGGCCGGCACCGCCGGCCGGAACCCTCTCAATAACAACGGCAGACCGCGCCGCCAACCCCCATGACCATGGCGCGGGCATCGCCCCTGCCGCGACCGGCGGCACCGGCTGCCTGTCCGGTCCGCGGGTCGGTCACGGAACAGGCACCGGCGACAACGAGTCATTGAATACATCAAAGACCATCGGTTGACATGCTTCGGCTCCTAATGGCATCCTTCGACGATGGTTGGCGGTAACGGCGCCTTCGTACATCTTATACCTGTTGCGGGTTTCGCACCTTGGATCACCGGGCTCATGACGATCAAGCATCTCTTAAAAGGTGTGTAGTTGTTGGAGAAAGCCGCTGAAGGAGCGCGGAAATTTGGTATTTTTAAAGCAAGCAGCCGATCTCCAGGCCGGACTGGACCTGATCGGTAACAATTGCCTTGATAATTTACGCATAACTGGCTTGAAGATACCTGACTGCATCGTTTTATCGAAGCATTCCCCGCGCCACAATCTTTTGACGAGATCACACCTCGATAAAATTCGATCAATAGCCGGTCCAAGCGCCTGATTTTTGCACAACTTCACGCCAAAGAGACTGTTAGCGCCTTTTTTGATCGGCCCCAGGTGGTGCATCGGGGCCATTCCCAGCCCCCAAAGTGCGGCTTCCCGGATTTTTATCGATCCGATGCGATCGATCCGATACGAAGGAACTCTCGATGTCAGGCGACGATGATTTCCTGTCCTTGGTCGACCACGAGGCCGTCGCCGGTCCCCCGCCGGCGCCGCCCTGGCGACTGCTGATCGTTGACGATGTCCGCGATGTTCACGCCATTACCAAACTGGCGCTGACCGATTTTACCTTTCAGGGCCGGCCGCTGACGTTCCTCAGCGCCTGTTCGGCCCGGGAGGCGGAGGCCCTGCTGCGGCGAAGCCCCGACATCGCGGTGGTGCTCCTCGACGTGGTGATGGAAACCGAAGATGCCGGCCTGCGCCTGACCCGAACCATCCGCGAAGAGTTGGGCAACGCCGACATACGGATCATCCTGCGCACCGGTCAGTCGGGACGGATCCCGGAGCGTAGCGTGATCAGCAATTATGACATCAATGATTACCTGCGCAAGGGCGACCTGTCGGCCGACCGGCTGTTTACCAGCGTCACCACCGCCCTGCGCTCTTATCAGCACATCCGCAGACTGGAAACCACCAAGCTCGGGATGGCCGCGGTCATTGACGCCGCGGGAGAGATGTTCCGATCCAGCACCATGCACCGGTTCCTGGAAACCGCCATAGCCCGGCTGTCGGTGGTGGTAGGCGGTTGTGATGACCTGCTGTTTTGCGCCCGCCAGCGCAACCATGTGACCCTGAAAGACGAAACTGTCGTGATAAACGCCCGCGGCAGGTATGCGGCCGGTGTAAGCCACCCGGTTCTGGAGGTCCTTGGCCAGGACGAAGTCCATGCGGTGGAACAGGTCATTTCCGATGGCCGACCTGCGGTCACCAACGGCCGGTCGATCCTGCCCCTGAGCGCACCCGGCCGCTGGTCGGGCGCCATCCTGCTGCCGCTGAACCTGGCCGAAGACCCCGATCGCCACGCGGTGGTCGACCTGTTCATGATGGTCACGGCGGCGGCCGTGGACACCTTCTACCTTCTCGACGAAATGCGCCGCTCGAAGAAGGCGACCGTGGTGGCGTTGGCTGATATTGCCGAAAACCGCGACTCCGATACCGGCGAGCATGTCCTGCGGGTCGGCCGGATGGCCCTCGACCTCACCCGCGAACTTCGTCGCCACGGCCCTTATGCCTCGGAAATCGACGACCTGTTCCTGGAAGCCATCGGCGCCTCCAGCATGCTCCACGACATCGGCAAGGTCGGACTGCCCGATCATGTGCTAAAAAAGTCGGGACAACTGGACCGCGACGAACGCCGTCTCATGGAAACCCACACCGTGATTGGCAGCCGAACCCTCGACAAGGTCCGCCGGCTGGTTTGTGCCAGCCGTTACCTGGATCTCGGCCGCGACGCCGCACTCTATCATCACGAACACTTCGATGGCGGCGGCTATCCCCACGGTCTTAAGGGTCTCGATATTCCCTTGGTCGGACGCATCGTCGCCGTCGCCGATGTCTTCGATGCCTTGATCTCGCCGCGGGTCTACAAGCCGGCGTGGCCGCTGGCCGACGCCATCGCGCATATCGTCTCCAACGCCGGCCGGCAGTTCGACCCGGTGGTGGTCGCGGCCTTTCAAACGACCATGACCCGCCGGCTGATGGATGAGCGCATCCGTTGGATGTCCGACTGGAGCGTCGGCAGCGGCGAACTGGACGAAGATCATCGCCGACTGACCATGCTGGTCAACCAGTTGGCGGTGGCCGACGACGGCGACGACCGTGCCATGATGGAAGCGGTGATCGACGAGTTGATCCAGTACACCGAAGTCCACTTCAGGAAGGAAGAGGATTACATGAGCCGGATCGGCTTTCCCCAGTTGGACCAGCATCGGGAACAACATGACTTCCTGACCCGGCAGGTGATGGCGTTCCGCACCCGGTTTTTCAATGGGTTGCCGGGAAAGCTCAACGACGAAATCGTCGCGTTCCTCAGCGACTGGCTGTCCCGGCACATCCAGGGCGAGGACCAGCAATACCGACTGTTTTTCCAGCAGAGCCAGACCGCGGACGCCGCGGCCTCCCCGGGCGCCTGCGCCGTGACGGCGGCCAGGACTTCGATAAGCCGGGACTTCAATAAGAAGGTATGACACCCGACGGTACCGCTCTGCCATACTCTCCCGATCCGGCGGCACCGGCGGCTCATCACGGTCAAGGCGCCGGTGCGTTGAGGGAGGAAGGAATGTCCGGGCACGCTTTCACCTGGTTCGAGGGCCGTTGGCTGGAGGGCAATCCGCCCCTGATCGGGCCGATGGATCATGCTCTGTGGATGGCCTCGGTGGTCTTCGACGGTGCCCGCGCCTTTGAAGGGGTGACGCCGGATCTCGACCGTCATTGCGCCCGGGTGGTGCGTTCGGCCCGCGCCATCGGTCTTCGGCCGATGCTGAGCGGCGGAGAGATCGAGGAATTGGTTCACGACGGCCTGCGGCGGTTCCCGGCCGACACCGCCCTTTATATCCGGCCGATGTTTTACGCCGCCGACGGCTTCGTGATCCCCGATCCGGCTTCGACCCGGTTTCTGCTGACTCTGATGGCCCTGCCGATGCCGTCGGAGGGGGGATTCTCCGCCTGCCTGTCATCCCGGCGGCGGCCGCTGCCCGGCACCGCCCCCCTGGAGGCCAAGGCGTCGTGCCTTTATCCCAATGTCTCTCTGGTCCTGGCCGAGGCGCGGACCCGCGGCTTCGACAGCGCGGTGGTGCTCGACCCCGACGGCGATCTGGCCGAATTCGCCATCGCCAATCTGTTCCTGGTCCGGGACGGCGTCGTCCGCACCCCGGTCTGCAACGGCACCTTTCTGGACGGCATCACCCGCCAGCGGGTGATCGGGCTGTTGCGCGAGGCCGGGGTGACCGTGACCGAGACCACCCTGACCCTGGCCGACCTGCTGGCCGCCGACGAGGTGTTCTCCACCGGCAACTACGGCAAGGTCATGGCGCTCACCCGTTTCGAAGACCGGGTGCTGCCCGCGGGACCGGTCGGAGCCCTGGCCCGCCGCCTGTACCGGGCCTTTGCCCATGGCTGACCCCGGGGCGTCCGGCGGCGCATTTTGCCGGGCCCTGCCCCGCACCGGCAAGGAGGCTCGCCTTCCCGACCTCCAAAACTCATGGGTTCAAAGGGCCGACCGGCCTTTTGCGGGCGTGGGCAGGGCCCACAAAGTTGTTTCCTTTCAAATCGCAAGGCTCGCCGGGATCATTCCTCCTCCGGCTCGCCCCGCAGGAAAATGCTGACGCAGGTCCCGATCCCCACTTCGCTCTCGATCACCACCCGGCCCCCATGCAGTTCGGCCAGCGCCTTGACCAGCGCCATGCCAAGACCGGTCCCGCCCTCGGAACGGGCGTACCGGTTGTCAAGCTGTTCGAACGGCTGCATGATCCGCCCGATCTGGTTGGCAGGAATGCCGACGCCGGTATCGTTGACGCACAGTACCACGTCACCGTCAAAGGTGCGGACCGCGCTCAGGGTCACAGTACCCTTGGACGGCGTAAACTTGATGGCGTTGGTCATCAGGTTGAACAGGATTTGTTTGATCGCGCGCTCGTCGCCGACGAGTTCCGGCACCGGACAGGCAAGGTCAAGATGAAGTTCGACACCGCGGCTTTGTGCCCGGCTGCGCACCAGACGAATGACGCTACCGAGCAGCGTACCGAGATCCAGCGGCTGTAATTCCAAGGTCATCCGACCGGCCTCGATTTTTGAAAGATCGAGGATATCGTTGATCAGGCTCAGCAGATGTTCGCCGCAGCTATGGATGTCGGCAGCATACTCAAGATAACGCTGGTTGGTCAGTGCCCCACACAACTGATCCTTGATCATTTCGGAAAAGCCCAGAATGGCGTTGAGCGGCGTGCGCAACTCATGGCTCATGGTGACCAGGAACTGGGACTTCATCCGGTTGGCCTGTTGCGCCGCAAGCGTCGCCGCGTGCAATTCCTGGATCAGACGGCGACGGTCGGTGATGTCCTCGACCACCCAGATGGCGCCGCGGCCGGGATCGGCCACGTCGATCATCCGGCCCTTCAAAAAGCACCAGATTGCCCAACCGTCCCGGTGACGCAGCGGCAGCTCTTCTTCGTAACAACCACCGCGTGCCATAACCAGATGGGCGCGGCGGTCGAGATCGAGGAATCCCGGCTCGGAACGGGTTAGCCCCTGCAACGACATGCCGATGACGTCGACGGGCGACAGGCCGAAAATCTCGCAGAACCGCTGGTTGGCCCGCAGGATGCACCAGTCCTTGACAAAGACGATGCCGGTGGTCGCATGCTCGATGATCAGTTCATGCTCGGCCAGCATGCCGGCCAGGTGCGCCTCCGATCGCCGCAACCGGTCCATGTGATCGGTCAACGCCCGCTCCGCCACCTTGCGCCCGCTGATATCCAGGATCGCGCCGATCAGACCGCCGAGTCGCCCAACCGAATCGGTGAACACGGACTTGTAGAACACCACTTCGGCCTCGCCGCCGTTCGGTCGCCGGACCGATGCCTCGTAGATTTGCTGGCCGCCGGCGGCCAGCAAGGCCAGATCGGCCTGGTGGTAGAGGGCGGCCAGCGCCGCCGGCGCGATGTCGAACACGCAACGGCCCACGAAATCGGCGGCCGGCCGGGCGTGGAAGACACCGAACGCCCGATTGCAGAAAAGGTAACGGCCCTCGGGATTCTTGATGAAGATCGGCACCGGCACCGCGTCGAGCACGGTCTGAAACCAGCCGGCGGCAGGCTCCGGCCCCGGCGGCGGTGGCGCCACCACCGGCTCCAGGCGACACAGCAGCCGGGCCGGTTGCCCACCGCCGCCCTCAAGGAGCGAAACCTGCCAGCGCCAGCCCCCGGAATGGCGCCAGTCCGCGGCCACCGCCGTCGAACGGCCGGTGGCCGCGCTGGACCGCACCGCGGCGATCAGCGCCGGCGCCAGGGCCGGCGGTAACGGCACCTGGAGCAACGGACAGCCGGCTGCATCCGGGCCAAGACCCAGCCTGGACCGGGCCGCCGCCGTAACCGCGGTCAGGGTCAGGGCTCCGCCGGACCCAGCCTCGATCATCAGGATGGCATCCCCATCGACCGGCCTCACCGGCTCCACCGGTCCGTCACAGTCCAGGTTCAGACCACCCTTGCCGCAGGTGTCGTTCCGGTCTGCCGGTTGCCGGGGATCGTCGCCAAAGCAACTCATGGAAACTTCCCCCGATCGTTCATTCGCTCCTGCAATATTTTCTTTGGCTGTCTTACCTTAATTTAGACGACTGATCACGGTTCGTCCACCGTCACGTGACTGTCGGCGATCCTCGCAGTGGGGCCGCGGCAACCGGATCAAATAACGATACCCCGCCGTTTCAGCCGCGGGGTCAGGTGCTGAAACGCCTCGCGCCACAGCGCCAGTGCGCGCAGCTCCCGGCGACGGTCGGGCCGGGGCGGAACCAACCGCCGGCCGTAATGGGCCAGCACGCAAAGATGGTCACGAGCCAGCAGGCGTTGACGATAAAGAGTGTCGATCACCCTCACGACATCCTCGCGCCGGCATGGCGGCGGCATCGGCTGCGGCCGGACCGGTTCGGACCGGAAGGCGGCCATGACCCAAAACCACGCCTCCTCGGCACTGGTAAAGGGCGTGCCGCCCCATCCGGGAAACGGGGCCAACGGTGGTGGGGCGGCGGGCGCGGCGGTACGGGAAATGTGACGCATGGGAGGCCCTCGATTGGAACGCAACTGGGACGGCACGCCGGGGAACATCCCTCGGGGCGGTGCCTAGTCCTGTCATAGCAGGACCATTATCCTGTTTCAACGGCTATGTCTGTTTTTTCCTAGGTACTTTTTCGGCGCGCCATGAGACAATGCTCCCATGTTGAGCCATAGCGATATCTGGCGGGCCATCGACCGGTTGGCCGCCGCCAAGGGGTTGTCAGTGTCAGGGCTGGCCAAGGCCGCCGGCATGGACGCCACCACCTTTAACCGGAGCAAGCGGGCCGCCGACGGCGGCAAGCTGCGCTGGCCCTCCACCGAAAGCATCGCCAATATCCTGGCGGCGACCGGGACCTCGTTGTCCGAGTTCGTGGCGCTGATTGAGGCCGTCCAAAGTCGCGGCGCGCTTCAGCGGATTCCGGTGATCGGTTATGCCGAGGCCGGCGCATCGGGCTATTTTGACGATGCCGGCCTGCCGGTGGGCACCGGCTGGGACGAGTTGTTGTTTCCCAATGTCGGCGACGCCCAGGCGTATGCCCTGGAGATCAGCGGCGACAGCATGGAACCGGTGTATCGCGACGGTGACCGCATCATCGTCTCTCCCGCCGCCAGCATCCGCCGGGGCGACCGGGTGGTGGTTCGGACCCTGGCCGGCGAGGTCATGGCCAAGCAGTTGGCGCGGGAAACCGCGACCCGAATCGAACTCAAATCCATCAATCCCGCCCATGCCGACCGCGTCTTCCTCAAGGGCGAGGTGGCCTGGATGGCCCGGATCATCTGGGCCAGCCAGTAGCCGGGCCGGTAGCGGCCAGCCGGCATCACCGGCACCACCGGCTCGGTTTTGCCAAAAAAATCGGTTTCAAGGGGTGGCGGCGATCGCCTATGGTGGAAACGGCGGGGCCGCCTCCCCCTGGTCCGCCGCCGGGGCCGGACCGGCACCCACGCCATCGGATACCTTCCATGAGCGCCCCAGATGCCAGGAATATTCTTTTAATCGAGGACACCGTGCCGCTGGCCCGGGTCTATACCGAGTACATGCGCAGCGAATCCTACAAGGTCACGCATGTTGAGACCGGTGCCGCGGCGTTGACCGCCCTGGCGGCGGCGGTTCCCGACGCCGTGGTGCTTGACCTCAAGCTGCCCGACATGGACGGGCTGGACATTCTCCGCCACATCCGCGAACAGGCGCCCGATACCTCGGTGGTGGTGATCACCGCCCATGGTTCGGTCAACACCGCGGTCGAGGCCATGCGCCAGGGCGCCTTCGACTTCATCGTCAAGCCGTTCAATGCCACCCGGCTCAACGTCACCCTGCGCAACGCGCTGGAGCGCAAGCAGCTGACCCGGACCGTCGAGGTGCTGCGCAAGAACCTCGACCGCGACCGCTTCCACGACTTCATCGGCGCCTCGGCCGAAATGCAGGCGGTCTACCGCACCATCGAGAGCGTCGCCCCCAGCAAGGCCAGCGTGTTCATCACCGGGGAAAGCGGCACCGGCAAGGAACTGGCCGCCGATGCCATTCATCGGGCCAGCCCGCGCCGCGGCCGGGCCTTCGTCGCCCTCAACTGCGCGGCGATCCCCAAGGACCTGCTGGAAAGCGAGATTTTCGGCCACGTCAAGGGCGCCTTCACCGGCGCCACCACCGACCGGGTCGGTGCGGCGCAGGCCGCCGACGGCGGCACCCTGTTCCTTGACGAAATCTGCGAAATGGCCCTCGACATTCAGGTCAAGCTGCTGCGCTTCATCCAGACCGGCACGGTCCAGCCGGTGGGCGGCTCCCGGGCCGAAAAGGTCGATGTCCGTTTCGTCTGCGCCACCAACCGCGACCCGTTGGCCGAGGCCGAGGCCGGCCGCTTCCGGGAAGACCTGTATTACCGGCTGCATGTGGTGCCGCTGCACCTGCCGCCGCTGCGTGACCGCGAAGACGACGCGGTGCTGATCGCCCGTGCCTTTCTCAAGGATTACACCGCCGAGGAAGGGCGGAGTTTCGCCGGCTTCAGTCCCGAGGTCGAAGCGGTGTTCCGCGCCTATGACTGGCCGGGCAATGTCCGCCAGCTGCGCAATCTGGTCGATTGGCTGCTGATCATGGCGCCGGGTGGACCCTCCGACCCGATTCGCGCCGAAATGCTGCCGCCCGATATCGGCTCGGCCGCGCCCGCGCTGTTCTCCGGCGACCCGTCGGCCGACATCATGGCGCTGCCATTGCGCGAGGCGCGCGATCTGTTCGAGACCCAGTATCTCCAGGCGCAATTGCTGCGCTTCGGCGNNGCGGCAACATCAGCCGCACCGCCGGCTTCGTCGGCATGGAACGCAGCGCGCTGCACCGCAAGCTCAAGCAGCTCGGCATCAGTTCGGAAGACCGCGCCGCCACATAAAACGGTCCCGATGGGAGGAAGCCATGGAAGATCCGGTTCTGCTCGCCCGCCATGACGGCTGGGCCAAGGTGACGCTCAACCGGCCGGACCGGATGAACGCGCTGAATACCGATGTCCACGCCGCCCTGGCCGCGATCTTCGCCGAACTCGCCGACGACTCTGCATGTCGCGCCGTCGTGCTCACCGGCAATGGGCGCGGCTTCTGTTCGGGGCAGGATCTTGTCGACGCGGCGGCGATCGCCTCGAGCGGCGTATTCGATCTCGGCGAGGAGATCGAGCGCAGCTACAATCCGCTGATCCGCCGCCTGCGTTCGATGCCCAAGCCGCTGATCTGCGCGGTCAACGGCATCGCCGCCGGGGCAGGGGCCTCGCTGGCGCTGGCCGGCGACATCGTGCTGGCCGCCAAATCGGCGAGTTTCCAGCAGTCCTTCGTCCGCATCGGCCTGATCCCCGACGCCGGCTCGACCTGGGCGCTGCCCCGCCTGGTCGGCGACGCCCGCGCCCGCGCGCTGACGATGCTCGCCGAGCCGGTCTGTGCCGAGCAGGCCGAGGCCTGGGGGATGATCTGGCGCTGCGTGTCGGACGAGTCGCTGCAATCCGAGGCCGACGCGCTCGCGGCCAAGCTGGCGCGGATGCCGACGCAGGCGTTGGCGATGATCAAGCAGGCGCTCAACGCCGGCCTGTCCTCGGGCCTCGATGCGCAACTCGATCTGGAGCGCGACCTTCAGCGCAAGGCGGGATATACCGCCGATTTCGCCGAGGGCGTGGCGGCGTTTATCGGCAAGCGGATGCCAAATTTTTCCGGAACGTAATTACCGCGTCTGCACGCTGCGATATTTCGCCACGTTGCGGTTGTGATCGTCCAGCGTCTTTGCAAACGCATGCCCGCCCTCGCCATCGGCGACGAAATACAGATCGTCGCTCGCCAGCGGATGCGCCACCGCGAGCAGCGAGGCCATGCCGGGGCTGGCGATCGGGCCGGGCGGCAGGCCGGCGATCAGATAAGTGTTGTAGGGGCTCGGCGTCTCAAGCTGGGCGCGGGTGATGCCGCGCTCGCTGTTGGCCTGGCCGTGCGAGGCGACATAGGCCACCGTCGGGTCGGATTGCAGCTTCATGCCGGACTTGAGCCGGTTGAGATAGACCGCGGCGACATGCGGCCGCTCCTCGGGGCGGGAGGTCTCGCGTTCGACCAGACTGGCCAGGGTCAGCAATTGCTGCGGCGAGGCGAGCGGGATCGTCGGGTCGCGGCTGTCCCACACCTTGGCGAGATTCTTGTCCATCTCGGCGCGGCCGCGCTCGACGATCTGCGCGCGCGGCGTGCCGTAGGTGTAGGCGTAGGTGTCGGGGAAAAACGCGCCCTCGCCGAAGCTTGGCGCATCGCCATCCAGCGCCGGGGCGCGGGACAGGATGGCGCCGATCTGGTAGGCGGTCAGGCCCTCGGGCAGCGTCACCTTGTGCTGCACCGGGCGGCCGTTGCGCAGAGTCGAGATCACAGCAAGCAGGCTGGCGTGTTCGGGGAAGGTGAATTCGCCCGATTTCAGGCTGTCGGCGGCGTGGGTCAGGTTGACGGCGATGCGAAAGCCCGTCGTGCCTGGCAGCACGCCTTCCTTGACGAGCAATTCACCCAGTTCGGCCGGCGCGCCATGCGGCACAACCACCACCTTGGCTTCCGGCAGCGGGCCGGGCTTGTTGTAGTATTTGAACGCTGAGACCAGCGTGCCGACCGCGCCGGTGGCCAGAAGCACCAGAACGAGCAGTGCCAACAGCAACCGGCGGACCATATCAAAAAACCTTCGATTTCGGGGCTCAGGCGGCCTTGAACAGGATCGAGGCGTTGGTGCCGCCGAAGCCGAAGCTATTCGACAGCGCCGCCTTGATCTTGCGCGGCTGAGCCTGTTTGGCCACCCGGTCGATCACGCTCTCGCGCGACGGATTGTCCAGGTTCAGCGTGGGCGGCGCAACCTGATCGCGGATCGCCAGGATCGAGAACACCGCCTCGATCGCGCCGGCGGCGCCGAGCAGATGGCCGGTGGCCGATTTGGTCGACGACATCGCCAGGTTGCGGCAGTTATCGCCGAAGAAGCGTTCGACCGCCTCCAGCTCCAGATCGTCGCCGAGCGGGGTGGAGGTGCCGTGCGCGTTGATGTAGCCGACGTCTTCCGGCGTCACCGAGCCGTTGCGGAAGGCCGCCTTCATCGCGCGGAAAGCGCCCTCATGGCCCTCGGCGGGGGCGGTGATGTGGTGCGCGTCGCCTGACAGGCCGTAGCCCGCGATTTCGGCGTAGATCTTCGCGCCGCGCTTCTTGGCGTGTTCGTATTCTTCCAGCACGACAATGCCGGCGCCTTCGCCCATCACGAAGCCGTCGCGGTCCTTGTCCCAGGGGCGCGAGGCCGCCGTCGGGGTGTCGTTGAAGTTGGTCGACAGCGCGCGCGAGGCGCAGAATCCCG
>PLTC01000179.1 GCA_003165295.1 Rhodospirillales bacterium | reverse complement strand
CCGGGATTCCGGGGCCACCTCAGTCTTCCACCGCCCTGAAAGCAAGGTGGTGGAGCACTGGCAGACGCCGCGCAAAGCGGAACATCCCGTGGTCCTCGATCCACAATGCGTATCGGACATACTCCGGATCGCGGGACAGATGCCATTCCTCCGTCTTCGCCCGCAGCAGGTAAAGGCCATTCAGGCCGAGGAGCAGCAGGCAATGGCGCACCGCCTCGACGGGAGAGTCCGGGGCCAGGAACGGAATCGAGATCAGCCACCAGGACAGGTTCTTGGCGATATAGGCCGGATGTTTGGTCCAGCGGTACGGGCCGTCGGTGATGATGCCGCGATGGGTCAGGTTCGAGAAACGGGCGCCGAAGCTTACGGTCGCCCAGGCGTAGACCGCGACCAGAGCGAGGATCATGCCGCCCCAGGCGCAGTAAAGCAGCGGCGTATCCCACAGCCAGGTCCCCCATGTGTAGCCTGTGTCGTAGGCCAGATAATCCCTCCCGACCAGCGACCAGAGCGGTTCGTAACACACCAGGGCCGCCGCCCAGCCGAGCGTGGTCGGCTCGGCGGAACGGATATGGGTATCGGTCAGGCGCAAGGTCATCAGGTAGCCCATCGATACCAGGCCGACATCGATAAAATAAAAAAAGTCATACAGGAAATCGAACCAAGGCTTGAAAGAGGTAAGCTGGCCCAGGTCCACGGCGATCAACTTGTCCAGACCGTCGCACATGGCGACGAACATCAGGGGCAGAAAGAATCCCTTGATCAGCCAGCCGAGCAGGTGCTGGCCCAGCATCCGGCGATCCACCGCGCTCCAGTGCAGGGTGACCAGCTTGCCCATGTGCCAGATGCCGTCCCGCGGTTCGGACATATGACGGTCGATCAGGAACAGGTAGGGCAAGCCCAGCACCAGCACGGGCGGCACCACGGCCCACAGCATCTCGTAATACCGATCGTAGAAAGCCCCGTGATATTCGGGAAACAGCCAGTAGAGCAAAGCCACGAAGCCCAGACTGCCCAGCAGGCCGACATATTTGACCAGGGTGCGGCTCCGGGACGGGTCGTCGTGGCCGAAATTCAACCCCGTCGAGGGCCTCAGATGCACCCGCTGCCAACCGAGGTCGACGAGGAAGATCGCCCCCGCCGTCACCGCCATCAGGAACAGGGCTGAACGCACCACGTTGCCGCCGAATGGGTGTTCGGTCCTGAGAATGACGATGGCCAGAAGGAACGACGCCAGCCCCACGGCGGCCACGGCGCGGTGAGTGGCCGACGGTGGGCGTTGCGACACCGCGGAAACAGCCATTGTCTGTGCCTCTTAGCCCGATCTATTCCAATCACGGAAATGTTTGGCACCCGAAGAGGAGGTGTGGACCGCTCAGAACCCGCCGCCCTGGAATGGCCGACCGGTGCCGAGGCTGAGCATGTGGGCCAGCATCAGAATGCCCACCACCACGGCCGCGCCCATGACCAACTCCGGCGACCACAGCCGCGGGCGAAGCGGGTCCGCGGGTCCGCGGGACGGCGGCCCACCACATTGGCCCCCGCAAACACGCAGACCGCGACGCCGAGAACGCAGACGGTTTCGAGCCACCCCAACTCCACGGTATTTTTCCTTCAGGCCGTGCCCACATTCAGGTAACTCGAGACCACATCTGCCGGGCCTGTAATGACAAACTGAAACCCTTCACAGGGGCATGCAGCGGGTCGACAGACACCGATCTTTGTGAGCATTCGGGCATGAGCGTATACAAAGGACGCCAACAACTCAAGCTGGTGACTCCGCACGTCGTCTTTCAGTATCAGCTTGAAAATGCCATTCAACTCGTACTGATCAACGGTGAGACAGCCTCTGACCGCCTGCACATGACCGAACAAGGGCGATGTGGCATGCAGAGTCTTTATATTTTTGTTGGCGATGACGGCCCCTAAACCCCCGGTACCGGTGGCTCGCAGCCGAACGCGGTCCAGGGAGGACCCCTGAGCTTGCCAGGTTTCACAATCCATCAACAGAAAAGGGGCAAGGCTGCGGTGAAGCACGACGTTGAACATATTTTGCTCAAACAGAGTATGGGGCTCAACCGCCAAGGTCAGATGGTTCCAGCGGGTCAGGAACGAGGCAGAGTTCACCCAAAATAGCCCGGTCGAGACATAGGGCCGTGCCAGGTCGATCGCCGCATCCTGGGCAACGCCGGCAAAGGGGTATTTTGCAGGCGGTTTGGACAGGCCGGCGATCATCTGCCCGACGCTTTTCCCTGATGGCTCGGAACAAACGGCGACTTCCGCTCCGGCACGCTTCATTTCGGCCGCCACGCCCTGAAAGTTGCCGAGGCCAACATCCATGAATGTGAGGTCGGCATCGACCCAGACGATCGCGTCGTAGCGGTCGATGGCGTGACCGGCATGGTTCAGGTAGCGAATCAGGGCGGCCTTGCAGTTGAATACGTCGAGAGATGGATCAATGGATGGCGGCCTTTCGATCAAGATGCCGATTTCACGCAAAAATTCCGCCTGCGGCTTGGTCATTCCGTAATCGCAAACGAACAGACGTTGGCCACTTGTTCTCAGCGAAAACGACTGCAGGCAAATTAGGAGAGTATTGAAGAACCCCGTATTGCACCCGGTCACGAACAAAAGGTTCATAATCTTGCCTCATCGTATCCATGCCGGCATAGTGCGGAATGGCAAGTTGCTGGATCTGGGTCGCCACCGGAATTACCGCGCCTGGCCGGCACGGTCCCGCAGCGCTGTCAGTTCCTTGACCATGCGCATCACCACCGAGGTCCAGTCGCCGCGCACCGATTGGCGGAACAGCCGGAGCGAGGGATACCAGGGAGTGTCCTCGCGCTCCAGCAACCAGCGCCAGTCGGGCACCAGGGGCAGCATCACCCATGCCGGCCGCCCCAGCGCGCCCGCGAGATGCACGGGTGAGCTGTCCACCGAAATCAACAGGTCGGCAAGGGACAGAATGGCCGCGGTGTCGTCGAAATCCTTGATCTCGTCGCCGAGATCGACCAGATGCATCCCAGCCGGCGGCTCCGCGGCCTCGGCGGCCTTGGGACCCTTCTGGATGGAAAGGAACGTCACGCCGTCCATGCCAAGGGGCGCCAGGGTTGCCAGACCGGTGGAGCGGTTCGCGTCGTTGAAGTGGGTTGGACGCCCGGCCCACACCAGGGCTACCAGGAGACGCGGCAACTTGGCCAGCCGCTTGCGCCAGCGGGTCAGGCGTGCCGGATCGGCGCTCAGATACGGCATGGTCCCGGGCAGATCCGCGAGCTTCAGGCCCATCGCCGCCGGCAGGCTCATCATCTGGCAATGGACGTCGAAGGGCGGCGGCAATTCGCCGCGGAGCGCCAGGTGGTCGATGCCCTTCATGCGCCGCGCGAAGGAGGCGGTGTCATGGTTGATTTCCAGAACCACCCGCGCCCCGCTCCGCTGCTTGGCCCAGGGGACCATGCGCATGAACTGGAGGCTGTCGCCATAGCCTTGCTCGTCATGAATCAGGAGGGTCTTGCCCGGGATTGGTCCGCCCTCCCAACCCGGTTTCTGAACCTTGCGGTCCAGAATCGTGGTGTGCGGCAGGCTGTAGCGATAGCGGTACTCCCGCCACCCCCGCTCGAACTCGCCCAGAAGCAACAGGGTCTCGGAGAGATCGAAACGCAACGGCAGATCGCCGGGCAGGGTGTCGACCAGCATCTGCTGAATGGTCAGCGTTTCCTGGATGCGGCCCAGCTGCCTCAGGGCCGTGGCGAGAATACGCCACAACGGTAATGGCCCGCTCCCCGATGCCAGGAACGGCCGGACCAGCGCCTCCGCGGCCTCGAAGGCGCCGCTGGCCAGCGCCGACCGCGCCTGCTTTTCGGCAGTCTCGGCATTGAGGGTGGTAACGATGACCGGGGCATCCCTTGGCGGCGACGTGACCGGCGGAGTCACCGGCAGACCCCGATGACCGGCGGCGGCAGTCAGCAACGGATGCAATCCAAGACTGGTGATTTCGGCAAAGTTTTGAACGGAGAGGGACGATTCTCTCGGAATACACAGCATATTGGCCGATACCATGTTCTTGTAAATGTCGTCGGCCTCATTGAAATAATTGTCGGGGTTGTACAACTTCGGCAGGTCCCAGAAGATGCGGTAATCCAGCGACCACAGCAGCGATATCAGGGCATCGCTCTTGTCCATGCGGTCGTTCTCCAGATAAAGAAACGGACGGCTGTTTGCGATGAGGCCGGTCGCGCCGCGCAGGACCTCGGCTTCCATGCCCTCCACGTCGATTTTGAGGAGTTGGACCGGTCGCTCCTTCATGATATCGTCAAGACGGAGAATGGTGACGCGCTCGCCCGCACCCTCGGGCGACAAGGCTATTCCTCCGAAGTTCTGGAAGGTTGACGCGAAATAGTCGAGCGGCGGAACCATTAATTCTCCCGGCTTGGCACCGCAGCCGGCCAGATAGGTTTCCACGTTTCCCAGGCCATTCAGGGCGATGTTGGCGCACAAATATTGATGGATGATCCGTTGGGGTTCCACGGCAATGACCCTGCCGGTCGGGCCAACCGTCTTCGCCAAGGAAACCGTATGCGAGCCGATATTGGCGCCGACTTCGACGACGGTGTTCCCCGGTCGGACCAGTTGAGCGAGGTTACGCCATTCAATCTCCCCATACTCGCCGTATTTGATCAACGCCTGGCCGACATAGTAGTCATATCGATTGACCAGGAAGACGCCATGCCGCCCGGCAACGATGCCGTTCACCGCGCCGATGGTCAGAGTCCTGATCTGTGGGAACGAATCCATGTCTCGATCACGATCCAGGTGATAGCTCCAGAGTACCGGGCGACACGACGGCGGTCACGCAACGCCACCCCTGCCACCCGGTCACCGCGCGTCGATTAGCGGAATCGCCGGAGCGTGGGCCACCCGTGGCATCGCCGCTCATCCCCGGTTTGCCATCTCGAGAGCGGCCAGCAGCGGCCCCAGGTGGCGCTCGTAGGGTTTCCACCGCCCGACGCTGCCGCGGTAGATCGGTTGCCGCACCTGATTGACGCTGGCGGTTTTCACAGGGCGGCGGCTCTTGTGGAACTCCAGGCAGGAGTCCTGCCACTCCAGACCGGAGAAGGCGATCATCCGCCGGGCCTGGGTTTCGATATCCGCCACCACCTGTTCGTACTCCACCTCGATGAATCGATCCGGCGGCAGCACCGCTCGCCAATGGGCCATCAGCGTCTCATAGCCGCGATAGAAGCGGCCCAACTCCGCCTGATCGTAGGTGAATGCCTGTTCGTCCGAGAACAGCTTGGTATAGCAGGACAGGCAGGTATCCACCGGATCGCGGTGGCAATGGATGATGCGGGCGTTCGGCAGCATCAGGTGGATCAGGCCGGCATAGAGGAAGTTCGCCGGCATCTTGTCCACGACCCGGCGGGACCCGGGCGCCAGGGCCGAGACCGCCGCCAGATAGTGCCGTCCCATCCGCGCCGGATCGCCGGGCAGCAAGGACGAGACCAGTTGGGGAAAGCCCAGAGGCCGGTGGTCGGATCCCATGGCCTGCTCGACCATGCGCGACACCACCTTCAACTCACCCGCGCCGTGAACCTGGGAATGGGACGCCAGTATCTGTTCGAGCAGCGTGGTGCCCGAGCGCGGGATGCCGACGATGAACACCGGCAGGTCAGACGGCTCGCCGCCACCCGCGTGGCGGGCGAACAGGTCCGCCGGGAAGGCTTCGGCGATGGCGTCCAACCAGCGGACGCTGGCCTCGGCATTGAAGGAGATGGCGGCGCGCTTCATGCGGTTGCCCTGGCCCAGATGAGCGAAGGCGCGATCGGCGTCGCCCGCGTCCAGCCAGGCCTTGCCCAAGGCAAAATGCAGCGACATGCGGTCGCATCGGGACTGGACATCGCCCGAGGCCAGGAGCGTCTCCATCCGCCCGATCTCGGTATCGTCGGCCTTGAAGGTCTTGAGGTCGGCGCGGTTGAACCAGACCGCGGTCGACCGCGGATTGACCACCAGGGCCTGGTCGAAGGTCACCCGGGCCTCTTCGGTACGGCCGACCTCCATCAGGAGGACCGCCTTGTTGACCAGGGCGGTCTCGGGCTGGAGCGACGGCAGGGTCGCCGAACGTTCGTAGACCGTCAGGGCCTCCTCGAAGCGTCCGAGCGCCTGGAGGGCCTGGCCCAGGGCATTGTTGGCTTCCTGATTGTCGGGAGCCAGGGCCACCGCCCTCCGTGCCGAGTCCAGGGCCTCGTCGTCCCGGTTCAGGTGCTTCAGTGCTCCGGAGCGTGCCGCGAGCGCCCCGGCATGTCCGGGCGCGAAGCTCAGCAGGCTGTCCAGCCAGCGCAGCGCCTCGGCATGGCGCCCGCGGGCGATTTCGACCGCGGCGGCGTTGATATAGGCATCGCCGTGGCGCGGATTGCAGTCGATGGCCCGACGTGCCGAGATCAGCGCCTCGTCAGGCTCGCCCAGGTCGTTCAGCAGCTTGACGAGATTGCCGTGGGCCTCGGCGTAGTTCGGCTTGAGCGCCAGCGCCCGTTGGTAATGCCCCTGCGCCCGATCCAGTCGGCCCAGGCGGTTCAGGGTGTTGCCCAGATTGTTGTGGGCCTCGGCGTAGTCGGGAGACAGAGCGATCACCCGTTCCAGGCAGGCGAGGCTCTCCTCGTATTTGCCGGCCTCCTGCAGAACGATGCCGAGATTGTTCCACCCGCCGATCAGCCCGGCGTCGAGGGCCACCGCCCGCCGCCCCGCCGTTTCACCCTCGGCCAGCAGCCCCCTCTGCCGGCACATCTCGGCCAGATTGCTGAGATACACCGCAGGGGCGCGCGGCGCCTGGCAGGCACGGCGCAGATAGTCCAGCGCCAGATCGAGATTGCCGTAGGCATGGGCGATCACGCCTAAAAGGTGCGAGGCGTCGGCATGGCCGGGCCAGACCGCCAGGACCTGCTGGCACAAGAGTTCGGCCTGATCGGTCTGGCCGGCATTCCAATGGGCCTGCGCCCGGGCGACCGCCTCGTCGAGGCCGATGCCCTGCTGGTTCCGCGGTCCGGGCGGCGTGGGTGACCTGGGTTTGCGGCTCACCAAAGTACCTATCGCGACAGGGTGCTCAAAGCCGCCGCCAGTCCTTCGAGTTTGATCGGAATGTCCACGGCCTTTCGGTCCATGGTGATATATCGAACGGTCAGCACCTTGCCACGACGAAGTTGGCCGGTGGTCGCGTCGTCCATGTCCACGGCTGTCCGACAGCCGCCCTGGTCGCAGCTTTCCACGGGCAGGGTAAAGGGCTTCCCGCTATCGATGGTGCCTTGGATCCCCGGCGGCAGAAAGATTGCGAGCGGCGCCCGGATGATCATCCGCACTTTGCCGTCCGGCCCCAGGTACCCGATCGAGACGTTGAGCAGGGCGACGTTTTGCGGAAGGGCGATGGCGAACTGCTGGACGAAACAGACGTCATGGTCCTTGGGGTCCTTGACGCACTGCTTGCTCCAGAGCGGCCCCTGACCGGGGGCCGGAGAGGGTTTCCGGTCCTCGGCCCAGGCCAGGGTGATCACCACCGCCAGGGCAACCAGCGCCCCCAGGACGGCGACACCGCGGCGGCCACCGATTCGTGCCATTGGAAACTCCTTTCGATCATGATCATGGTGCCGGGCTGTTCCCGGTTCCCGTCACCAGCCATAGCGGAAGCCGCCGGTCAGGCTTTGACCGGTCTCGTTGGGTCTGACCTCGGCATCGTAGCGGAGATACAGCTTGAGGTTGGTGTCGAGGGCGGCGGCGATTCCGCCCCCGGCCACCAGGGCATCGCGTCCGGGATTCGACGCCGTGACCGAGAAGGGGGCGCCGCCCAGCCGCTCGCTCGTGGCATAGCGCGGGTCGAGGATCTCGTGCTCTCCCCTGAGCTTCAGGTCGGGCTCCAGGATCAGGCCGCTGTCGAGCGTATAGCTATGGGTGACGCGGACGCCCAGGCCCGTCTGGAGGGCATCGTGGGTGGCCCCGGCCACCGAGAGGCCGAGCAGCCCGGCCCCGGTTTCGCTGTAGCCCGAGACCGCCGCCAGGTCGTAGCGCAGGTCGGTGCTGGGTTCGACGGTGAAGCCACCCAGGGACAGGCGGATACCGATGGCCAGTTCGGCATCGCCATCGTGGCTGGTGGTGCCGCCGCTGGCGGTGCCGCCCAGGCTGCCGAGGGCGACGGTGCGCTGGGTCCCGAACCGGTCGAGGCCGCCGCCGAAGCCGGTATCCACGAACAGCGGCACCGGGGTGAACGCGGTTCCTGGGGTCCACGAGGCATAGAGACCCAGGCGGTAGCTGTCGGCCGAGGCGGTGCCGCCCCCCTCGCGGGCGGTCAGGTCGCCGTGGGCGTAGCCCAGGTCCAGACCGCCCCGCAAATCCCGGGCCACCTCCCGGTCGGCGCCGGCCAGGCCGCCGCCGGTGGTGCGCTGGAAGCCGGGGTTGTTGCCGTCTCCGCCGTTGTTGGTGAAGGCCCCGAAGGCGCGGGCCCAGGCGCTCCAGGCGTCGGGCGAGGCCGGCCCGTCGCCACCGCCGGCGAGGCCGCTGACCGGCCCGCCGCCACCCCGGGTCTGGCCGCCCTCGAAGCCGAAGGCAATCCCGGTCAGGCCGGCTTGCGCCCGTTCGGCCAGGGTATCGCCGTGGAGCTGGTCGAAGCGGCCCGAGAGGGCGCCGCCCAGGCTGCGGCCGACCTCGACCGCGGTTGCCGGCAGTTCCGGATGGAGCTGCCCGGCGAGCCGGCCGAGCGTGCCGGGGAGAGTGCCGGCATTGAGCGGCGCCAAGGCGTCGAACAGGGTCTTGATGTCGCCGGTCGCCAGCGTCCCCGCCGCCGGGCGCAGGGCGTCGAGCGCCCCGCCCACCGCCGCCTGGTTGCGGGTCTGGCCGACGCCCGCGACCGCGAGGTTGCCGTAGGAGGCCGGCGTGACATAGAGGTCGAGGGTGGTCGGTTGATAGACCGCATCGAAGCGGGTCCCGGCAAGCAGGCCGGCCGGCTGGGTCAGGCCGGCGAAGGAGCCGAGGATGCCGCCGTCGGCCTGGACCACGCCTGCGAATCTCTGGCCCAAGGGCGGCGAGTAGCTGTTGGTGCCCGGGGTCTCGGTGGCCGCGTAGGCGATGTTGCGGAGCTTGGGCGCCAGCGTCCCCGCCGCGTCGAAGCTGTTGCCGCCCCGGACGATCACCCGCGAGTAGTTGCCGGCGCCGGTGCCGGTCCCGGTGCCGTCGATGTCGAGAACCAGCGTGCTGCCCTTCTGCATGATCACCGGGGCCGTGAAATTCAGGGTCCCGGGCGAGCCGCCCGGCTCCAGGGTGCCCTCGACCGTGGTTGTGCCGCCGATCGTGCCGAGACCGCGCAGAAGGCCGGCGATATCGACCTTGACGAAGGTTGGCGTGATGTTTCCGTCCAAGGCGAGTTGGCCGTCGAAGACCTCGATCCCGCCGCCGCTCAGCGTGCCCGTCAGCACCACCTGGCCATTGCCGGTGAACAACAAGTTGCCGGCGTTGGTGATGACCCCGGTCAGGGTCACGGTGTTGCCGCCGGTGTCGATGGTGGCGCCGGTCACCTGGATGACAATCGGCCGGGCCAGGGTCACGGAATCGGTCGGCTGGAGCGTGCCGCTGTTGAAGGTCAGGGGCGCCGACGGGGCACCGAGGTTCCCGTCGCCGGTGATCTGCAGGGTGGCGCCGCTGATGGTGACGCCACCGGCCTGGGTGTTGGTCCCGGTCAGCACCAGGATGCCGCCCCCGCTCGCGGTCAGGCCGCCCGCGCCCGAGATATTGCCCGAGAACCTGGTGGTGCCACTGTTGGTGTCGACCGTGCCGCCGGTCGCCTGGACTATCACCGGCTGGGTAAAAAGGATCGTCACCGTCGGCGACGCCTTCAGCGTGCCGCCGTCGAAGATGATCGTCGCGGCTTCAGCCGGTCCGGAGGTCGGCGTAAAGAAGGGCTGGCTGGAATCGATGATGCCCCCGCCGCCGCTGCTGCTGGAGCCACCGCTGCTGCTGGAACCGCTGCTGCTGCTGGAGCCACCGCTGCTGCTGGAGCCACCGCCGCTGCTCGACCCGCTGCTGCCGCCGCATGTGCCAAGGCACACGACCAATTGATTACTCACGACGGTTTCGGTCGGGGTGCCACCGGAAAAACCATTGACGGTGACGCCAGCTCCAC
>PLTC01000063.1:12048-33779 GCA_003165295.1 Rhodospirillales bacterium | reverse complement strand
ACATGGTCATGGTCAAGCCCGCGCTCAGCTGCCTCGACATCATCGCCGACGTCGCGCAGCTCGTCGACGTCCCCATCGCCGCGTACCACGTGAGCGGGGAGTACTCGATGGTGAAGGCTGCGGCGGAGCGAGGGTGGATCGACGGGACCGCCGTCGGCATCGAGCACCTGACCGCGATCCGCCGGGCGGGCGCCCTGTCGGGCCTCTCGGACATCCGCGGACTGCCGGTGATCGACCATGGTCTGGTGCTGGCAGTCAGCCACAGCGGTCGCACCGTCGCCATCGACGAACGGACCGGCGCCCGGGTCTGGGACCAGGAAATCGGCGGTGTCGATACCCCGTGGCCCGCCGGCGACTTTGTGTTTGAACTGACCAACGACAACCAGCTCGTGGCGCTGATGCGTCGGGACGGGCGGATCCGCTGGGCCGCGCCGCTGACCCGCTACGAGGACGCCACCGACAAATCGACGGTGGTGGTCTGGAGCGGTCCGGTCCTGGCCGGCGACCGGCTGTGGCTGAGCGGCTCCACCGGCGAACTGATCGGCGTCTCGCCGGCCTCGGGAGAGATCGTCACCCGGATCACCCTGCCCGGCCCGGCCTTTCTGGCACCGGTGGTGGCCAACGGAACGCTTTACGTGCTGATCGACGACGGGACCGTGGTTGCGTACCGGTGACGGTCTTTGGTAACCGGGGGCCGGCGCCCCCGGCGCGCGCCGGGACCGGTGGTCCCGGACCCCGTCCCGGCTTTCAGGGGGCGGCATGATACCACGCCAGGAGTCTGATGCCGTGCCCTTCACCGTCGCCATCGTCGGGCGGCCTAATGTCGGCAAGTCGACCCTGTTCAACCGGTTGGTGGGTAAGAAGCTGGCGCTGGTGGATGACACCCCGGGGGTGACGCGCGACTGGCGCGCCGCCGCGGCCCGGGTGGGCGGCATCGACTTTGTCGCGGTCGACACCGCGGGCCTGGAGGAAGCGGACGGCGGCAGCCTGGAAGGGCGGATGCGCCGGCAGACCGAACGGGCCATCGAGCGGGCCAATGTGGTGCTGCTGGTGATCGACGCCCGCGCCGGCCTCACCCCCATGGACCGCCACTTTTCCCAATGGCTGCGCCGGGCCGGGACGCCGGTGGTGCTGGTGGCGAACAAGTGCGAGGGCCGGGCCGGGTTGCCGGGCCTGCTTGAAGCCTTTGAGCTGGGCCTGGGCGAACCGGTGGCCTTGTCGGCCGAACACGGCGAGGGCCTCGCCGATCTGGTGGAGGCATTAATACCGTTCCTGCCGCCGGAGGCGGCCGGGGACGACGAAGCCGGGCCGGAGGGAGTCGGGGTCGGGCCGTCGTCGCCATCACCGGCGCAACCGGTCGCCGGGGCCGGCCCGGGCAGCACCGGTCGCGAGGGAGCGGCCGAAGCCGCGGAGACCGGCACCGGCCGGCCGCTGGACCTCGCCATCGTCGGCCGGCCCAATGTCGGCAAATCGACCCTGCTCAACGCTCTGGTCGGAGAAGAGCGGGTCCTCACCGGCCCCGAGGCCGGGATGACCCGCGACGCCATCACGGTGGAATGGTGCTGGCGTGACACCCGGTTCCGGCTGGTCGACACCGCCGGCCTGAGACGTCGGGCACGGATCGACGACAAGCTTGAAAAGCTGGCGGTGGCGGATGCCCTGCGGGTGATCCGGCTGGCCCATGTGGTGGTGCTGGTGATGGACGCCGACGCCATCCTGGACCGCCAGGACCTGACCATCGCCCGGCTGGTGCTGGACGAAGGCCGCGCCTTGGTGATCGCGGTCAACAAGTGGGACGCCGTCGCCGACCGTGGCGCGGCCCTGGTCCAGTTGCGCGAGCGGCTGGAAGCCTCCCTGCCCCAGGCCCGCGGCGTGCCGACCGTCACCTTGTCGGCCCTGCGCCGTCAGGGGCTGGAGCCGTTGCTGGACGCCGTCCTGCGCATTTACGGCCTGTGGAACCGTCGGATCGGCACCGCCAAGATCAATCAGTGGCTGCAAGAGGCCACCGACCGCCATCCGCCACCGCTGGTCGAAGGCCGGCGGGTCAAGCTTCGCTATGGGACTCAGGTCAAGAGCCGGCCGCCGACCTTTGCCCTGTGGGTCAGCCGGCCCACCGAGTTGCCGGAGTCCTACAGTCGCTATCTGATCCAAAGCCTGCGCGACACCTTTGGCCTGCCCGGGGTACCGATCCGCTTGCTGCTGCGCAAGGGCAGGAATCCCTATGCCGAGTCCTGAGATCGGAGCGGCGGGCGAACCCGCACGGTCCGAACGCCCTGGCCCGAACGCCATGGTCCGAAGGACCTTGACGATTCGTGGATTTTCCCTAGATCCGAAGCTATCCCGGGTTCCCGGTGGGGCGCCAGGGAACGAGGTGGCGTCTTTTTTTGCCGAATAACTTCAGGCCATCATGACCACGACCAATTTCAAACCGGCATCAAGCGACGAGCTTGATTTCGGACGGGCCAAGATCACCCAAACCGATTTGGACCGGGTCCTTGAACTGCACGACGCCTTCCTGAAGCGGCGAATCGGCGGGGTGCGTGCCAATTTGAAGCTGCGCGACCTCTCCTATCTTGATCTCAACGGCCGGGACCTTTCAGAGGCTGACCTTAGCGGTTGCAAACTGTTCGGCTGCTCCTTGCGCGGCGCCAAGTTCAGCAACGCCAACCTGTTTGCCGCCGACCTGCGTTCGTCGGTGATGGAGCGGGCCGAGTTTCGCCGGGCCGACCTGCGCGGCGCCTGCCTGCGCGGCGCCCGGATGAACGACTCGATCTTCATCGAGGCCGACCTGCGCGGCGGCGTGATGCTGAGGCCGGGCAAGGACGGCGAACTCAAACAAATGCCCATGGGCGAAGGCGTCGGCGCCGAACTGGGTGCGGCCTCGGCCCAGCGCGCCGACATGAGCCGTGCCAAGATGAGCAACGCCTTTATTCTGCAAACCGACCTCACCGACGCGGTGCTGTGCAATGTCCGGTTCATCCGCGCTGACCTCAGCTACTCCAATCTGACAGGCGCCACCCTGGAGGGTGCCGACCTCACCGAGGCCAACCTCAGCGGCGCGGTACTGCAAGGTACGGTTCTGTCCAAGGCCTGCATGATGTACACCAATCTGACCGACGCCAATCTGATCGGGGCGATTCTGGACTCGGTGGATTTGTCCATGGCCGACCTGACCAATGCCAGCGTGGTCCAGCGACTCGGCGACCTCGAAGCCTCGTTGCGTGAGGTGGTCACCGCGCATATCGAATGGGTCGCGACCGCCGGCCACCAGGGCCGCCGCGCTGACCTTTCGAAACACGACCTGACCGGCGCGACACTCAGCGGATTGAAGCTTTCCGCGAGCAATCTCAGTTATTCGATTCTCAAAGGCGTCGATCTGTCGAAGATCTGTCTGGTGATGGCCGACCTGTCGTTTGCCGACTTGCGCGATGCCAATCTCTCGAATTCGGACCTGCGCGGCATTAATCTTTATCGGGCGACGCTGACCGGGGCACAACTGGTCGGTGCGCGGCTCGGGCCGGTTGAGATTTCCGGGACGACCAGCACCAATTGGCCCTCGAATCTTGAGAATGCCCGCCTGATCCGGGCCAATCTGACCGGAGCCGACCTGCGGGGCGTCCGTCTTGCCCGGGCCGATTTCAGCCACGCCGACCTGCGGGATGCCGACCTCAGGAAAGCGGTGTTGGAAGACGCCACCCTGACCAACGCCGACCTGCGCGGCGCCAAGCTCGAAGGCGCCAATCTGCGCGGCGTCATCGGCTACAGCGGCGAGTAAGTCCGCCGATTTCCCCGATTCGCCGGCGTCACGGCGGCATCGCCATTGATGGCACCCCCCACCCCGGAACGAGGGTAAAGCCTTGCCGCCTGCCCGCCCCGGTCGTTCCGCCCGGCACGGTCCCGACTCGGAAACCGTCCGATCTGTCCAAAAATGTTGTACACATCCCCGCGGTACCAGCCATATCTTGTGGATCGCCGACACTTGGCAATAATGCCACAGCGGCCGGTGAAAAGCCCGTAAAGCCATCATGAGGCCGGCGCCGCCCGATTTGCGTTTTGATAGTAACGGTCGGTGCGATAGATTAGCTGTGCTATGAGATCATTCCACTTCGTTCGTAGCAGGTAGGGAGAGACATTGACTATGAAGTTTTCCAGGTTGTCCGTAGCGGCACTCGGCCTGCTGGCCCTGTCTGCCTGTTCACAGCCGCCGGCGCCGCCGGCTTATGTGGAAGTTCCGTGGAAGGGAACGATCACCCCGGCAACCGCAGTTGCGCCGGTCTCGTTCACCATTCCGTTCCGGTCGGGAAGCGCCAAGCTGTCGCACGCCGACCTCAAGACCATTCGCGAAGCCGCAGACGCCTTCCAGAAGGGCGCCTCGACCGTGAAGGTCATCGGGTCGACCGATACCGTCGGTAAGGTGAAGGCCAACCAGAACCTGTCCGATCGTCGGGCCCATGCGGTCGCCCATGCCCTGATCGCGAACGGCGTGCCGGCCGGCGCCATCACTGCCGCCGGCGTTGGCGAGAGCCAGCTCGCCGTGCAGACCGGCAATAATGTCGCCGAGCAGGCCAATCGTCGGGTCGTGATCGAAGTCCAGTAAGTCGGTTGCGCAATCGGGTTACGGAAGCGATCCCGGCCGGGTCGCCCTTTGCGGGGCGGCCCGGCCGGTATCGTGATATTTTCGGCTTCGGGTCTTGACCGAAAAGCGAAGGTGCTTTTCCCGGGCCGGGAGACTACAGTCAATCGTGGCGTCCCGCCGTCGTGGGCCCCTTGCCGCCGGCACCGCGCGTTCGGTGTCGCCAAGCCCTGTGGATCCGGTCATGACCAGCACCCGCCCGTTCAAACGTGCACTTGATCTCCTGACCCGTTCGGGGTTGCGACCGACCCGGCAGCGAGTCGGTCTGGCGCGCCTGTTATTCGAGGGCTGCGACCGGCACGTCACCGCCGAGCAGTTGCACGCAGAGGCACTGGCAGATAGCCTTAAGGTCTCTCTGGCCACCGTTTATAATACATTACATCAGTTGACCGGCGCTGGCCTGTTGCGAGAGGTCGTGGTTGACGCCGGACGCTCGTATTTCGATACGAATGTCACCTTTCATCACCATTTTTACCACGAACCGTCGGGGTGGCTGGCGGACGTCCCCGGTAGCAAGGTCGTGGTCGAGGCCCTGCCCCAACCGCCGGCGGGAACCCGGGTCACGAGGGTCGATGTGATCATCCGTCTGGCCGATGCCCGGGAAGGTGCAGACCTGCCGGTGGGTAATGCCAGCCCCTCGCCGCCCGAAGGTCCGAAGATTTAGAATTATTCCAGATCGCTGGACCTTGGGGGTCCGGTGGTGCCATAAAGAGGCCAAGGTCGACGGTAAACGTCGGGCCGCGAGATGGCACGACAGCCCAGATACCCAATCCAACACCCAATCCAAGCCAACACGCAAAAAGGAGGGATCAGACCATGGCGTTAAAGGGAACCCGGACCGAGGACAACCTTAAGGCCGCCTTTGCCGGTGAGAGCCAGGCGAACCGCCGTTACCTCTATTTCGCTCAGAAGGCGGATGTTGAAGGCTACAACGACGTGGCTGCGGTGTTCCGTTCCACCGCCGAAGGCGAAACCGGTCACGCTCACGGCCACCTTGAGTATCTTGAAGAGACCGGTGACCCCGCCACCGGCGAGCCGATCGGGTCCACCGACCTGAATCTCAAGGCCGCCATCGCCGGCGAGACCCACGAGTACACCGATATGTATCCGGGCATGGCCCGGACCGCCCGCGACGAAGGCTTTGACGAAATCGCCGACTGGTTCGANNGGTTCGAGACCCTGGCCAAGGCCGAAAAATCCCACGCCGGGCGCTTCCAAAAGGCGCTGGACACCCTGGCGTAATCCGGCCCCGACGGACATCCCCCGGTCCGCGGAGTCCCCGGAGCCCGCGGGCCGGCTGGTGCTTTTTGCGATTTGCGGTCCGTTTCGTTATCAAGAATACCCGTTCAAGACCGCACATTATCACGCTCCCCTTTTGTCACCCCGCCCGGTGAGGACCCTATGCGTGAAGGCAGCCTGGACGCCCCGACCCGCCATCCCGTGAACTGGCAGAGTCCCGATTTTTACGACGAAGCCAGGCTCGACGCCGAATTGCGGCGCGTCTTCGACATCTGCCATGGTTGCCGCCGCTGCTTCAACTTATGTGATAGTTTCCCCCGATTGTTCACCCTGATCGACTCGACGCCGGGCGAAGAGTTGGCGGAGGTCCCGTCACCCGCCCTCAAAGCGGTGGTGGACGCCTGTACGTTGTGCGACCTGTGTTACATGACCAAGTGTCCCTACGTGCCGCCACACGAGTTCAACCTCGATTTCCCCCACCTGATGTTGCGCTACCGGGCGGTGGAGTTCCGCAAGGGGCTGGTGCCGCTGGCCGCCCGGGAATTGAACCGGACCGACCGCAACGGCCGTCTGGCCGGGTTGGCGGCACCCATCGCCAATTGGGCCACCGACCGGCGCAACGAATTGACCCGGCCCGTGATGGAAAAGGTTGTGGGCATTCACCGTGACGCCGCGGTGCCCCGGTTCCATGGCCGGACTTTCATGATGCGGGCCAAGGCCGAATCGGCCTTTGCCGACCGCGACGCCCCGGCCTACGGACGTCAGGCGGTGATCTTTGCCACCTGCTTTGCCAACTACAACAACCCGGCCATCGGCATGGCGGCACGGGCGGTGCTGGCGCGCAACGGCGTCGCCGTGACCGAAAGTTATCCGGGCTGCTGCGGCATGCCGCAACTGGAACAGGGCGACCTGGAGAAGGTTACGGCCAGCGCCGGCCGGATCGCGCGGGCGCTGGAGCCGTTGATCGACGCCGGGCACGACGTGGTGGCGCTGGTCCCGAGCTGCGCCTTGATGTTGAAGAGCGAGTGGCCGCTGATCGTCCCGAAAGACTCCCCCGACTATCCCCTGGTCGAGAAGCTGGCGGCCGCGACCTTCGATATCAGCGAGTATGTGGTGGACATTGCCCGTAAGGAAGGGCTCGCCCCCGGGCTTCAGCCGGTGGAGGGCGGCGTTACCCTTCACATCGCCTGCCACGCCCGCGCCCAGAACATGGGCCAGAAGGCCGCGGAGATGCTCCGCCGGATTCCCGGGCTGGACCTCAAGGTGATCGAACGCTGCTCCGGCCACGGCGGCGCATGGGGACTGACCCGGGAGCATTTCGAGACCGCGATCAAGGTCGGCGCCCCGGTCGCCCAGCAGGCGGCCCGCGCCGACAAGGGATGCGTCGCCTCCGAGTGTCCGCTCGCCGGCATGCACATCGTCCAGGGTATGGAACGGGTCGAGGGCGCCCGGGTGCCGGCCGAAGCCCTGCATCCGATCCAGATTCTGGCTCGCGCCTACGGCCTCGAAGCAACCGGCGGCTAGCGCGATCGGTTGCGGACGGCGGGGCGCATCCGAAACACAGCCGCCACGAGTAGAAGGACCGGGAGGACAACGACCATGACCGCCGCATCCGCCAGACGCCAGATCACCCGCGCCGACATCCTCGACCTTGCCGGGTACGCCGCCGTCCGGGCCGAAAAGCGTCGTGCCCTGGTCGCCATCAAGGCCGTCCGGCGGCTGGCGGTGGGACCGGTGGCGACCTTTTATTTCGAGAGCTACGACACCATGTGGATGCAGATCCACGAGATGCTGCG
The DNA here is from genome assembly GCA_003165295.1 of Rhodospirillales bacterium. GTDB lineage: Bacteria > Pseudomonadota > Alphaproteobacteria > Azospirillales > Azospirillaceae > BOG-933. The sequence goes on along the minus strand of PLTC01000063.1, from coordinate 26,111 downwards.
CATCGAGCGCGGCGGCGAGACCCAGATCGCCGACGAGCTGGCGGCCTACAATCCGCTGGTGCCCAACGGCCGGGAGTTGGTGGCGACGGTGATGTTTGAGATCGACGATCCCGAACGCCGCAACGCGATCCTGAGCGCGCTTGGCGGCGTTGAAAGCACCATGAGCCTCCGCTTCGGCACCGAGCAGGTGACAGGCCGCCCCGAATCGGACCTGGCCCGCACCAACGCCCAGGGGAAAACCTCCTCGGTCCACTTTATCCATTTCCCGTTCACGCCGGCCCAGATCGAAGCCTTCAGGACCCCCGAACAGCAGGTCATCGTCGGCATCGGCCATCCCCACTATGGCCATATGGCCATCATGCCCGAGACCGTGCGCGCCGCGCTGGCGACCGACTTTGACTAGGCGCCCGCCATCGGATCCCGGCAGCCGCCGAAGAGGGTTGGGGGGGGCTGCGGCGCTGCCCTGGCTGTTGCTGGTGTGTCTGCTCCCGCTGCTGGCGGCGTGCCCGGCCCTCGCCGGTCCGGCGGAGCACCTGCCGGCCAGCGGGACCGCGGTGGTCAAGGCGGTGATGTCGGGCGACACCGTGATTCTTGGCGACGGCCGGGTGTTGCGGCTGTCGGGAATTCAGGCGCCGCGAATCGTCCAGAGCCGCGCCCGCGCCCACACCTGGCCCCTGGCCGCCGAGGCCAGGGCGGCATTGGCGCAGCTGGTCCAGGGCCGGACCGTCACCCTCTATGTTCCGGGGGCCCGCCAGGATCGCCACGACCGCCTGCTGGCGCAACTGGTTCGCGACGACGGCCTGTGGCTTCAGGGCGAAATGCTGGGCCGGGGCTGGGTCCGGGCCTATGCCGCGCCCGACCTCAAGGACCTGGGGGCCGAAATGTACGGGCTGGAACAGGCCGCCCGCGCCGCCCGGCGCGGCATCTGGGACAACCGGTTCTATGCCATCCGCGACCCGAACGGCCTTGGCCACGACCTCGACAGCTTCCAATTGGTGGAGGGTCGGGTGTTGAGCGTCAGCTTCGGCAAGGGTCAGATTTATCTGAACTTCGGCCAGAACTGGCGCACCGATTTCTCGGTCCGGGTTCCCCGCCACGGCGTCAGGTCGTTCCGGCAGGTCCATGGCGACCCCCACCTGCTCCAGGGCCGGCTGGTCCGGGTGCGCGGCTGGCTCTATCGCCACAGCGGTCCCGAAATCGAGATCGCCTTTCCCGAGCAGGTGGAAGTGCTCGAGGACCCGGCCAAGCCCTGACCGGGTCGCCGGGTTGCGGCAGGTCATTGAGGGAAAAAGTGATTTTGTGGGCTCTGCCCACACCCGCAAAGGGCCGGTCGGCCCTTTGAACCCATGACTTTTGAAGGTCAGGGCGGCGAGCCTTTCTGGGGTGCGGGGCAGGAGCCCCCTTTACCGCAACCGGTCCTGGACGATCACGCCGTACCAGCCCAGGCCCCGATAGGTCTCGTAGCCGGGGGTCCGGGCGTAGCCGACGATGCGGCCCCGGTCATCCACATAGTTGCCCATGGCACCGCCGTCGCCCGCCAGCCGGATGGTCTCGCGCAACACCCCCTGGCGATCCGAGGCGGCGATGACCCGGCCCTGGCTGTCGATCAGCAGGGACCGGGTCCGCTGGCGTTCCTCCGGGGTGAGGCGGACGCGGTCCACCACCGCATTGGACTGGGGTTCCCAGTCGAAAAAGATGCCGAGCGCACCCAGCGGCCGGCCCCCGACCTCGCCCCCCTCGCGGATCGCCGTGGAGTAGGTTGCAACCATCGCGCCGTCCAGGGCCTCGTTGACCGAAATATCCGCCACCGCAAAGGCGGTTCCATCCCGGGTGGCCATGGCATCGCGGAACCACTGGCTGCCGCTGGCGTTGGTGCCGATGGCCCGCGGGTAGCGGTCGGGCCGGCCGCAGGCCACCACCACCCCCTGGGCATCGGCCACCCACAGGTCAAGATAGACCGTGTAGGAGTTGAGAATCACCCCCAGCCGCTTGCAGGCGAAGCGAGCTGCGGCCGGGTCGTCCCGGCGGACCAGACAGTTGACCACCGCCGAATCGGTGGCCCACCACCGGACGTCGCAAGACCGCTCGTAAAGGTTGCGATCTATGATCTCGATCATGTTGAGCGCGAGATCACCCAGGCGGGCGCCGCGGACATGCATCACCATCGCCTCGCCCAACCGCGACAATTCCTCGATATTGGTCGACAGCTCCGCTTCCAGCTCCTGGGTTATCCGCGAGATGCGGACCGAAATGCTCTTAACCTCGTTGGCCACCACCGCGAAACCGCGCCCGGCGGCGCCGGCCCGGTTGGCTTCCACCAGCGCGTTCAAAGCCAGGATGCGGCTTGCTGCCGTAACCTGCTTGATGGTACTGATCTTGTCGGTGGCGATGTCCGAGACCACCCGCAGCAGGTCGACAATCCGCTCTGGCTCGGCCATCGCCGACATCCTCTTGCAATTATAAATTGGGCAGAACCGACCAACCCGCCACCTTAAGGCGGCGATGGTGCTCAATCGCCTGCATTCTAATTGCCGATAATTTTTCGCAAAATCAACACAAAACTTGATGCCGCGAATTTCCGGCCGGGCCACCGGCACACGGCCGGTGTGCACCCGGGGCGGTCGCCGGCGCACGAAGACGCTGGTTATTTCCCGGATGTCTGCTATGGTTACGCCCGTTGGGTGCCAGAGCCGCGACGCTTCCGGGCGTCGCGTTTGTTTTGCGACCGTGCTCCCGGCCCCCGGACTCTGTCGTAAAGGATTTCGATTGCTCCATCCCCCCTCCCCGACTTTCGCCGATCTTGGATTGACCCCGGCGCTGCTCAAGGCGCTTGACGGCTGCGGCTATACCGCGCCGACTCCGGTCCAGACGCAGGCGATTCCGGCCGCCCTGGCCGGACGCGACATGATCGCCTCGGCCAACACCGGTACCGGCAAGACCGCGGCCTTCGTGCTGCCGGCGCTTCAGCGGTTGGCGGTGACTCCCCGCGCCGCCGGCAGCTTCGGCCCGCGCGTGCTGATCCTGTCGCCGACCCGCGAACTGGCCGCCCAGAGTCTCGAAGCCGTGCGCCGCTATTCCAAGTTCTGCCGGGTCAATACCGGGGTGATCGTGGGCGGGGTGCCCTATCGCGAACAGCGGCAACTGCTGGAACGGCGCGCCGACGTGGTGGTGGCCACCCCGGGCCGGCTGTTGGATCATCTGGACCGGTCGTGGCTGGATCTCCGGGGCATCGAATTGCTGATCCTGGACGAGGCCGACCGCATGCTTGACCTCGGCTTCGTCGAGCCGGTGGAACGGATCGCCGCCGCCTGCCCGGCCGGACGCCAGACCCTGCTGTTCACCGCCACCGTCGATGCCGCCATGGTCCGGCTGGCGGCCCGGTTGCTCAACGACCCCCTGCGGGTGGACGTGGCCGGCGGCAGCGTCGCCCATGCCGCCATCGACCAGCGGCTGTTGCGCGCCGACAACCTCGACCACAAGCATCGGTTGCTGGCCCATCTCGCCGGCAGCGAAGAGGTCAGCAAGGCCATCGTGTTCGCCGCAACCAAGCGCGACGCCGACCGGCTGGCCGGCGACCTGGAGCAGAGCGGTCATGCCGCTGCCGCGCTTCACGGCGACATGAGCCAGCCCCAGCGCAACCGCACTCTTGAGGCGCTCCGCCGCGGCCGCATCCGGTTGCTGGTGGCCACCGACGTGGCGGCGCGCGGACTTGATGTCGCGGACATCAGCCACGTCATCAACTTTGACCTGCCGCGGGTGGCCGAAGACTACGTTCACCGCATCGGCCGCACCGGCCGGGCCGGCGCCACCGGCATCGCCTACTCGTTCTATACCGGCAAGGAACTCAGTCAGGTGCGTGCCATCGAGCGGTTTCTTGGCCGTCCGCTGCCGCCGCACACCATCCCCGGCCTGGAGCCGGCACCGGTGCGCCGCCCGGCGCCCGCGGCGGCGCGCAGCGGTCCCAAACCGCCGGTGCGGAGTAAGGGCGGCGAGGCACCCTTGAAGCGGCGCCATGCTTGACGAGATCGGGCGGCGCCGGACCTTTGCCATCATCGCCCATCCCGACGCCGGCAAGACCACTCTCACCGAAAAGTTGCTGCTGTTCGGCGGCGCCATCCAGATGGCGGGAGCGGTCAAGGCCCGGGGCGAGCAGCGCCGGGCACGGTCCGACTGGATGAAGGTGGAGCGCGAGCGCGGCATTTCCGTAACCGCCTCGGTGATGACCTTCGAGTATCTCGGCCGGACCTTTAACCTGCTGGACACGCCGGGCCACGAGGACTTTTCCGAGGACACCTATCGCACCCTGACCGCCGTGGACAGCGCGGTGATGGTGATCGACGGCGCCAAGGGCATCGAGGCCCAGACCCTCAAGCTGTTCGAGGTCTGCCGGCTGCGCGACGTGCCGATCATGACCTTCATCAACAAGATGGACCGGGAGGCGCGCGACCCCTTCGAGCTGATCGGCGAGATCGAGGAGGCGCTGGCCCTTGACGTCACCCCGGCAAGCTGGCCCATCGGCATGGGGCGCGACTTTCTCGGCTGTTACGATCTGCTCGGCGACCGGCTGCTGCTGATGGACCGCAGCCAGGGCGACGTGGTGGATGCCGGCATCGAATGCCGCGGCCTCGACGATCCCCGGCTCGACACCCTGCTGCCGGCTCCGGCCCTGGCCCGGCTGCGGGAAGAGGTGGAGATGGCCCGCGGTCTGATGCCGGCCTTCGATCTCGACTCGTACCGCGCCGGCCATCTCACGCCGGTCTTCTTCGGCAGCGCCATCAACAATTTCGGGGTGCGGGAACTGCTCCAGGGGCTGGCCAGCCACGCGCCGCCGCCCCGGCCGCAACCGGCCTGCGGCCGGCTGGTGGTGCCGACCGAGGAGCGGGTGAGCGGCTTCGTGTTCAAGGTCCAGGCCAATATGGACCCCAACCACCGCGACCGCATCGCGTTCCTGCGCCTGTGTTCGGGCCACTTCCGCCGCGGCGTCAAGCTGCGTCACAGCCGCTCGGGCAAGCTGCTGGCCGTCAACAACGCGGTGCTGTTCATGGCCCGCGACCGGGAACTGGCGGAGGACGCCTGGCCCGGGGACATCATCGGCATCCCCAACCATGGCAGCCTGCGCATCGGCGACACCCTGGTCGAGGGCAACGAGGAACTGCGCTATACCGGCGTCCCCAGCTTCGCGCCCGAACTGCTCCAGCGCGTGCGGCTGGACGACCCCATGCGGGTCAAGCACCTGCGCAAGGCGCTGGACCATTTCGCCGAGGAAGGCGCGAGCCAGGTGTTCAAGCCGCTGAGCGGGGCCGACTGGGTGGTCGGGGTGGTCGGCGCCTTGCAGTTCGAGGTGCTGGCGGCCCGGATCGAGGCCGAATACGGACTCTCGGCCCGCTTCGAGCCGGCCGCGGTGGACGCCGCCCGTTGGGTCGAGTGCGACGATCCGCTGGTCCTGAAACGCATGGTCGACGCCAACCGCTCGGCCTTCGCCGAAGATCATGACGGCGCCCTGGTGTTCCTGGCCCGCAACGCCTGGCACCTCAACCGCACCCAGGAGGATTTTCCGGCGGTACGGTTTCTGAAAACCCGGGAGCAGAATCGTAAGGTTGAGGTTCTGGGGCTGTAGGTATCCGGGATGGCGCTCAGCCATGACGGATCGTTGAACGGAAGGGTTTTGTGGGCTCTGCCCACACCCGCAAAGGGCCGGTCGGCCCTTTGAACCCGTGGCGTCAAGAGGTCAAGGAGGCGAGCCTCCTTGCGGGTGCAGGGCAGAGCCCTGCAAAATCAAGACAGGGCGACTTCATTCGGGCTTTGGACAATGAGCGCGATCCCACCGCTGGAAGATCGACGACTTGTCTTGCAGGCAACCTGCGATGCGGGCAGGACGCAGAAAGAGCGCAATCGGCGCGGCCAGTTCGCCACGCCAACGGCGCTGGCAACGGAGATGCTCGAACAGGCCCGCGCCTTGCTGCCGCCGGATGTTCCGGTACGTTTCCTTGATCCGGCCATCGGCACCGGCGCGTTCTACTCGGCGCTGCTGCGCACGTTCCCAAAGGAACGGATTGCCGGGGCGGCGGGCTTCGAGATCGATCCGCATTACGGCGAACCGGCCCGCGGGCTATGGCAAGGCCACCCACTCAAGCTGACACTGGGCGATTTCACGACGGCGGAAGCGCCCAGGCCCGCCGGTCGGTTCAATCTCATCATCTGCAATCCGCCCTATGTCCGGCATCACCACCTGGACAATGCCGACAAGGCGCGGCTACAGGCGGCAACCGCCGAGGCCTGCGGCGTGAAGGTCGGAGGTCTTGCCGGTCTCTACTGCTATTTCCTCGCGCTTTCCCATGCCTGGCTGGCGGATGACGGCATCGCCGGGTGGCTGATTCCGAGCGAGTTCATGGACGTGAACTATGGCGTTGCGGCGAAGCGCTATCTGCTGAACCACGTCGAACTGTTGCAAATACAACGTTTCGATCCAAACGATGTGCAATTCGGCGACGCGCTGGTGTCGTCGGCGGTGGTGTGGTTTCGCAAACGGCGGCCTATGGCTGGGCACCAGATCGAATTCACCTATGGCGGCACGCTCGCCAATCCGGCCCGGCGGCTCCCGGTCGCGGCCGGCGCCCTGCAAACCGAGGCGAAGTGGACGCGCTTTCCCGAATCCCCGGTGCGGGAGACCTCCACGGGCCTGAGACTGGCGGACTTCTTCAAGATTCAGCGCGGCATCGCCACGGGCGACAACACCTTTTTTATCAGGAGCACGCAACAACTCGCGGCGCACGGCCTGCCGCGGGAGCTGTTCAAGCCGATCCTGCCGGGGCCGCGCCATCTCCCGACGGACGAGGTCGAGGCCGATCAGGACGGCATTCCGAAACTCGAGCGGCGATTATTCATACTGGATTGCCGCCTGCCCGAAGGTGAGATCAAACAGCGTTACCCGTCCTTGTGGGCCTATCTGCAAACCGGCAAGCCGTCCGTATCCGAGCGCTATCTCTGCCGCTTCCGGTCGCCGTGGTACGCGCAGGAGAACCGTCCGCCCGCCCCATTCGTCTGCACCTACATGGGTCGTGGCGACGTGAAAAGCGGTCGTCCCTTCCGCTTTATCCTGAACCATTCGCTCGCAACGACAGCGAATGTCTATCTCATGCTCTACCCCAAGCCGCCGCTGGCCCTTGCGCTCGAAGACAATCCCAAGCTCAAACGAAAGGTGTGGGAGTTCCTGAACGCGATCAAGCCGGAAACCCTGCTCGGTGAGGGTCGGGTCTATGGCGGCGGCCTCTACAAGATGGAGCCGAAGGAGCTGGCGAACGTCGGCGCGGAAGCCATAGCCGCGCTGCTCCCCAAGGCTTGCATGCGACCCGAGATTGCAGGGGTTAAGTTAGCGGTTTCCAAAGGCCGCCGGCCTTTGGTGGGGTCGTAGGGGCAAAGCCCCTACAAAACGCCTTCGGCGACCAGGGCGTTGCTGGACCCAACCTTTGGCCGGCGGCCTTTGGAAACCGGGGCTTTTACCGTGCAATTTTCGCTGACGCGGCCCACTAATGCGCCTCGGCCCAGTTGGCTCCGACCCGCGCCTCGGCCACCAGCGGCACCCCCAGGTGAGCCGCGTCCTCCATCACCGTCCGCACCACGCGGGCGGTGGTCTCGACCTCCACCTCTGGCACTTCGAGCAACAGTTCGTCGTGAACCTGGAGCAACAGGCGGGCAGTCAGGCGTTCGGCCGCCAGTGCCGCGGGCAGGCGGATCATGGCGCGCTTCATGATGTCGGCGGCGGTCCCCTGGATCGGGGCGTTGATCGCCTGGCGTTCGGCAAAGCTGCGCCGGGCCGGGCTCCGGTCGTTGATGCCCTGGACGTGACATTTGCGGCCGAACAGGGTGCGGACGAAGCCATTGGCGCGGCAGAACGCCTTGGTCGCCTCCATCCAGTCGCGCAACTCGTGGAAGCGGTCGAGATAGTCCTTGATGAACACCGTGGCCTCGCCGGTGCCGATGCCGAGCTGCCGGCCCAACCCGTAGCCGCTGATGCCGTAGATGATGCCGAAATTGATCGCCTTGGCCTTGCGCCGCAGCTCCGGGGTCATCGCGGCCAGCGGCACCCCGAACACCTGGGACGCGGTGAGGGCATGGATGTCCTGGCCGTCCCGGAACGCCTGCCTGAGCGCCTCGATGCCGGCGATTTCCGCCACCAGCCGCAACTCGATCTGGGAATAGTCCACCGAAAGCAGCCTGCCGCCGGGCGGGGCGACAAAGGCGGTCCGGATCCTGCGGCCTTCTTCGGTCCTGATCGGGATGTTCTGGAGATTGGGGTCGGTGGAGGACAGCCGGCCGGTGCTGGTGGCGGCCAGCGCGAACGAGGTATGGACGCGCCCGGTGCGGGGATCGATCTGTTCCTGAAGCGCGTCGGTGTAGGTGCTCTTGAGCTTCGCCAGTTGACGCCAGTCGAGCACCCGCTGGGCGATCTCGCTGCCCTGCTCGGCCAGCGGCTCCAGGGTGGCGCTGTCGGTGGAGCGGGTCCCGGACTTGCCCTTGCGCCCGCCCTCCAGCCCCATTTCACCGTAAAGCACCTCGGCCAGTTGCCGGGGCGAGCCGACATTGAAGGAATGCCCGGCCAGCCGGTGAATCTCCCCCTCCAGCTCGAACAACCGGCCGGCGAAGTCCCGCGACAGGGCCGAGAGCACCGCCCGGTCGACGGCGACCCCGACCTGCTCCATCGCCGCCACCACCGGCACCAGCGGCCGCTCCAGGGTCTCGTAAACCGTGACCAGCCGTTCCTCGACCAGTCTCGGCTTCAGCACCCGGTACAGGCGCAAGGTAATGTCGGCGTCCTCGGCGGCGTACCGGCAGGCCCGATCCAACGGCACCCGGTCGAACGTCACCTGAGCCTTGCCGGTTCCGGCCACCTGGGCAAAGGTGATGGTGGTGTAACCCAGGTGCCGCTCCGCCAGTTCGTCCATGCCGTGACCGTGGGCGCCGCCGTCCAGCACGTAGCTGATCAGCATGGTATCGTCCCACGGGGTCACCGCCAGACCGAACTGACCCAGCACCTGGACATCGAACTTCAGGTTCTGGCCGACCTTGAGCACACCGGGGTCTTCCAGCAACGGCTTCAGCAGCGCCAGCGCCGACTCGCGATCAAGTTGGAGCGGCCGGGCGGCTCCGAAGTCGAAGCCTTCGGCGTGGCCGTCCGGCGCCTGGTGGCCAAGCGGAATGTAACAGGCGTCCCCCGGCGCCACCGCCAGCGACACCCCGACCAGGGTGGTGGTGCTGGGCGTAAGCGAGGTGGTCTCGGTGTCGACCGCCATCACCCCCGCTTCGCGCGCCCGGGCGACCCAGGCCGTCAAGGTTTGCAGGTCCTGCACCAGCTCGTACCGCACCACGGCGGGCGCCGCCGGGGCCGGGTGGTCGGGGGACCGGGGCTCGGCCGCGACCGGAGCCGGGACCGCCACCGCCGGCGCCCCCGGCACCACCACGCTGCCGCTGCGGTGCAGGAATTCCGACTCGATGCGGGTCACCACACTCTGAAAACCCTGCTCGCGCAGGAAGGCGAACAGGGTTTCCGGGTTCGGACGGTGCGCCCGCAACTGCTCCAGCGGTACCGGCACCGGGGCGTCGGCGGCCAGCAGGACCAGCCGCCGGGACAGCCGGGCCTGATCGGCGAAGTCAATCAGGGACTGGCGCCGCTTGGGCTGCCTGATTTCTCCGGCCCGGGCCAGCAGGGTTTCAAGGTCGCCGTACTCGGTGATCAACTGCGCCGCGGTCTTGATGCCGATGCCGGGCACCCCCGGCACATTGTCGGTGCTGTCGCCGGCCAGCGCCTGGACATCCACCACCTGCCCGGGCGGCACCCCGAACTTCTCGGCGACCTCGGCGGGACCGATGGTCCGATACTTGAGCGGGTCAAGCATCCGCACCCCGGGACCCACCAGTTGCATCAGGTCCTTGTCCGAGGACACGATGGTCACGTCCCGACCCGCGGCCCGGGCCAGCCGGGCATAGGCGGCGATCAGGTCGTCGGCCTCGAAGCCCTCCAGCTCGATGGCCGGGACGTTAAAGGCCCGGGTCGCCTCCCGCACCAGCGCGAATTGCGGCACCAGTTCCGGCGGCGGCGCCTCGCGGTTGGCCTTGTAGGCCGGATAGATGTCGTTGCGGAAATTAACCCGATGGGCGTCGAAGATCACCGCCACCGCCTCGGCCCGGGCCTCGGCCAGCAGCCGAATCAGCATGTTGGTAAAGCCAAGAACCGCATTGACCGGGGTGCCATCGGCCCGGGTCAGCGGCGGCAGGGCATGGAAGGCCCGGAAGATGAAGCCCGAACCGTCCACCAGATACAGCGCCTCGGGCGATGGCGGAGCCGCCTCGGGCGATGGCGGAGCCGCCTCGGGCGATGGCGGGGGCACGGGAGCGGGAGCGGGAGACGGGGGAGCGGGAGCGGGAGACGGGGGAGCGGGGTCGGTCATGGACGCAGCATCGCGCAAGTGGGGTTCGATGTCGAGATCGTGCCGGGGTGTCCTGCGGCTCTCGATGCGCCCACGGTTCTCAATGCGACCGCCCCACCAGCAATTCTCATTGGCCGGTTTGGCCAATTTTTTCAGGGTGGGCGGGCGTTGAGGTCGGCATGGTTATCGCTCGGTATCTTCTCCATGCCGAACAAGGTCTGGCAGTTCGAGCGTCCCCGGCCCGCCGCCAACACCTCCCGATGCGCAAGAAACGACGGGCTTTGCATGAAAAAGCATCGAGAACGCCGCCATCCCGATGTCCGCCATCGTGTAGGTACAGTCCGTGCTGCGGCGACGATCCGTCAGGCCGGCGCAGACCCCTTTCAGTTCCGTCNNACTCAGCCGCATTGAGAACCGCTGCCTTACCGCATCCGGTCTTGCCGGCAAGGGCGGAATCGTGTACCCGTCGGTCATCGGCGGCGAACACGCCTTCGATAGGGTGTCAACCAAAAACCGGCAAACATCTGCTACGGTCTGTTTGCATGATAATGGTCAGCCGCGCCCAGTTCGACCGCTTTGAGCGCAACGCGGAACTCGCGTTTCTCGCCAGGCTTGGCGGCTATCTGTCGGCGCGACACCCGGCCTTTCTGCCGCGCTTCGCGCCGCCGGTGCAGGCGCAGATCGTGGCCATGATGGTGGCGCGCGCCCGGCGGGCCGGCGCCACCTGGCAATCGACGATTGCGTTGTTCTGCGACCTGATGGAGGCGGTGGCCCCGAATTTCCACCGTGACCCGGAGCTGGCCGCGACCATCGGCAGCCCCGACCCCGAGTCCGACCCCCGGATCAGATCGCTGGCCGACCGTGTTGACGCCCGGGTCTGGGCGCAGGCGGAGCGCAACCGCAGCGACCTTGATCTCTATGTGCCGCCCGAGCTTGACCATGCCCCGGTGGCGGAGCGGATCGCCGCGGCTTTGCCGGTGATCCTGTGGGACCGGGTGCCGGCGGCGGCTGCCGGCCGCCTTGCCACCCGCGCCACCGAACTGGCCCGGCGGCTGGGTTTCGAGTCGCTGGAAGACGCACCCCTGGCGGTCGCAGCTTGGCGCACGCTTTACGCCGGCGCCGGCGACAGCGATGCACGCCGGTCCTGGGCCGCAGACATTATCGACCTTGGCGTTCCGGCCCGCCAACGGCTCGCCGCCTTGCGCCTGCGCATCATGATCGACCACCGGCGGCGGGCCTGAACATGGTGGACTGGTCTGATCTGGCGTCGTTTGGACAGGGGGTGGCCGAAGGCATCGGCAGCGCCGCCGCCGGAACCGTGAAGGGTGTCGCGGCACTGGCCAAGGCCGGAGAATCACTGGCCACGGATCCCGCTGCCCGGGACGCCGCCTACGCCAAGGCCAAGGATGCGGTCACGGCCGCCACCGCCTTCGGAGAGGACGCCCTGGCCGATCCCGCAGGAACCGCCGCCGCCGTCTATCGCAACGCCCAGAACGCCGTCGGCGCCGCCTATACCGCCGCCGACCGGTTCGCCCAGACCGCGACGCCCGAGCAGTGGGGACAGGTGGTCGGCCAGGGCACCTTTTATGCCGGAACCGCGGTGGTCGGCGGCGAGGCTGCGGACGCCGCCGGGATCGGGGAAGCCGCCGGCGGCGCCGGGGCCGCCGACGAGGCGGTGGTGGCGGCCGATGGAGCCGCGGTCGCGGTGGATGAGGGCGCTGCCGCGGTGGGCGACGCGGCAGCCGCGGCAAAGGCCACCGATGCCGGCGCCCGCGCGGACGCCATTCCCTGCTCGGCACCGTCCGCGGTCGCTTCCTGTCCGCTGGCGGCGGCAAATCCGGGGCTCGGTCCAGATGTTGCGGCAGAGAGTGGATTCAGTACCGTCGCCAGAGTAGCGGAACTTAAAGATGCAATTCCGCCCGCGCAGCAGGGGCGAATTACCATGGCGGTTGGTCTCGCCGAAGATGCCAACGGAGCACAACAGGTTTTAGTCGGCACCAGCGAACCGATGGGTTATCTTCGTCCTGGCGTTACGCTCAATCCCGGAGAAATTCTTGCACGTGGCCAAGGCCACGCCGAGGAAAATATCGTAAATTTAGCTCAGCAGAATGGCCTGAACCTTCTTGAAGTTGGCGCCACGCGCCCAATTTATCCCTCCTGCGCTTCTCTAATTGAGAGCGCAGGAGCAACTCCCGTAACCCCATTGAAGGTGCCCTGATGGAGACTCTCCTGCGTCTCGATTCGATATCAACGAATTTAGTTAGATCCTTTCGGCAGGCGAATGACTATCAACGACGACAGGCGGCATTGGCAACATGTTTGATTGCCATTGCACGAACGGGATTACAAGGAAATGAGGTGGATATTGCCATTAGCCTGCTTCGCCGTGGAGGAAATGACCAATCCGATGTGCGGCGCAGGCTCGACTCCTTAACCGCACAACTCGACGAGCATTACTTCAAGCTCAGCGAGGACGCCGGGACCACGACACCAGAAGCCTTATTCGTATTCCGAAAGGCGAGAGCGGCAGCGGCACTGGCATTCGCCCTCACGCCGGACTCCGGCCAGCTTCACGAAGCTTTATACGAAGCGATTATTGCATCGACTGACCAAGCGGATGCGATGCGAGCAGCGGACGAGGCTCTGCGGGCAGAATGATGCGAATGGCAGTTGCGCCGGAACGTGTCAATGACTTTGAGACCGCAACCAATTTACGCCCGGCAGCAGCCGGCTGCTTCAGGTCACTTGATGATCTTGATTCCTAACCGGCTCCCAGGCGCCGCCTGACATCAATCCGGCGCCGCCCGGCCCCCCTCTCACGACACCACCCCCCAGACCAACGCCGCCACCACGACCAACAGCAGCACCAGCCGCACCCCCTGCATCACCAGTTCCCGGCGCGGCATCCGGTTATCGTTGGCCGGACGCGGTCGTCGCGGCGGTCGGGACGCAAACGCCGGCAGACGAACGGCACGGTTGCCCGCGCCGTTCGTTCCGATCTGCGATGGGAAATGATCAGCCACGCATCGCCAGCGGCACGTAGGGCCGCCGCTTTGCGCCGGTATAGAGCTGCCGCGGACGCCCGATCTTTTGCTGGGGATCCTCGATCATCTCCTTCCACTGGGAAATCCAGCCGACGGTCCGGGCCAGCGCGAACAGCACCGTGAACATCGAGGTCGGGAAGCCGATCGCCTTGAGAATGATGCCCGAATAGAAGTCGACGTTCGGATACAGCTTGCGCTCGACAAAGTAGTCGTCTTCGAGGGCAATCCGCTCCAGTTCCAGCGCGATGTCGAGCAACGGATCGTTCTTGATCCCCAGCTCGCCCAACACCTCATGGCAGCTCCGGCGCATGACCTGAGCGCGCGGATCGTAGTTCTTGTAGACGCGATGGCCGAAGCCCATCAGCCGGAACGGATCGTTCTTGTCCTTGGCCCGCTTGATGCACTCCGGAATGCGGTCCTTGTTCCCGATCTCCTGCAACATGTTGAGCACCGCCTCGTTGGCGCCGCCATGCGCCGGTCCCCACAGGGACGCGATACCCGCGGCGATGCAGGCAAACGGATTGGCACCCGAGGAGCCCGCCAGCCGCACCGTCGAGGTCGAAGCGTTCTGCTCGTGGTCGGCATGGAGGATGAA
>PLTC01000063.1:0-12021 GCA_003165295.1 Rhodospirillales bacterium | reverse complement strand
ATGGTCGGCATCTTGGCGATCAGCCGGTGCGAGGCGATCAGACGCTGGTGCGGGTCGGTGATGTCGAGGGAGTCGCCATAGAACGCGGCCAGCGCCCCGGTGATCCCGCACAGGATCGACATCGGGTGGGCATCGCGCCGGAAACCGCGATAGAACAGGGTCAGTTGTTCGTGAACCATCGAGTGGTGGGTGATCACCTGCTCGAACGCATACTTCTCCGCCCGATTCGGCAGGTCCCCATTCAGCAGCAGGTAGCAGACTTCCATGAAGTCGCTCTGTTCGGCCAGTTCGTCGATGGAATACCCGCGGTGAAGTAGAACGCCCTCGTCACCATCAATGAAAGTGATCTTGGACTCGCAGCTTCCGGTCGAAGTAAACCCCGGGTCGAACGTGAAACAGTCGGTATCGGCATAGAGCTTGCGAACGTCGATCACGTCCGGGCCGATGGTCCCCTTGAGCACCGGAAGCTTGAAGGACTTGCCGGTGCGGTTATCGGTCAGCGTGAAGCTATTGTCGGCAGGCTTGCCCTCGGGTGCCGCCTTCGAGTCTGCTTGGCTCATTCAGCAAATCCTTTTTCGGTACAGTGGCTTTGGGAACGGGTGGGAATTGGGGAGGATTTCGGCGCCTGACGGTTTGCGATTTCGACGGCCAGTATAAGGCGCCCGGCGGCCAGCCGCAACCTGCCGGCCTTACACCAACTCCGGCGCTCCGGCACGTCGCAGTCTTGCCAACGCCTCGTCTTTGCCTAACAATTCGGCAACCTCGAAGATCGGCGGGGACACAGTACTGCCGGTCAGCGCCGCGCGCAAGGGTTGCGCCAGTTGCCCGAGCGTGCAGGGCTGCTCCTCCGCGAGGCGCCGCATGGCCGCCTCAATGGCCTCGGCGCGCCAGTCGCCCATCGCCGCCAACCGCCCGGCGACCAGCGCCAGCCGTTGCCGCGCCGCAGCCTCCGCCAGCACCGCCGCGGCCTTGGCCTCCAGCGTCAGCGGACCGGTGGCCACGTAGAACCGGGCGGCGGCCGCCAGTTCCACCGTGGTTCTGGCCCGGGCCTTCAGCCCCGGCATCGCCCGGGCCAACAGCGCCCGCCGGTCAGACGTGAGACCCGCGCCCAGCATCGCCTCCAGCCGCGGCGCGATGATCCCGACCAGCCGGTCGTCATCGGCCTGACGCAGGTAATGGCCGTTCAGGTTGTCGAGTTTGGCGAAGTCGAAGCGCGCCGCCGAACGGCCGATACCCTCAAGGCCAAACCACTCGGTGGCCTGGACATCGGAAATGATCTCGTCGTCGCCGTGGCCCCAGCCCAGCCGCAGCAGGTAATTGCGCAACGCCTCGGGCAGATAACCCAGGTCGCGGTAGGCTTCGACGCCGAGCGCGCCATGGCGCTTGGAAAGTTTGGCCCCGTCGGCACCGTGGATCAGCGGGATATGGGCAAAGACCGGCGGCTCCCACCCCATCGCCTTGTAGATCTGCGCCTGCCGGAAGGCGTTGGTCAGGTGATCGTCGCCGCGAATGACGTGGGTCACGCCCATGTCGTGGTCGTCCACCACCACCGAGAGCATATAGGTCGGTGTGCCGTCGGCCCGCAGCAGCACCATGTCGTCCAACTGGTCATTCCGAACCCGCACCTCGCCCTGGACGCGGTCCTGGAGTACCGTCTCGCCATCCCGGGGCGCCCGCAACCGCACCACCGGCGCCACCCCCGGAGGCGCCTCGGCGGCCGGGCGGTCGCGCCAGCGGCCATCATAGCGCGTAGGCTGACCCGCGGCCTTCTGGCGCTCGCGCAATTCGGTCAGTTCCTCGGGGCTGCAATAGCAATGGTAAGCCTGGCCCGCGGCACGCATGGCCTCGGCAACTTCGGCATGGCGCCGGCGGCGCTCGAACTGAGAGACCACCTCGCCGTCCCAGAGCAGGCCCAGCCACGACAGCCCGTCGAGAATCGCCGCCACCGCGGCCTCGGTCGAGCGTTGCCGGTCGGTATCCTCGATCCGCAACAGAAAGCGTCCACCCGAATGGCGGGCAAACAGCCAGTTGAACAGCGCCGTGCGCGCCCCGCCGATATGCAGGAAGCCGGTGGGCGACGGGGCAAAACGGGTGACGACGGTCATCAAGGCAACGGAGCGATCTCGGGTGGCGGGTTCGATAACGATACTCTAGGCACGGCTCCCTAATGAAACGTTACCACGGCTTCGGAAGCCGCAAGGCCGCGAACCAGAGGGCACCGTACCGGCTCGTCCCGCCAGGACATGGCGGGCAAGCGGCGTCGTTGTAACATCCGCAGCCCGGCCTCGCCAACAAACACGGCAACCACACCGCGGGGGATGGAAATTGCCGCTGGAATGCGACGGAACCCGATTGCGCGGTCTTTCGACGCGCCAACGTCACCCGCTTTACGCTGCCCTGGGACCATTCCGCATACCCTGGTATGATTTTGGACAAGCCCATCCCGGCCGGTCCGGGCACAGGCGCGGGACCCACGGGCAGTAGCGGCGGGTGGGATGACCGGGCGTTCCTTCGAAGAAGACACAGGCAAGACCGGTACCGCCACTGCATACGGTGTCGCGGGCGGCCTGCTCGCGGAGCTGGGCGAGCGGTTGGCGGCGGAGCGCGAGCGGTGGGAATTGTGGCTGCCCGTGGGGCTGGGTTTTGGCGTCGCCTTGTATTTTTGGCTGCCGGTGGAGCCGGCGCCGGAACTGGGGGCTGAGGTTTCGGGGGCTTTGGTGCTGGCGGCGCTGGTGGCGCGGCGGCGGCCGGGGTGGGTGGCGGCGCTCGTCGTGTTGCTTACCGGCGCGCTGGGGTTCACCGCGGCGCAGTTTCGCACCTGGAGCCAGACCGCGCCGATGCTCCACCATGAGTTGGGCATCGTCACGCTGACCGGCCGGACCATCACCACCGAGTCCATGCCCGATGGGGTACGGCTGACCCTTTCGGACGTCACCATCGACCGGCTGGCGCCCGAGGCCACCCCCGATCAGGTGCGGATCGGGCTCAAGGGCCGGTTCGCGGCGCCACCTCCGGGCGCCATGATCCGGGTGCGGGCGCTGCTGCATCCCTCGTCGCCCCCGGCCGAGCCCGGCGCCTACGACTTCGAGCGCCAGGCGTTCTTCGACGGCAACGGCGCGGTCGGTTCGGCGCTTGACACGCCGGAGGTGATCGAAGGGCCGCCGCCTTCCCGGTGGCGCTGGCTGATGCTGCGGATGGAAGACCTGCGGGCGTGGTTGGCCCGACGCTGCCTCGAGGTCCTGCCCGACCGCGCCACCGCCACGGTCACGGAGGCACTGCTCAACGGCGAGCAGACCGCGATCCCCCAGAACGTGATGAACGACTACCGCTATTCGGGCCTCGCTCATCTTCTGTCGATTTCCGGGCTGCATATCGCGCTGGTGGCGGGTCTGGTGTATTTTCTGGTGCGGGCGCTGCTGGCGCTGATCGAGCCGGTGGCGCTACGCTGTCCGATCAAGAAGTGGGCGGCGCTGACCGGCCTCATCGCCGCCTTCGCCTATCTGGCACTGGTCGGTCCGGCGGCGCCGACCCTGCGCTCGGTGCTGACCACCGGCACCGTGATGATCGCGATCATGACCGACCGCAACCCGATCAGCATGCGCCTGCTGATGATTTCCGCGGTGGTGATCATGGCCTATACCCCCGAGCAGATGCTGGGGCCGAGTTTCCAGATGTCCTTTGCCGCGGTGGCGGCGCTGATCGCCACCTACGAGGTGGCAACCCCGTGGCTGACCCGCTGGCGCACCGATACCGGGGCACTGGGTCAGGCCGCGCTCTATCTGGCGGGCAGCATGCTGACCTCGGCGGTGGCGACTTTGGCCACCCTGCCCTTCTCGCTCTACCACTTCCAGCAGATGGCGCTTTATGGGGTGCTGTCGAACATGGTCGCGGTGCCCCTGACCACCTTCTGGGTGATGCCCTGGGCGCTGGCGGTCTACCTGCTGGCGCCGTTCGGGCTGGAAGCCTGGGCACTGGTCCCCATGGGCTGGGGGGTGGCGGCGTGCAACTGGCTGGCCCACGTCACCGCCGCCCTGCCCGGCTCGGTGCTGTGGGTTCCGGCCATGCCGGTGGCCGGTCTGGCCGCCATCGTGCTGGGCGGCCTGTGGCTGCTGCTGTGGCTTGGGTCCTGGCGGCTGTGGGGAATCGCCCCGATTGTGCTCGGCTTCGCCGGCGTCCTGGCGGCGCCCCATCCGGATTTGCTGGTATCCGGGGATGGCACGGTAATGGCGGTCCGCACCGCCGATGGCGGCCTCAGCTTCCCCGACGCCACCGCCGCCACCCGGCTGGTCGGGCAGACCTGGCTGCACCGCGACGGAACCAACCAGGCCGCGGAACCGTGGCCGCTCACCGGGCACAGTGCCGACGACCGGCTGAGCTGCGACGAGCTGGGTTGCCTTTATCGGGCCGGGGGCCTGACCGTGGCGCTGGTCCGCGACAGCCTCGCCCTTGACGAGGACTGCGACACCGTCGATCTGGTGGTGGCCGGCGAGCCGATCCGCCATTGTCCGGGACCGGTGGTGATCGACCTGTGGGCCTTGCGCCGCAACGGCGCCCACGCCCTCTGGCTCTCCGACGGCCGGGCGGTCCTTCGCTCGGTGGGCACCGAACGCGGCATCCGTCCCTGGACCGGTCCCGGACCCGGGCGGGCGGCGGGTGACGCCTTGGAGAGATGAAAGACTCTCACCAGGGCTCCGCCCTTGACCCGCCAAAGGCCGGGGGCCTTTGGACACCCGGACTTTACATCCAGTTCAGCCGGCGCAGGACCAGGATGATTCCGGCGGTAATCACCACCATGACCACCGCCACGATATAAAACGCATCGGGATTTTGGGTCCCCGGCACGCCGCCGACATTCATGCCGAGGATGCCCGCAATCAGGCTGGGCGGTAACAACAGCGCCGCGAGTGCGGTCAGCCGGTTGGTGGTCCGGGCAATCCGTTCCGAGAGCAGGGACGACAGGTCTTCGTGAAGGATAATCGCCCGGTCACGGATCGAATCGAGATACTCGATGAAACGCAGCACCTTATCGATGACCTCACGCAACCGCACCTTGTCGCGCTCGCTGAGCCAGCTACACTCTTCGCGCTGGAGCCGGTAGAGCGCGTCGCGCTGGGGCGCGAGGTAGCGGCGCAGGTGAATCGACCGCCGCCGCAGGTCGCTCAAGGCGTGGCGGACCGCGCTGTCGGCGGTGGTCAGCACCACCTCCTCCAGCCGGTCGATCTCGTCGTCCATGGCGTCCAGCACCGGCTCCAGGTCCTTGACCACCTTGTCGGCGATCTGAACCAGCAGGTCGCCGGGCCGTTGCGGACCCTTGCCCAGGGCATTGGCGTTGCGGATGTCGCGCAGCGCGCCGAGGGCATGATCCCGGTCGCGCAACGATACCACCCGCTGGCCGTCGATCCAAACATGAACCGGCACCAGATCGACGCTGCCGCTGCCGCCCTGGCCGGCCCCGCCGCCGGCGCCGGACTCCCGGCCGATGCCGCGCAGCACGATCAGCAGGCCGTCACCCACCGCCTCGACCCGCGGCCGGGATTCGTCGGCCAGCAGAGCCTCGCCGATCACCGGGTCGATGCCGCTGGCCTGGGTGATCCAGCGGGCGGTGTCCGGGTGTTCGCGCTCCAGATGAATCCACAGCACCCCGTCTTCGGGCCGCCAGCTCAACACCTCGTCCCAGCTCTTGTGGATGGCACCGCCCCGTCCGTCCAGGACACAGGCAAAGCGCAGGCCGGGTTCCATCCCGGGTTCTGGAACGCTGACGACAGCCATGACGGCATTCTCCGATGATCGGCATCTTGCCCGGTCCGTTTTTCCGGACCACCCGGCAATGCCCCGATCCTATCCCCCGGACCCGCCGCCGGGAATACCGTTGTCCCAGGCGCCGGCGGCGCCGGGGTTCAGCCCCATAGGCCCCAGGTTACGATGAGTCTTTGAAGTGAAGGGGTTTTTGTGGGCTCTGCCCACACCCGCAAAGGGCCGGTCGGCCCTTTGAACCCATGACGTCATGAGGTCAAGGAGGCTGGCCTCCTTGCGGGTGCAAGGCAGAGCCCTGCAAAGTCAAGACAATAGTGATATCCTGTGGGGTTCAGCCCGGCGGGGTCTCGGGTACCAGCCACGCCACCCGGACGCCGCCGGCCCCGGTCCCAAGCTCCCGCTGCAACCAGGGCAACAGTTCGGCCAGCATCAGGTCCAACTGCCAGGGCGGATTGACCAGCAGCAGGCCGCAGCCGCCAAGCCGTCCCCGGTCCTCGGGCGACAGGGTCAGTTCGACGGCCAGCACCCGCGGGATGCCAAGGGCGATCACCGCCTCGTGCAGCCGCCACACCCAGGCCTGTTCCTTGATCGGATACCACAGGGCGTAGATGCCGGTGGCCCAGCGGCGATGACCGATGGCCAGTCCGGCCACCAGCCGCGCCGCCTCATCCCCGTCCTCATAGGGCGGGTCGATCAGGACCAGCCCCCGCCGTTCCCGGGGTGGCAAATGGGCCTTGAGCCCGAGATAGCCGTCCTGATGATGGACCGCGACCTGGGCATCATCGGCGAATTCGCGCCTGAGAACCGCGGCATCCTCGGGATGGGCCTCGGCCAGCACCAACCGGTCTCCCGGTCGCATCAGCGCCCGGGCCAGCCGCGGCGAGCCGGGATACCAGCGCAGCCCACCGCCCGCCGGCCCGGTCCCCGGATCATTCAACGCCGCCACCGCCGCCAGATAACCGGCCAGCCCGGGCGGCGGCCGGTGACCGGCAACCGCCGCCAGCACCCGGACGATCCCGCCAGCCGATTCCCCGGTCCGCACCGCCGGCGCCGAGGTCAGGTCGTAGCGACCCAGGCCGGCATGGCTGTCGAACACAAAGAACGGCGCCGGCCTCGCCGCCAGCCGCTCCAGAATCAGGACCAGCACCGCGTGCTTGACCACATCGGCAAAGTTACCGGCATGGTAGATGTGACGGTAATTCATTGTCAGCCCAGCGGCTTTCCGCTTTGACCCGGCCACCGGCGCCGGCCGGGGCTCCTTGTACGCCGGAACCATACGCCATCCCGGAGCCATCGGGACAGCGGCGCCGGATACCGGACGCCTTGCGCGAGGCGCGGAAACCGGCAAAACGGCGGAAACGGCCGCAGGTCGCCGCTACTTCCGCTCCTCAGGACGGACCATCACCCGGGGGAAGCGCACGGTAAAGGCGGTTCCGCGGCCGGCGGTACTGGTCACCGTGATCTCGCCGCCCAACTGCTGGCGAATCAGGTTGTAGACGATGTTCAGGCCCAGGCCGCTGCCGCCGCCGCTGCGGTTGGTGGTGAAGAACGGGTCGAAAATCTTCGGCAGCACCGCCTCGGGAATGCCCTTGCCGTCGTCTTCGAACACCAGTTGAACCAGATTGCGTTCGGGCAGAGTCACGGTAATGCCAAGCCGGCCAGCCTGCCCCGGCTCGAAGGCGTGAGTCAGGGAATTCATCACGAAATTGGTCAGGACCTGGGCCAGCGCCCCGGGGAAGCCCTGGACCTCGATGCCGTCGGGACAGTCGATGGCCACGGTCAGCGCCGAACGTTTGAGCCGCGGCCCCAGGCTCATCATCACTTCGTCGATGTATTCCCGCAGATTGAACCAGCGGCAATCATCGGCGGCCTGATCCACCGCCACCTGTTTGAAACTCTTGATCAGTTCCGCGGCGCGCTGGGAATTGGCCAGCAGCAGGTCCGAGCTTTCCAGCACGAGACCGAGGAAGCGCGCCAGATCCGACCGGCGCAGGGTGCCGGCGTTCATGGTTTCGGAAAGGCGCCGGCTTTCTTCGGCCAGAAGAGAGGCCGAGGTCAGGCTGATGCCGAGCGGGGTGTTGATCTCGTGGGCGATCCCGGCCACCAGGCCACCGAGAGAGGCCATCTTTTCCGACTGAACCAGGGTCCGCTGGGCCGAGCGGAGGTCCGCCAGCGCCGCCTCGGCCCGCTCCTTGGCCGCCCGCAGCTCCGCCTCGGCGCCGCGCCGCGCCGTCACCTCATAGTGCCAGACCATGTAGCTCGGCTGCCCGTCGATCTCGATGGGCTGGATCTCCAGGATGCTCCACCACGTCGAGCCATCGGAACGGCGGCGCTCCACTTCGTAGCCGGAGACCACCTCTCCCCGCTCCAGGCGGTTCCTGAGGGTGTCGAAGTCGGCGGGATTGACGAACGAGTCCCGTAGCGGCATCCCGCCGTTCGTCTCCTGGTCGCCGAGACCCAGGATTTCCCGGCACTTGGGATTGGCGTAGAGCCGGCGGTGGTCTTTGGCGTCGATGATCGAGAAGCCGATCGGGCTGGTTTCCAGCACCGTCCGCCAGCGCCGTTCGTGGGCTTCCAGTTGGATTTCGATCTGCCGCTTGGCCTGGGCGTTGTCCTTCAGCACCGCCACCATCCGCGCGATCGCCCCGATTTCGTCGGGAAAACCGGTGCCGGGAATCGGCCGGTGCAGGTCGCCCGCGGTGATCGCGGCAATCTCCCCGGCCAGTTGGCGGATCGGCTGCCGGATGCTGCGGGCGATAATCAGGCTGACGCCCAGGGTGATCATGAAGAAGGACAGGCCGAGCAACGCCACCGTCCGGTCCACCGATGACAGCACCTCATCGAATCGCCGCTGGGCGCCCAGTTGACGCAGCCGCTCGCCGGCCGCCTGACGGTCGATGATGTCGGACAGCCGCGCCTGAACCCCGTCCACGTCATGGGCAAGCCCCATGGCCAGTTGGGACGCCTCCCGGTCCAGCCGATCGAGCGCCTGCCAGAAGGCGCCGATCCGGTCGGCCAACCGTGCCACCGCCGCCTGTTCCGCAGGGTCGCGCACCGCCTCGCGTCTGGCCGCCACCGTCACCGCCAAAGACGCCAGACCCTGCCGCGCCCGGCCCAGTCCGCCCCGGTCGCCGGTAAAGTAAAAAGCGTTGACCGCAGCCATGACGCCCGCAAAGGGCTTGCCGGCGCCGACCGTCACCGTCCCGAGAACGCCGGCATCGGCATTGATTTCGGCGGCCAGACCGAGAATGCGGTCCTGATAGAAGGCCCGCAAACCGCTGTCGACACCGCGCGCGGCGTCGACCCCGGCAAACCACTGCCGGGCAACCTCGGCAAGCCCGCCCAACACCTCGGCCGTCACCGGCCCGGCGCTCCGCTCATCGCCCAGCTTGTCCAGAAACGCGCGCCGTGCTCCGCCGATCTCGTCCCCCGCCTGATCGTTCCGGGCCTCGAGAGAACCGTGGATCAGCCCCCGCAGATGGCCGGCGTCACTTCTGATCCCGTCCAGCCATCGCTGAGAGTCGGCGATGCGCTGCACCTCGACCCACTGCTGCTCCAGCACCCGGCTGTCATACCAGATCACCAGTTCCAGAGTCGCGAAGATCAGGACATTGAGCCCGACCAGCAACGACATGCGCCAGCCCACCGGGATGTGCCGGATGCTCCAGCGCGAACGTCCCGATGGGCAGAAGCCCGAGGCACCACTGTCGCCGGCACCAAACGCCGGCAACGGTGGCAGCGGCTCGGGGGGTGGGCGGCTCACGGCACCGACTCCCCGCCGCACCACCGCCAACCGCTCCCTTCCCCCGTCCCACTGCCCGCCGACCGCTGCACCACGCCCCAGTCCTTAAGCTCGATCGACCCGTCCCGGTCAGACTGACCATACCACGAGCGACCGGGCAGCCGACAATATGTTCAGCGGGGTTGCAACGCCGGCCCGTTTCCGGGCCGGCAGCGGTCAGGCCCCGGCCGCCGTCGGAATGCCCTTGGTCTTGAGCAACTCGGCAAGTTCTCCGGTCTGGTACATCTCTTTTACGATGTCGCAACCGCCGACAAATTCGCCCTTGACATAAAGCTGGGGCAGAGTCGGCCAGTTGCTGAACTCCTTGATGCCGTCCCGCAGGCCCGGATCAATCAGGATGTCAAAGCTTTTGTACTTTACATCAAGATGCCCCAGCACCTGGACCACCGCGGCGGAAAACCCGCATTGCGGAAAGACCGGCGAGCCCTTCATGTAAAGCACCACATCATTTTCGCTGATGTCCCGGCGAATACGGTCGGCGACGGCGGGTTCCATGTCTCTCAAGCCCTCCTGGTTCAGTTGTCGGCGGGAATCGTGGTGCGCAACGCCAGGGCGTGCAACTGCTCGCCCATCCGCCCGCGTAACGCCTGGTAGACCATCTGGTGCTGTTGAACCCGGCTGCGCCCCTGGAACGTCCGCGACTCCACATGGGCGGCGTAGTGGTCGCCGTCCCCCCGCAGGTCCTCAATCCGCACCACCGCATCGGGAATCGCTTCCGTGATCAGCCGCTCGATCTCGCCCGGGTTCATCGCCATGATCTTGCCTGCTCCGTCTTTCTGATTCGCTTTTACCGGCTGTGACCGGTGCTCTTTATTCTTCCCCATTATTCCGTCACGGCCCCGGCCGGTCCGGGCAGTCACGGCCTTCGGCGATCCCCGGATGCCGCCACAGCCCCGACCTCCGCCGGCGACGACGCCGCCCCGGCCATCAGTTGCGGCAACCATCGTTCATGAACCGTCCTTAACTGCGCCAGCGATATGGCGTTGCAGCGGTTTATTGTCAACATGGTGCCCCCGGTGGTGCCCAGGACGCAGGCCGGCACGCCCAGGGCGCCAGCCCGGTGCAACACCGGCAAAGGATCGACCGCGGTGATCAGATAGCGTGCCTGATCCTCACCGAACAGAAAGCCGATGGGGTCGACCCCGATGGGCAGCACCAGTTCGGCGCCGCGGTCACCGGCCAGCGCCATTTCCGCGGCGGCCACCGCCAGCCCGCCGTCGGCCAGATCGTGGCAGGCGGTGACCAGGCCGTCATGGATCAGGCCGCGCACCAGATCACCGGTCCGCCGTTCGTCGGCCAGCGTCACCGGCGGCGGCGGGCCGTCTTCGCGGCCATGGATTTCCCGCAAATACAGCGACTGGCCGAGATGCCCGCGGGTCTCGCCCAGCAGGATCATGATATCGCCATCCTGGACGAAGCCAAGTCCGACCCGGCGGCGGGCGTCGGGCAGCAGACCCAGGCCGCCGATGGCCGGCGTCGGCAGGATCGCTTCGCCATTGGTCTCGTTGTAGAGGCTGACATTGCCCGATACCACCGGGAAGTCCAGGGCACGACAGGCCGCCGCCATGCCCTGGATGCAGCCGACCAGTTGCCCCATGATCCGGGGCTTTTCCGGGTTGCCGAAGTTGAGATTGTCGGTGATGGCCAGCGGCAGAGCCCCCACCGCGGTCAGGTTTCGCCAGGCCTCGGCCACCGCCTGGGCGCCGCCCTGGAACGGATCGGCCAGGCAATAGCGCGGGGTGCAGTCGGTGGTCAGCGCGAGCGCCTTGCCGGTGCCATGGATCCGCACCACCGCGGCGTCGCCGCCCGGCCCGGCCAGGGTGTCGGCGCCGACCTGACTGTCGTACTGCTCCCAGATCCAGCGTTTCGACGACAGGTCGGGGCAGCCCATCAGGCGCAGCAGCACGTCGCCGGGCCGGCAGGGCAGCGGCACCTCTTCCGACGACACCGGTGCCGCCGGCGGCGTCGGCAGCCACGGCCGTTCATAGAGCGGCGCCCGGGTCACCAGCGGCTCGATGGCGAGATCGGCCCAGGTCCGGCCGTCCTTGTTCAGGACC
The DNA here is from genome assembly GCA_003165295.1 of Rhodospirillales bacterium. Lineage (GTDB taxonomy): Bacteria > Pseudomonadota > Alphaproteobacteria > Azospirillales > Azospirillaceae > BOG-933. The sequence continues at coordinate 408 of PLTC01000063.1, read as the reverse complement.
AACCGGCCGGTGTCGGTCAGGCGGCCGATCACCGCAAAATCCAGCTCCCACTTTTCGAAGATGGCCCGGGCGACGCCCTCACATCCCGGCTTCAGCACCATCAGCATGCGCTCCTGACTCTCGGAGAGCATGATTTCATAGGGAGTCATCCCGGCCTCGCGGCAGGGCACCCGGTCCAGATCCAGCTCGATGCCAAGCCCGCCCTTGCCCGCCATCTCCACCGAAGACGAGGTCAGGCCAGCCGCACCCATGTCCTGGATGGCGACGATGGCGTCGGTGGCCATCAGTTCGAGACAGGCTTCGATCAGCAGTTTTTCGGTAAAGGGATCGCCCACCTGGACCGTCGGGCGTTTCTCTTCGCTGTCCTCGGAAAATTCCGCCGAGGCCATGGTCGCGCCGTGGATGCCG
>PLTC01000128.1 GCA_003165295.1 Rhodospirillales bacterium | reverse complement strand
ATGGTGCTGGCCGGCGGCTTTGCCGGCCAGACCCTCGATCAACTGACCTTCGGCCAGTTGATGACCCTGCTCGACGAGTCCCGCCGGGAGGACCCGTCTTCGGTTCCGGTACTCGAAGCCTGGCTCGACCGCACCCAGGGCGCGGACTGGCGCCAACGCGCCGCCGCGACGGCCGGGGGCGGAAGCGCCCGGGAGGGTGGCAGCGCCCCGACGGGCGGCGAGCCGATGACCGTAGAGGAGGCCTACGCGATCCTGGGCCTGAAGCCGGGAGCCGACCGCGCCGCCATCAGGGAGGCACACCGGACGCTGATGACCAAGGTCCATCCCGACCACGGCGGCTCGACCTGGCTTGCGGTCAAACTCAATCAGGCGCGCGACCGGTTGCTGAATCCGTGAGTTGGCGGTGGAACCCGCCCTGTTGGCGCAGGCACGGGTGGACTTCTGGCATTAAGAATGCCTGCCGTCTCAGATCAGTAATTGTACCAAGTGGCGCCACGACTTATTTTTAAGTTATTTATGATGTCCGCGCGTTCAGAATCCGACTTACCTTCAGGGCGCGGAACCATTTGAATTTCGCCTTCCGGCGTCAAGCAGAGTAACGTCTTGGGCGTTCCCTTCGGCGTTTCGCGAAGCCCAAGAGCACGCAATGCCGCATAAAAGGCTTCAAGCGTCACCGGGTGCGACCCTCAAGGCAGTTTGACGCCAGAGGTACCGGTACCGCAGCCCATGGCCTGTCCGCATCTTTCGATTCGACCGGCAACACTTCGACGTCCATATCGAGAGCGGCAAGCATGGCTTTTATGCACTCAGGTATTTCCTCATCCAATTCAGCGCGACTGTGGCCTGCAACCAACAGGCCTTTAAGGTCGGGACTTTCGGCGAAAAGCAAACCGCTTTCCCCTTGCCGGATCGATATCCGGATGATTTTCACCATCCCCCTCGTGCTGCGTCCCATGATGAGTTCCTCAATTTTCGGAAACGTTCCAACCAACCGTCTCGGGGTCCCTTTTTCTCGGGGTTACACCGGCGGAAGGCATGCACATGATGGAACGGCCATTTCCATCCCAACTGCCCCCCGCAAAGCTAAACCCCTATATACGAGTCGGCAACGCATGGCGCCCGGCTCATTATTCAAAGGCGCCAGTCTGTTTAGCTAAACGGGCGTCCTTTCGTCAAGATAAAAATCCATCAATATCAGTTGGTTAGCTCATCACCGGTAATTCATTGAATTTGCCTGAGTTTCCGTAAGTGCGCGATTCGGGAGATTCCTCCGAGGGGCGGAAGAATGATTGATATTTTTTTATTTCATATATCGGCATATTTACGCCATAAAATATTATTCCATCTCATAAAAAAGCAATATTTAGTCTTATTATTTCATTGGCTTGTAAATAATTTTTCGGTTCGAGATGACGTCGCCGCGCCGAAAGAATGGATCGTGAACTTTAGCGGGCCGGATCGGGTTGGGGAAGGCGGGCAATCACGGCGGAGAGCGGCTTGCGGCGAAGCACGTCGCCTTTTCAGCAAAGGCCAACGGTGTGACCCGTTGCCTCGCCCTGCAGCGCGAGCATAACCACATTCGACCGACCGGAGGCCCGGGCTCCCGCCCCGGTAATACCAGCGAGCCTAAAGAATGACACAACCGGACTTTACCCCCTATGCGCCAAGATAGGGCACTTGTTTTGATTTTGCAGGGCTCTGCCCTGNNGCCTCCTTGACCTCCAAAACTCATGGGTTCAAAGGGCCGACCGGCCCTTTGCAGGCGTGGGCAGAGCCCACAAAACCCCTTCATGTCAATGACCTGTCGTATCCTGGCACCCGTCGGGCGAAGCCCCCTTGGGTCATTCATAAGGCTCGCCGGTATTATGATGTCGGCCCCTGCGGCTTGCGGCCAGGCGCAATGCGCGGTTCCTCGCCCCGCACCAGCCGGCGGATGTTGGCCTCGTGACGGAGGGTCACCAGCACGGCGATGAAGGCCGCGACCAGGGCCAGCCGCTCCCCGGCCAGCGCCCAGCCGATCAGCGGGCTGGTGCCGATGGCCACCAGCGCCGCCAGGGACGAGATACGGAACACCGCGGCGGTGGCCAGCCAGATCAGGCAGGCCGCCACCCCCACCGGCCAGGCCGCGGCCAGCAGGATGCCGAGCGCGGTGGCCACGCCCTTGCCGCCCCGAAAGCCCAGCCAGACCGGGAAGGTGTGGCCGAGCATGGCCCCGGCCGCCGCCAGCGCCGCCTCGTCGCCACCGGCCAGCCCGGCCAGCAGCACCGCCACCGCGCCCTTGCCGCCGTCCAACAACAGCGTGGCCAGGGCCAGCGGCTTGTTGCCGGTGCGCAGGACGTTGGTGGCGCCGATATTGCCGGACCCGATGGCGCGGATGTCCCCCAGTCCCACGGCCCGGGTCAGAATCAGGCCGAACGGGACCGAGCCGAGCCCGTAGCCGCCGACCGCCGCCAGCACCATCAACCAGACGCCCCCGCCCTCCATCGCCTTATCCCTCCAATGTGAACACGGTGCGGCCGTCGACGATGGTGCGAACCGCCCGCCCGGCCACCGGCAGCCCGTCGAACGGCGAATTCTTGGACTTGGAACGGAAGGCGTCGACCTCGATCCGCCACGGCGTTTCGGGGTCGAACACCAGCAGGTCGGCGGCACCGCCCCGGCGCAGCCGGCCCAACGGCCGCTTGAGCAACTCGGCGGGGCGGCAGGTCAGCGCCCGCAGCGCCGCCATCAGCGACAACTGGCCCTTGTGAACCAGCGCCAGGGTCAGGGGCAGCAGGGTCTCGACCCCGACGATGCCGAACGACGCCTGGGCGAACGGCACCCGCTTGCTGTCCTGGTCGTGGGGCGCGTGGTCGCTGGCAATGGCGTCGATGGTGCCGTCGGCCAGGCCCTCGATTACCGCCCGCCGGTCGTGGTCGCTGCGCAACGGCGGCGACACCTTGGCATAGGTGCGGTAGCTGCCGACATCGACCTCGGTCAGCGTGAAGTAGTGGGGTGCGGTATCGCAGGTCACGTTCAGCCCGCGCCGTTTGGCCTGACGAATCGCCTCGATGGCGGCCCGGGTCGAGACATGGGCGACATGGTAGCGGGCGCCGGTCTGCTCCACCAGCCGCAGGTCGCGCTCCACCAGGATCACCTCGGCCACCGGCGGGATTCCGGCCAGACCCAGCCGGGTCGCCACCTCGCCCCGGTTCATCATCCCGCCGCCGGCCAGGGTCGGCTCTTCGGGATGCTGCACCACCAGCAGATCGAAAGCGGTGGAATAGCTCAGCGCCCGCAGCATGACCTGGGCCGAGGCCACCGCCCGATGGCCGTCGGTGAACGCCACCGCTCCGGCCTCGGCCAGCAACCCCATCTCGGTCAGTTCCCTGCCCTCGGTTCCGCGGGTCAGCGCCGCCTGGGCGAACACCTTGACCAGTTTCACTTCGCGGGCGCGGCGGGCGATGAACTCGATACCCGAGACGTTGTCCAGCGGCGGCTCGGTGTTGGGCAGGCAGGCCAGGGCGGTGATGCCGCCGGCGGCGGCGGCCTGACTGACCGACAGGATGGTTTCCTTGTGCTCCCCGCCGGGTTCGCCCACCGACACCCGCAGGTCCACGAGGCCGGGCGCAAGGCACCGGCCCCGCAGATCCACCACCTCGATGCCTTCAGGCACGCCCTCGGAGAACAACCCCGGCCCGAAATCGGCAATCAGCGTGCCCTCGGTCAGCAGCGCCCCCAGCCCGTCAAGCCCGGTCGCCGGGTCCAGCAAACGGGCGTTCAGATAAGCGACACGGCGAGACATGGGAGCGCCCCTGGCCAGGATGAACCGTCTCCAGCGTTATAGGGCCACCGCCGTCCCAGGGCAATCGGATGAGCAACGTCCGGCGAACGGCCCTAATCCACCGGCCGGGGCCGGGGCTTGCGGACCGGGTGGACCGGACCGTTCTCCTCGGGTTCCGAGGCCGCCCCCGGTTCCGAGGCCGCCCCCGGTTCCGNNCGAGGCCGCCCCCGGTTCCGAGGCCAGCGTATGGTGCGCGGTCTTTTCCACCACGTCGCCGGAGAACTCCGAGAATTTCGTCACTCCGACGGTTCCGGCGACGGCATGGCCGATCTGGCTGGCCCACTCGATGGTGGGCTGCAATTCGGCCATGAACAGCTCGGCAAAACCCAGGGCTTCGATCAGGTACAGCGCCAGCCCGTATTCGGTGACGATGCCGACACCGTTGGCCACCGCAGTGGCGTCGTCGCCATGGTTGTGGGCAGTCAGCACCCCCCGGACCTTGGGCGCGAGTTCGAAGAACTTGAGGAAGCCCCCGGCAATGGTGCTCTCGGCCGCCTCGGTCATCGCTTCGAAGACCGAGACCACCTCCCCCGGCGCGGCTTCCCCGGCCTCCCCGGCGCCGCCGCCCTCGCTTCCGGCGGCGAGGGCGGCAGGCGCCCACGGCAACAGGACACAGGCCGCCACCACAAGCAGCCGGATCAGTGGCCCCAAAAGGTGCCCCCCCGGGATCACACGCTGAAACTCTCGCCGCACCCGCAGCGACCTTTCTCGTTGGGATTGCGGAAGACGAAGCCGGCCTGCATCTGGTCGTCGACGTAATCCATTTCGGTGCCGATCAAGAACAGAGTCGCAGCCGGGTCGATCAGAATCGTAACGCCCTTGTCCTCCACCACCTCTTCGGCGGCGTTGATCTGTTCGGCGTATTCCATGATATAGCTCAGGCCCGAGCACCCCCGCGGCTTGACGCCGATGCGCAGACCAAGGGCGGGGGTCTCGCGCTTGGCCATGATGTCCTTGACCCGCGCGGCGGCGGCGTCGGTGATGCGGATCACGTTGGGCGATGCCATGGATTTTCCTTTTGCCGTCTCTTCGCCGATCCCGCCTTCGGACCGGCCTGTCCCCAGTAATGTGACGATCGACGGCCGGTTGTCCAGCCCAGGGGCCGGCGGGGCCGGGATGATCCGAAGTCGCCCTAACCACAGGTGGAATAACCGCAACTGGAACACAGCGTGCAGCCGTCCTGACGGAACAGGGTCGGGCTGTCGCATTTGGGGCACAGTTCGCCGCCGGCCTGGCCGCCGACGTCCTTTGCCGGGGGCGGCGGCTTGCCCGACAGCAGACCCAACTCTTCCAGATGGCGGCGCATGACTCCGGCGATCAGCGCCACCACCCCGGGGACATAGCGCCCGCCGACCCAGGCACCTTGGGCGGCGCGGACCCGTTCCAGATCCTCGACCAGGAAGGCGGGGTTTTCCGAACGCCGCATGACCGCGGACAGGGTCAGGGTCAGGGCCGACATCAACTCGGCGTGTTCGGCCGAGCGCGAGGCGATGAAGATTTCGAACGGCCGCCGCCGACCGTGTTCTTCGATGTCGTTGAGCGTGACGTAAAGATTCTCGTCGGTGAGCGGCCACTTGATCTTGTAGGTCTTGCCGACCAGCGCCTCGGGCCGGCGGGTCGGGGTGGTGATGGCCGGGGCGGCGCGGTCCTCGTCGGTGCGCAGGATCGAGCCGCGAACCCCGCTCGGCCGGTAGGTGGTGCACCCCTTGCAGCCAAGATCATAGGCCATGCGGTAGACCGCCTGGAACTGGTCGTAGCCGATCTCGGCCGGGCAGTTGATGGTCTTGGAAATCGAGGCGTCCACATGGCGCTGGCAAACCGCCTGCATGCGGATATGGTCCTCGACGCTCAGCTCGAGGGCGGTGACCATGGAGTCGGGCAGGCCCTGAACCGGCGCGGTGGCGGCGTCCAGGCCGTGATGGCGGCACCAGGCCTCGAAACCGGCATCCACCACCGCGAACTCGCGCCAACCGCCGTCAGGTTGCAGCACCTTGCGAAAATAGCGCCAGGCAAAGGTCGGCTCCAGGCCCGAGGACACGTTGTTGTAGTAAATCGCGGTGGTCCCGGTGGGCGCCACCGTCAGCAGCACGCCATTACGGATGCCGGCCTCATGGATGCCGGTCCGCAACCGCTCGGGCAGCGTCCGCACGAACGGCCGCTCGAGGTAGCGGTCACGATCGAACAGCGGGAACGGCCCGCGCTCCCGGGCCAGATCGACGGAGGCTTCATAGGCGCCATCGCGGAGGGTCTCCATGATCCGGCCGGTCACGTCCTCGGCGGCAACGCTGCCATAGCGCACCCCCAGCATCTGCAAGGCGTTGCCCAGCCCCATGATGCCCAGCCCGGTGCGCCGCTTGGCCTCGGCCTCGGCCTTCTGCTCGGGAACCGGGAAAGCTGTCAGGTCGATGATGTTGTCGAGGAAGCGGACGCCGAGTCGCGTCACCGCGGCCAGCCGCGGCAGGTCCAGATGGGCATGGCTGGTGAACGGTTCCCGGACCAGCACCGCCAGATTGACGCAGCCGAGGGTGCAGGCGCCGTTGGGCGGCAGCGGCTGCTCGCCACACGGGTTGGTGCAGCGAATATCTTCGATGTAACCAAGATTGTTCCAGTGGTTGACCCTGTCTATAAAAATAACCCCGGGCTCTGACCAGTCGTAGGAATTACGGATGATCGCCTGCCACAGCTCCCGGGCCGGCAACCTCCGGTAAACATACCACGGCCGACGATCTCGCTCGCGCACCGCCACCAGCGCCGCCGGGTCCGCCGGGGGAATGCCGAAGCCCAACTCCCAGGGCTCGTCGGCCTCCACCGCCCGCATGAAGGCGTCGCTGACCAGCACCGAAAGATTGAAGTTGGTCAGCCGCCCTTTTTCCCGCTTGGCCAGGATGAAGGCCGGCAGGTCCGGGTGATCGCAGGCCAGCGTGGCCATCATGGCGCCCCGGCGCGAGCCGCCGCTCATGATCGTGCTACAGGTGGCGTTCCAGATTTCCATGAAGGACAGCGGCCCCGACGCCACCGAGGAGACCCCGGCGACCACCGCGCCCTTGGGCCGCAGGGTGGAAAAGTCGGTGCCGATGCCGCCCCCCTGCTGCATGGTCAGGGCGGCGCGGGTGTTGGCGGCCATGATGCCGGCCATCGAGTCGCCAACCCCTTCGTTGACGAAGCAGTTGATCAGGGTGACCCGGCGCCCGCTGCCGGCCCCGGCATGGATGCGCCCGCCCGGACACCATTCCTGACGGATCATCGCGTCGGCCACCAGCGGCTCGAACTCCGCCCGCCGCGGGTCGCTGGCGAACACCGCGGCGGCGACCCGCCGATGGCTGTCGGCCGGCCCGGCCTCTGACGAGCTGCCGTCGGGCCGGGTCAGCCGGTACTTTTCCCGCCAGATCGTTTCAACAATGGGCTGCACCTGGTTCCCGCGGTCGCCGAGATCGGTCAAGGGGCGCCTCCTTCCAGTCTGACGCCGGCAGGTCAAGGCAGGATGACCGGCCGGAGGATACCCCAACCCTCGCCCGGGGCCAAGAGATACCCCACCGCTGGGCAAAAGTCGGGATATTTACCCATGATGTGGGAGGGAAGGCCGATGGGGGGGGAGCGCCGGGAGCGGGAAGTCTGTTCGGACGTGATCCCGCGCTGGAACCGCCGCCGATACCCGGTCTCACCCTTCCGCCAGTTCCGCGGCGATGCGGCCGGCGGCGGCGGCGGGGTTCTTGTCCTGGGTGATCGGGCGGCCGACCACCAGATAGTCGGCCCCGGCGGCACGGGCCTGGGCCGGAGTCATTACGCGCATCTGATCGCCGTGCAGACTGGCGGCCGGGCGGATGCCCGGGACCATGATCACGAAGTCCGGCCGGGTCTGATCGCGCACCAGCGCAATTTCGTGGGGCGAGCAGACCACACCGTCAAGCCCGGCATCTTCGGCCAGCGCCGCCAGTCGGGCCACCTGGGCCGCGACCGGGGTCTCCTGGCCGACCGTAAACAGTTCGCGGTCGGTCAGGCTGGTCAGCACCGTGACCCCGAGCAGGCGCGGCCGCGCCACCCCCAGCCGTTTGGATTCGCTGGTGGCAGTCTCGGCCGCGGCCCTCATCATGGCGGTGCCGCCGCTGATGTGGATGGTCAGGAAGGCAGGGGCCAGGGCCACCGCCGCCCGCACCGCGCCCGCGGCGGTGTTGGGGATGTCGTGGAACTTGAGGTCAAGGAACAGCGGCAGCCCGCTGTCCCCCACCACCTTGCGCACACCGGTCGGGCCGTGGGCGACGAAGAACTCGAGCCCGAGCTTGAGTCCCCCCACCGCCCCGATCAGTTGCCGCGCCAGCCGCTGGGCAAACGCCAGATCGGTGGTATCGACGGCACAGAACAGGCACGAACCGGCATGGCTCACGAGGGCGTCCTCCGCACGGGGGCATCCGTCATCAAAACCAGAAACCGGGTCCGGCGGCAAGCCTCCAGCAACTCGGGCACCGGCCGACTCAGCACCGGGCGACTCAGCACCGGGCGACTCAGGGCGCCGCCCCACCGGGAATGGCGAGGTCGTCCTTGAGGACGTAATGGCTTTCGCCATTGGGCAGCCGGATCAAAGCAAAGGTCCGCGCGTCCTGGTAGGCGTAGCTGCCAAGCTGAACCCTGGTGTCCGGCCAGTCGAATCGGGTTTCCAGGCTCTTCAGGACCGGCTCGCGGTACAAGGCCGCCCCCTTCTTGAGGACGGTATCGCGCCATCGGGTGTCAAGGGCGTTGCTGCCGATGGCGCCCCGGCCGCCGGCCTCGGTCCAGCCCCCGCCCGGTTGGGGACAGAGCGCCCCATCCACCGTGGCGTTCACGGTACCGCTCACCGTCAGGTGGAACGCCCGGCACTGGCCGGCATCGGGCGGCGTGGTCGCGACATCGAAGCTCAGGCACTTGTAACCGCCGACGGCCTGGCCGGTTCCAGGGCCAAGAACCGAGAGCACCAGCCCCCGGGCGGCAACGGTGGCCTCGGGACCGATGCCCTGGGCGGTCATGGCCGCGGCGAAATGGGTCGCGGCGGGCGGATCCAGGGTCGCGGTCTTGTAGACCGACATTGACAGCAGGGCCGCGGCAACCAGCATGAGAATTTCTTGCATCGCGCCCTTCCGAATATCCTGCCGGCTGCGATCGGCGCCGGTCTTCCTGACGAATATACGACGGCCTGGTGGCAACGGAAAGACCAGGGGCGCGGCCCCTGGACCCCGCCAAAGGCCGGGGCCTTTGGAAACCGGGACTTCGGGGAGCGGCCGGGATCACACCGAGAAGTATCGGGCCTTGGGGTGGTGGAGAATCAGCGCGCTGGTGCTTTGTTCGGGGTGGAGTTGGCTTTCCTCGGACAACACCACGCCGATGCGGTCGGCGCCCAACAGCCGGAGCAGCGGCTCCTGGTCTTCCAGGCGCGGACAGGCCGGATAGCCAAAGGAATACCGGCTGCCGCGATAGCCTTGCTGGAGCAGGGCGTCGGTGTCCCGGGCATCCTGGTCGCCGAAGCCCAGTTCGGCACGAACGGTAAGGTGGACATACTCGGCCAGCGCCTCGGTCATTTCCACGCCGATGCCGTGCAGGTAGAGGTAGTCCTGATAGCGGTTGGCCTCGAACCACTCGTGGGCCACCTCGGTGGCACGGCCGCCCATCGTCACCACCTGAAGCCCGACCACGTCGCGGCCGGGTTCGGCCGCGTCCCGCACAAAGTCGGTGATGCAGGTGCCGGGGGCGGCGTCGGCGGGGCGGGCCTGCCGGGGCAAGGTAAAGCGCGCCGCCTCGGTGGTGCCGTCCTCGGCGAACAGGATCAGGTCGTTGCCCTCCGCCGCGGCCTTCCAATAGCCGTAGACCGCCTGCGGCAACAGAATGTTCTCGCGGGCACAGGTCTCCAGCAGCCGGGTCAGGATCGGCCGCAGTTCCTGTCTGGCCCAGACCTTGAACTCGTCGAGGCTGCGGCCTTGTTTGCGATAGCCCCATTGCAACTGATAGAGCGTGCGCTCGTTGAGATAGGGTACCAGGGTCTTCAGCGGCACCCGCTCGATCACGCGGGCGCCCCAGAATGGCGGGGTCGGAATCGTCACGCCGTGGGCCAGTTCCCGCCGCCGCGCCCGGACCCGGGCCAGTTCCACCGGGTCCAACGGGCCGGTGGCGGCGGTGGCGGCTTGCCCCAACACCCGCCGGCGGGGCCGGTCGTTCCCGCTGACCGCGCGCCGGGCCTGGCGCGCCGCAACATAGGTGTCGAAGCTGCCGCTCACCACCTGATCCATCAGATGCAGGCCGTCGAAGGCGTCGCCGGCGTAGCCGACCCGGCCGCTGCCATAGGCCGCCACGCACTCGCCCTCCACATAGGCGCGGGTCAGCGCGGCGCCGCCCAG
>PLTC01000099.1 GCA_003165295.1 Rhodospirillales bacterium | reverse complement strand
CTGCCCGATCCCGTGGTGCTGCTGTCGCCGGCCTGCGCCTCGTTCGACCAGTTCGCCGATTTCGAGGCGCGGGGCGCCGCTTTTACCGCCTATGTGGACCTGGTCCTGGAACGCGGCCGGGTCCCTGAACACAGTCCGGCCCCGAAGAGCCATGCCCTCCAGGGAGAACCGTCATGATCGCTTTCGACCGTACCGATCAATCGATCTTCGGACGATGGTGGTGGACCGTCGACCGCTGGATGCTTGCGGCGTTGGCGGTACTGGTCGGCTACGGCGTCATCCTGATCATGGCGGCGAGCCCGGCGGTGGCCGAGCGTATCGGTCTCGACACCTACCACTTTGTCGAGCACCATCTGGCCATGCTGGTGCCGTCGCTGCTGCTGATGATCGCGGTGTCTTTGCTGACGCCGCGCGGCGTCCGGCGGGCGGCGCTGGCGGTGTTCCTGGTGGCGCTGGCACTGACCGCGGCAACCATGGTGATCGGGGTCGAGATCAAGGGCGCACGCCGCTGGATCCACCTGCCCGGGCTGTCGATCCAGCCTTCGGAATTCCTCAAGCCGGCCTTCGCGGTGGTCGCGGCCTGGATGTTCTCGCTCCAGAAAACCAGCCCCGGCTTTCCCGGCAATCTGCTCGCGATCCTGCTCTATGTGCTGGTGGTGGGCCTGCTGATCAGGCAGCCCGACCTGGGCATGGCCTGCGTGGTCTCGGTGGTGTGGTTCTGCCAGTTCTTTCTGGCCGGGCTCAATATCGGTTTCGTCCTGATCCTGGGGATACTGGGTTGCGTCGGGCTGGTCGGTGCCTACCATTTGTTGCCCCATGTCCACAGCCGCATCGATCGCTTTCTCGACCCGGCCAGTGGCGACACCTATCAGGTCACGCGCTCCCTGGAGGCGTTCGCCAATGGCGGGCTGTTCGGTACCGGTCCGGGGCAGGGAACGGTCAAGATGCAGCTTCCCGATGCCCATGCCGATTTCATCTTCGCGGTGTCGGGGGAGGAGCTGGGGCTGGTCTGGACCCTGCTGCTGGTGATCCTGTTCGCCTTCATCGTGTTGCGCGGTTTTTCCCGGTTGCTCAAGGATTCCAACCTGTTCGTGTTGCTGGCAGCAGCCGGTCTGCTGGTCCAGTTCGGCATGCAGGCCTTTATCAACATGGCGTCGTCGCTGCATCTGATGCCGACCAAGGGCATGACCCTGCCGTTCGTCAGCTACGGCGGCTCGTCGTTGATTGCCCTTGGCTTCGGCATGGGCATGGTGCTGGCGCTGACCCGGCGACGCTTCGGGCTGGGGGACCGTCAATGACCGCGGACCTTGTTCTGCCGCCGGTTCGGGCGGTCGGGCCCGCGGCGGCGCCGGTGATGCTGGCGGCCGGGGGCACCGGCGGCCACCTGTTCCCGGCCGAAGCCCTGGCCCGCGAATTGCTGGCGCGGAGTCAGCCGGTGGTGCTGGTGACCGACCGCCGGGGTCCGGCGTTCGGCCGGATGCTGCCGGCGGTGCCGGTCCATCGCGTCCACGCCGCCACTCTGGAGCCGGGTCTGGTCGGCCGGTTGCGCACCGTGGCGCTGCTCGGCGCCGGTCTCTTCGAAGCCTTGGGGGTGATCCGGCGGCTGAATCCGGCGGTGGTGGTCGGTTTCGGCGGCTATCCGTCGCTGCCGACGGTGGCGGCGGCGCGACTGGCCGGGGTGCCGGTGGTGCTGCACGAGCAAAACGCGGTGCTTGGCCGGGCCAACCGCTGGATGGCCCGCGGGGTGTACCGGCTGGCCACGTCGTTTCCGGTGGTGGCCGGTCTGCCCCGGTCGTGCCGGGACGTGACGGTGCGCACCGGCAACCCGGTTCGTCCCGGGATTGCTGCGGTCCGCGACGTCTTTTATGCGCCGCCCGGGGAGGACGGACCGATCCGTTTGCTGGTGCTCGGCGGCAGCCAGGGCGCCCGGGTGTTCAGCGAGGTGGTGCCGGCGGCGCTGGCGCTGCTGCCGGCGGGCCTGCGGGCGCGGCTGGTGGTGGCCCAGCAATGCCGGCCCGAGGATTTGGACCGGGTCTCGCTGGCCTATGACCGGCTGGGTGTCGGCGCCGTCGAACTGTCCAGCTTTTTTCACGACGTCCCGGCGCGGCTGGTCGGGGCACATCTGGTGATGTGTCGGGCCGGAGCCTCGACCATGGCCGAACTGATGGCGGTGGGACGACCGGCGATCCTGGTGCCCTATCCCCATGCCACCGACGATCACCAGAGCGCCAATGCCCGGGCGCTGGCCCAGGCCGGCGGCGCCTGGGCCATGGCCCAACCCGACTTCACCCCCGACAGGCTGGCCCGACGGCTGGAAGACCTGTTCCGGCAACCCGCCGATCTGGCACTGGCGGCGGCGGTGGCCCGCGGCTGGGGCGCGCCCGACGCCGCCCAGCGGCTGGCCGACACCGTGATCGAGGTTGCCCACGGCCCCGGTTCCCGGGCCAATCGTCAACACCGGAACTTCTGGGAGGCCGCGGAATGAGAGCCCTGCCCTTAACCATCGGAATGATTCACTTCGTCGGCATCGGCGGCATCGGCATGAGCGGGATTGCCGAGGTGCTGAAGAATCTCGGCTACGCCGTCCAGGGCTCGGATGTGACCGAGAGCGCCAATGTCAAGCGGCTTCGTGCCCAGGGGATCGAAGTTTTTATTGGGCACCGCGCGGAGAACCTGCGCAAGGCCAGCGTAATTGTTGTATCATCGGCCATCAAGCGAGACAATCCAGAGGTCGTGGCGGCGCGTACCGCTCACTTGCCGGTCGTTCGTCGTGCCGAAATGTTGGGCGAATTAATGCGATTGAAATGGGCAATCGCAATTGGCGGCACTCATGGCAAGACGACAACGACCTCGTTGGTTGCGTGCTTGCTGGAGACCGCCGAGCTTGACCCGACGGTCATCAACGGCGGGATCATCAATGCTTATGGAACCAACTCGCGACTCGGGGCCGGGGAGTGGATGGTGGTCGAAGCCGATGAATCCGATGGGACCTTTGTCAAGCTGCCGGCGACCATCGCGGTCGTCACCAACATTGACCCGGAACATCTGGACTTTTACGGCAATTTCGACCGGGTGCGCGAGGCGTTCGACAGTTTTGTCCAGAATATCCCGTTTTATGGCTTTGCCGTGCTGTGCCTGGATCACCCCGAGGTGCAGGCGATGATTCCGCGGGTCTCGGACCGCCGCATCGTTACCTATGGTTTCAGCCCGCAGGCCCAGGTCCGGGCGTGCGACGTGGAACTGGGGCCGGAGGGCGCGCGCTTTGATGTGGTGCTGGCCTGCCGTCAGGGCGGCGAGGATATCGTGCTGAGCGAGGTGACGTTGCCGATGTTCGGCATGCACAACGTGCTCAACGCGCTGGCGGCGCTGGCGGTGGGTCACGAGATGGGGCTGGCGCCCGAGGTAATGCGGACGGCGCTGGCCCGGTTTTCGGGGGTCAAGCGCCGCTTTACCCGCACCGGCGAGTCCGGCGGGGTGACGGTGATCGACGACTACGGCCATCACCCGGTGGAGATCGGGGCGGTTCTGCGGGCGGCGCGGACCGCCGGTCGCGGTCGCGTGATCGCGGTGGTTCAGCCCCACCGCTACTCGCGGCTGCAAAGTTTGTTCGAGGATTTCTGCACCTGCTTTAACGATGCCGACGTGGTGGTGGTGGCCGATGTCTATCCGGCCGGCGAGGCGCCGGTCCCGGGCATTGACCGGGATGCCCTGGTCGAGGGTTTGCGGCTGCGCGGCCATCGCCAGGTGGTGCCTTTGCCCGGACCGGAACGGCTGGCCGAGCTGGTGGCGACGGTGACCGAACCCGGTGATCTGGTGGTGTGCCTGGGGGCCGGCACCATCAGCGCCTGGGCGAATGGTTTGCCCGCCGAACTGGAGCAGGTCCGGCGCCGGGGGCTGTCGGCATGAGCGCGGCACCGGCCATGGCCATGGTCCTCCCGTCGTCTCCGGGTCAATCACCTGGGGATCCGTTGATCTCCAGGCTGCCGCCGGTGCGCGGCCGGCTGAGTGTCGACGCGCCGTTGGCCGGGATGACCTGGTTCCGGGTCGGCGGCCCGGCCGAGGTGTTGTTCCGTCCGGCCGATCGCGAAGATCTGGCCGGATTCCTTTCGGCCTGCCCGGCAGATGTGCCGGTGACGGTGATTGGCGTCGGCTCCAATCTGTTGGTCCGGGACGGTGGCGTTCCGGGGGTGGTGGTGCGGCTGGGCGGGCCGTTTGCCGGGGTGACGGTGGCCGGGACCGAAGTGGCGGCGGGGGCGGGTGCGCTCGACCTGACCGTGGCGATGGTTGCCGGTCAGGCCGGGATCTCCGGCCTCGAGTTCCTGTCGGGGATTCCCGGCACCATTGGCGGCGCCTTGCGTATGAATGCCGGTGCCTTCGGCCGGGAACTGGCCGATGTCCTGGTCTCGGCCGAAGCGGTGGACCGGGCGGGCGTCCTGCATCGGGTGGCGGCGGCACAACTCGGGCTGGGTTACCGCCATTGTGGAGCGCCGGCCGACTGGCTGTTCCTGGGTGCGGTGGTGTCGGGTCAGCCCGGGACGCCCGCCGAAATCGGGGCGCGCATCGACGAAATCGCGCGTCAGCGCGCCGGGAGCCAGCCGGTGCGGGCGCGGACCGGCGGCTCGACCTTTGCCAACCCGCCCGGCCATCGGGCCTGGGAGCTGATCGATCGGGCCGGCTGCCGCGGCCTGGTGCTGGGCGGCGCCCAGGTCTCGGAGAAGCACTGCAACTTTCTGCTCAACCTGGGCACCGCGACCGCCGCCGACCTGGAGCGGTTGGGCGAAGAGGTGCGGCGGCGGGTGTACGAGACTTCGGGCGTCCGGCTCGAGTGGGAAATCAGGCGCATCGGGGTCGGCCCGGGGATCGGCCCGGGGATCGGCCCGGGGATCGGCCCGGGGGTCGGGTTGTGCCTGTCGGAAGGAGAAACACCATGAGCCGCCGCGTTACGGTGCTGATGGGCGGCTGGTCCGCCGAACGCGAGGTGTCGCTGGTGAGCGGCGCCGCGGTGGCGGCGGCGCTGGCCGAGGCCGGCTATCGGGTCACCACCGTTGACGTGACGCGCGACCTGGAGGCGCTGTGGCGGGCGCTGACCCCGGCGCCCGATGTGGTGTTCAATGCCCTGCACGGCCGGGGCGGGGAAGATGGCTGCATCCAGGGCGTGCTGGAGATCATGGGCATTCCCTACAGCCACTCCGGGGTGCTGGCCTCGGCGGTGGCCATGGACAAGGCCGTGACCAAGCGGCTGGTGGCCGCTGCGGGCGTGCGCTCGCCCCGGGGGCTGGTGATCGCCCGCGGCGAATTCGCCGGCGGGCATCCGCTGCCGCCGCCTTATGTGGTCAAGCCGGTGGACGAAGGGTCGACGGTGGGCGTCACCCTGGTCGGGCGCGACGGCGATCCGGTGAGCGAAGCGACGCTGGAGGCGATCTGGGCCAAGGGCAGCCGGGTGCTGGTCGAGGAATTCATTCCGGGCCGGGAACTGACGGTGGGGGTGATGGGCGACCGTCCGCTGGCCGTCACCGAGATCGTGTTCGAGGGACCGCTGTTTGACTATGTCGCCAAGTACACCGCCGGCCATGCCCGCCATGTGGTGCCGGCGGACCTGCCGCCCGGGGTTGCCGAGGAGGCGATGCGGCTGGCCCTGGTGGTGCATCGGACCCTGGGTTGCCGGGGGGTCAGCCGCAGTGACTTCCGCTACGACCCGTCCCTTCCGGGCACCGAGGGCCTCTGCTTCCTCGAGGTCAACACCCAGCCCGGCATGACCCCGCTGTCTCTGGTGCCCGAACAGGCGGCGCATCTGGGTATTTCCTATCTCGAACTGGTTTCGTGGATCGTGGAGAACGCGGCATGGCCCGGCTGAAGCAACCCGAGGCGTTCCGAAACGGACCCGGCGGCCACGGTCCGTCCCGGGCGGTGGAACGCGCCAACCGGTACCGGTCCTGGCCACGCTGGGTGGCGCCGGCGCTGCGGTTTGCGATGCTGGGGACGGTGCTGGCCGGCATCGGCGGCGGCAGCTTTTGGCTGTGGCGGACCGGGCTGGCCCAGGGGATTTTCGACACCGTCGCCAACTCGGTGATCCAGGTCACTGCGGTCCTCGGCTTTCGGGTCGATGAGGTGTTCGTCGAGGGCCGGAGCGGCTCGGACAAAGCCGACCTGATGACGGCCATCCGCCTCCGGCGCGGTGATCCGATCCTTGGCTTCAGCCTGACCCGGGCGCGCGCCGACCTGGAGCATCTGCCCTGGATCGCGTCCGCCACCATCGAACGCCGGCTGCCGGATCTGGTGCTCATTCGCCTGACCGAGCGCCGGCCGATGGCGTTGTGGCAGATCGACGGCAAGGTGGTGCTGATCGATCGGGAGGGGAATATTCTGGCCGATGAGGGCGTCGGGCGCTTTAACAAACTGCCGATCATCGTCGGCAAGGGCGCCCCCGAACATGCGCCGGATCTGCTCGGCCGGCTCGCCGCCGAGCCGGTTCTGGCGTCCCATCTGGGCGCCGCGGTCTGGGTCGGCGGCCGTCGCTGGGACCTGCGCCTCGATAACAACATCAATGTCCGGCTGCCCGAATTCGATTATGCCGGTGCGTTGCATCACCTGAGCGAAATGGTCACCGGCGAATCGCTGTTCGATCGCGACATTGTGGCCATTGACCTGCGTTTGCCCGACCGGGTGATCGTTCAGACCAGCGAGAACGCGGCGCAGCGGCACAAGTCTCCGGGAGAAAAGATATGATCGCCGATCAGATGATGGCGCGGCCGGATCGGCCGGCAGCGACAATCCAAAGGACTGCCGTTGACGTTGGCCGGCGCCATCCAGGCGGTTTTTTTTGACACCCGGAATGTGGAAATTCCCGGTGTGCCGATGGATATCTGGATTTTAGTGAGTTTTAGCGTCATCTCGTTTCAATACAACCGGACCCTGCCAGTATTGATGATTCTTGACGGGCGAGGATACGTTATGTTGTTATCGTGCTGCAACGCGGTGATCTCGGCGACTGCGGCCTTCGATCCTGCGGCCTTCGATCCACGAGTTTGAGCTATGGTCCTGGTTCCGCGAAAAAAGTTAAAAAAGGCGGCGCATGGCGGGGTGATCGCAGCCCTTGACGTGGGCTCGTCGAAGGTTTGCTGTCTGATCGCGCGGGTCGAAGAGGGAAACGCGATCAAAGTGATCGGTACCGGCTACCAAAGCTCCCAAGGGGTGCGCGCCGGCGCCGTGGTGAATCTGGAAGATGCCGAGGCGGCCATCGGCAATGCCGTCCATCTGGCGGAACAGACGGCAGGGGTGACCATTCGCGACGTGTTCGTCAATGTTTCCGGCGGCCATCCGACTTCGCATATTTTCGGGGTCGAGGTGGCGGTGCTGGACCAGGAGGTGACGGATGTCGATCTGCGCCGGGCACTGACCCACGGCCGGGCGCATCACCGCATTCCCGAAAATCAGGTTATTCACGCGATTCCGGTATCGTACTCTCTTGATGGCAACCGCGGCATCCGCGATCCCCGGGGCATGTTCGGGGATCGCCTGGGGGTTCAGTTGAATATCGTCACGGCCCATGCCGGGCCGCTGCGCAATCTGCTGACCAGCATCGCCCGCTGCCATCTGGATGTCGAAGGGCTGGCCGTCAGTCCCTACGCCTCCGGGTTGTCCTGCCTGGTTGAGGACGAGGTCGACCTGGGTGTCACCTGCATCGACATGGGTGGCGGGGTCACGACCATTGCGGTGTTCCTGGAGGGCAATCTGGTCTATACCGACGCCGTTCCGGTGGGCGGCGGGCACGTTACCAACGACATCGCGCGGGTGCTGACCACGCCGTTGGGCCATGCCGAACGCATGAAGATTCTCTACGGCAACACCTTGTCCAGCAGCACCGACGAACGGGAAATGATCAACGTCCCGTTGGTCGGAGAGGATGACCGCACCCAACGCAATCAGGTTTCCAAGGCCGTGCTGGTGGGCATCATCCGGCCCCGGCTCGAGGAGATTTTCGAAATGGTGCGCAACCGGTTGGAGGCGAGCGGTGCGGTCGGGGTGGCCGGCCGGCGGGCGGTGCTGACCGGCGGCGCCTGTCAGCTTCCCGGGACCCGGGAACTGGCCCAACGGGTGTTGGGCAAACAGGTCCGGGTTGGCCGGCCGTCGGTGGCGGGCCTGACCGAGACCACCAGCGGGCCGGCGTTCGCGACCGCCGCGGGGCTGCTGATCCAGGCGACCCGGCAACACACCGAACTGCCGGTGAGCGGTTCGGGTGTGGCGGTTTCGGGCAACCTGTTGGGCCGCGTCGGTTCGTGGCTCAGGGAAAACCTTTAGGCCGGGCTTCGGCCCGGGCCGACTTTTGACGGCTTCGGAACCTGTCCCTTGGGGGGCGGCAAAAAGGCGCCGGGAACACCCGGCGAGGCAAACGGCAAAGGGATAGTAGGAAAGGAGTTGGAGGGCGTCATGATCAAATTGAGCATGCCGACGATCGATACCGAGTTGAAGCCGCGCATCACCGTCTTCGGTGTCGGCGGGGCGGGCGGTAACGCGATCAACAATATGATCAAATCGAATTTGGAAGGTGTGGAGTTCGTCGTCGGCAACACCGACGCCCAGGCGCTGAACGGCAGTCTGGCCCAACGCCGCATCCAGCTTGGGACCACCATTACCCGCGGCCTTGGCGCCGGTTCCCGGCCTGACGTGGGTCGGGCCGCGGCCGAGGAGCAGATCGACGAGATCTCGGCCCATCTGGATGGCACCAACATGGTGTTCATCACCGCCGGCATGG
>PLTC01000274.1 GCA_003165295.1 Rhodospirillales bacterium | reverse complement strand
ACCCATGTGAAACAGCGAAGAGCCACCGAAAGCATCATATATCAGTCCGATATTTTACCTTGGGCATGCCTGTTTGGCGGCGCCAAGGCGCTGCACTTGGGCTCGGGCGCCCGTTGCGTAGCGCGGCTCTTCCAAACCGGCCGGCTCCCGAAAAAAGAATCACAACCCGGAACATGAGTCGACGGCGGAAGCCCGGCGATCAACCAGCCGATTTATCCGACAGGGCCGAGACACCGGCGGCTGGACCGGCTTCTGCCATGCCGCCATCTCCCTGGTCACGCCAAAAGATTATGTTGCTTGGCGGCGAGCACCACCTGGGTTCGATTACGTACCTTAAGTGTTCTCATGATGGCGGCCAGATGAACCTTGACCGTAGCCTCGGAGATGGCCAAAGACTGCGCAATTTCCTTATTGGACTTGCCCAGAGACAGCTCTGCCAGCACTGCCCGCTGCTGCCGGGTGAGATGTGCCTCGATCGGGACCGCAGCGGGTTCTTCGTCTTCGGAACGATTGTCTTCTTCCCGACCGAGCACCGCCGGCGGCAGATAGACGCCGCCTGCCAGCACCAGCCGGATCGCCTCGGTCATGATTTCCGATGTGGACGTTTTGGGAATGAACCCCGATGCCCCCGCGGCCACCGCCGAACGGATGATGCCAGGGCTGTCCAGCATCGAAATGATGACGATCGGCAGTTCCGGCTGAAGGTCCTTGAGCGCACCGATAACGTCGCATTGGTTCATGCCTGGCATCAGCATGTCCATCAGCACCAGATCGTAGGGCTGCTCACGGGCGGCCCGTACCAGATCCTCGCCGGAGCCAACCTCCTGGATGGTCATGTCGGAATCCAGGTCCGCCAGGATGTAGCGCATCCCCGAGCGAAACAGCACATGATCATCGGCCAGCAGGATTCTCATCCCCGTAACTCCTCCCAGCAATCCCGCACCGATACACCTCCGCTCCCGGAGGACCGCCGTCACGGCACCCCTCCGCAAGCTCTTCGTGACTAATCTATACGTCAAACTTACATCTTCTGGCGAGACATCAGATTCCTTCGACGACACGTCCCCCGCACACCGGCACCGCGACCGCAGAACCCCCGCGACGCCAACGAGTCCGGCCACCCGGAATCCCGGTTCCCTGCTCATGAGCCAACCAGAACCTACCCCATGCACGGCTGTTATTATAGGCCGGTTTATCCTTATTCCTCCAAAAATCGTCGCTGCCCACCCAAGACCACCCGAAAGGCGTTGGTTTTTCGCCCAGACCCGGGCCAACTTGTCCCGGCGGCAATGCCTGTCCTTTGCGTCCCTGATATGGCCGCCATTCCCTGCGAGCAAACCTCGCCGATCGGAAAAGCGCCGATGTTATGGGGCAAATCAGGTACATTTCGGTCTTGGGACGCTCCCTACCCTATCCCCTCTCCATTGTCAAAAAAGAGCCGCGAGCCGCCGAAGAGTCAGGATCAGGCTCCCCGCAACACTTTCGATGGTCTACGGCCCACCCGATGAACGGGCATTCCAGGTTGGACCTGCGCCATATCTGCGTTCGGCGTTACGGGCCGTGCTCGACCCGGAACTCGCAGTCAATGTGGTGGACCTGGGCTTGGTCTACCATCTCGCCGCTGCCCCCGGCGGCGAGATGGCTCACTGACTATGACAAACGCACGCATTTCGGTGGCGCCCGTTGCTGACCGATCAGGCACAATGCCGCTATCGGGGCCGAAATTGGCGAGACGGTGTGGCCACCGACGTGCGTTTCGTCTGGGGGAGCCGCCGTGGCAAACCGGGATGATGACAGCGACGGCGGTATGCCAAATTGGTTGGGTCCACTTGGCCGGGGCGTGAGGGAGGCTTCATTCATCCTCTTTTATCGGACCGCCCGTTTAAAAGCCCGGTTCCGGGCGAGGGCAGATTGCGAAAAATCGAGGCCGAGCAATCGCGACAGTTCTTCCTTCGGTTCCAGCAAATCAGCTAGCGTATAACGATCAAGCACGGTCAGGAAGGCACCCAACGCTTCGCTCAATACCTCACGAAGCCGGCAACCGGGGGCGATCCGGCACCGGTTGTCCGCCGTTTGACATTCCGCCAGCGCAGAATCCGTCTCGGTCTCCCGGATCAGCGTGCCGAGATTGATGCTGTCCGGTGCCCGGCCCAGCCGAATGCCACCGTTCTTACCCCTGACCGTCTCAAGATAGCCCAGAACATTAAGGTCATAGACCACCTTCATCAAGTGATTGTTGGAGATCTGATAGCGATCGCTGATCTCCCGCGTGGTCGACAGGGCTTCACCCTTCAGACCAACGTGGATCAGAACCCGGAAGCAGAAATCGGTATAGCGCGTCAGTCGCATCGAGATTCTCCCGGAAACGGCCCGGTAATCGCATCCCACCGTCTTGAGTGCTCTTCACTCCCTTACCAGATTGCAACTGTAAATCAGTTTTTTGTACGCTGATTATAAACAGCCAATCGGGACTCCGACACCCGTACACGCGCAATAAAGATTGTGACTGACAAGCCCGCCCCTTTTTTGGCCCCCTATCTTGGCAACAGCAAGACTCGATCGCCCCCCTTTCCGATCATTATGCGGGTAACTTTCGCCATCGTTCAATATTTCCGCACAAATAGTCCCTTTTGCACCCGTTTTTATTCGAGTCCAATCCCGCGCCTTATACGTAAAGTTTATTCCAAAAGACGGCGTTTCTGAAGTCTGCGCAATGTCGTAGGCGGAATAAATTATTGGTAAATTTTGGGTATTCGCGGTCCCCCGCACCCTGCCCAGCCCCGTTCCGAAGGGAGTCGCTCGCATGATCATACCGCCGCCCCACCCAAATGATGACGTATCCCGTTTTGCCGGCTTCATCCGCATCCTTGGTCGCGGCCCGGGCGGATCGCGGTCGTTAACGCTCGACGAGGCCGAGGCTGCAATGGCCATGATCTGCGCCGGAACGGTTGAGCCGGTTCAGGTTGGGGCGCTGCTGGCGCTGTTGCGCTATCGCGGCGAGAGCCCGGCGGAGGTCGCCGGCATGGTCCGAGCCCTGCGCGCGACCGTGGCCCGGCCGGTTGCCGCGCCCGTACCCGATCTTGACTGGCCGACCTACGCCGGCGGCAGCACCCGCGGACTGCCTTGGTTCGTGCTGTCGGCGGCACTGCTGGCGGCAAACGGGATTCGCGTATTCATGCACGGCTTTGGTGGTCACCAGGATCACCCTGAAACGGCGGAGCGCATGCTCGGCCTGTTGGGCCTGACGGCCTCGGCAAACGCCGTCGAGGCCGGTTCCACCCTCTCCCGGCACGGCTTCGCCTTCATGCCGCTTTCCCGCCTCTGCCCCCGGCTCCAGGAGCTGATTGCCCTGCGCCGGCGACTCGGGCTGCGGACCGCCGCCAACACCGTGGCCCGCCTGCTCAACCCTTTCGGAGCGCCGCACCTGATCCAGGGTGTGTTCCATCCGCCGTACCGGGAATTGCAGCAGCAAGCGGCGGCACTGCTGGGGCAACCCCGACTGGCGGTATTCAAGGGTGGCGGCGGCGAGGCCGAACGACCAGCCCACAAAGTCTGCGAAGTCTTCGTCGTCGGGCATGGCGGGCTGGATCGCGAGTCGTGGCCCGCGTTACGACATCAGCCCGACCCGCCCGGTCCGGGACCGGCCGAGTCGGGGCGGATACCGGCCTTGTGGCGGGGCGAAATCCAGGACGACCACGCCACAGCCCTGGTGGTCGGCACCGTGGCCGTGGCGTTACGTCTGCTGGGTCGGGCAAATTCGCCGGCCGAAGCAGACGCACTGGCCGCCGCGTGGTGGCAGCGCCGTGACCGCGGCTGGCTGCCCCCCTCGCCGGCTAGCGGCCCGCCTTTTGCAGCAGCGCCTTGAGTTCGATCAACTCCGCGCGGAGCGCCGCCAGTTGCCGCCGATGCCAGAGCGGCAACGCCACCACCAAAGGTTGTGCAGCAACCGAAGCGGCACTGGGTACATCGACCGGCGCCGAGGGTGGCGATGCCGAGGGTACCGCCACCACCGGGATGACCGGGACAGCCGGCGGCGCGGGAGAAACGGCCGGGGAAAGGCCGGAGTCGACTTTCGCCGGATTCGGCGTCTCATCCCCGGACGCCGCCTCCTCCTCGCCGGGCATCTCAGCGCAGGACGACTCCGGCCCTTCCATATCCGCGTCGGCCAGAGTCTCGACCAGCACCTCGGCGTCGCTGCCGGTGCCGGCCGACCGCGACTCCTTCAGCAGCCGCTGTACGCCCTTGATGGTGTAACCTTCGCTGTACAGCAGGCGCCGGATGTTGCGCAGCAGCGCCACGTCCTCCGGCCGGTAATAGCGCCTACCGCCGCCACGCTTGAGCGGGCGGACCTGAGGAAACTTGGTTTCCCAAAAGCGCAGAACGTGCTGAGGTACTTCCAGCTCGTCAGAGACTTCGCTGATGGTCCTGAAGGCAGTCGCCGACTTGACGCCGGCGCGCGGTCTGGCTTCTTCTTTGTCCATACTCGTCCTCAGGACGACCCGGCATTTTCGGCCTCGGCCAAGACTTCGTTGATGCGATTCTTCAGGACATGACTGGCCCGGAATACCAACACCCGACGCGGCAGAATCGGCACTTCCTCCCCGGTCTTGGGGTTGCGGCCGATCCTTTGCCCCTTCTGACGCACCGAAAAACTGCCAAAAGACGAGATCTTGACCATCTCGCCTCGGGCCAGGGCATCAGAAATCTCATTAAGGATGGTTTCCACCAGCTCAGCGGATTCATTCCGCGACAAGCCGACTTCCTGATAAACTGCTTCGCTGAGTTGAGCGCGTGTTACAGTATTGTTCAGCATGACGGTGTCCCTCCGAGAACCCGGAACGACAGCCTAATCCGCCGAACTAACCCCGTCAATTCAAAAGCTTGCGACCGTGATTCGACTCGTGACACGAAGGACGGCCGCCAGTCCCCGGCCTTTTCCGGCCACCACTACCAGCGCACCAGCGCCGAGCCCCAGGTGAAGCCGCCGCCCATGGCTTCCATCAGAACCAGATCGCTGCATTTGATCCGGCCGTCCGTCACGGCCTCGGTCAACGCCAGCGGTATCGAGGCCGCCGAGGTATTGCCATGGTGGTCAACACAGATCACCGCCTTTTCCAGTGGCAGGTGCAGCTTGCGGGCCGTGCCCTCAATGATGCGCAAATTGGCTTGGTGGGGCACCAGCCAGTCCAGTTGCCCGGGCTCGACTCCGTTCGCCGCAAGCGCCTCGGCCGCCACCTCGCTAAGGCGGGATACCGCGTGACGGAACACCTCCTGACCGTTCATTCGAACGTGGCCGGTGGTCTGAGTCGCTGACGGCCCGCCATCGACCCACAGGGCCTCATAGTGGCGACCGTCCGAGTGCAGATGGGTGGACAGCACACCACGGTCGGACACCGTACCCTGCCCGTCGGTCGCCTCCAGCACCACCGCGCCCGCACCATCACCGAACAACACACAGGTCGTGCGGTCATTCCAATCGAGAATGCGCGAAAAGGTGTCGGCACCGATCACCAGCGCGGTGCGCGCCTGGCCCAGGCGCAGAAAATTATCGGCCACCGCCAGCGCGTAAACGAAACCGGAACACACCGCCTGGACGTCGAAGGCAATCCCGGTGGTGAGGCCAAGCCGCGCCTGGACTCTGACCGCCGTCGCCGGAAAGGTATGATCGGGCGTGGTGGTGGCCAGCACGATCAGATCGATGCGGCTGGCCGGAATGCCCGCATGGGCCAGCGCACTTTGGGCGGCCCCGAACGCCAGATCCGACGTCGTTTCACCGTCGCCGGCAATATGGCGGCTGCGAATACCGGTACGCTGCACGATCCAGTCATCGGAGGTGTCGACGCGCTGGGCCAGTTCATGATTGCTGACCGACTGGCGCGGCAAACACGAGCCGCAGCCAGTGATAAGGGACCGTACTACCATTCAGACCGCCGCCGCGTCGATGTCGGAACCCGTTGTCGCGCCGGGGCGCGGCATCTCTTCTTTGATCCGTTCGTTGAAGCCTTGCGTCGCCAGATCGAAGGCGACGCCAATGGCATTGGCGAAACCGATTTCGTCGGTCCCACCATGGCTCTTGACACATATGCCACGCAGGCCCAGGAACATGGCACCATTATACCGCCTTGGATCCGTGCGCGCCTTGAGTTTCTTAAACGCCGGCCGGGCCAATAGATACCCCAGCCGTGCCAGAAACGAAGCTTCAAAGGTACGCCGGAGTAACTCCGAATAGAGCCGCGCGGTGCCCTCGGCGGTCTTGAGCGCAACATTGCCCGTAAAGCCATCGGTGACGATCACATCGACCTTGCCGGCGGCAATATCGTTACCTTCAACGAAGCCGTGAAAGCGCAACGGCAGGGTGAGGGTGCGTAACCGCGCTGCCGCCTCCCTGATCGCCTCGTGCCCTTTCTGATCTTCCGACCCGACATTGAGCAGGCCGACCGTCGGTTCAATCAGGCCGAGCACGGTTCGGGCAAACGCCGACCCCATCACGGCGAACTGCACCAGATTGTCGGCATCGCATTCAAGGTTGGCGCCAAGATCCAGCATTACGCTCTCGCCGCGCTGGGTCGGAAAGAACGAGGCAATGGCCGGCCGGTCGATTCCCGGCAACGTCTTCAACACCATCTTGGCCATGGCCATCAGCGCGCCGGTATTACCGGCGGAAACCACGACTCCGGCCCTGCCCTCCGCCACTGCGTCGATGGCGCGACGCATGCTGGTGTTGCGGCCACCGCGCAACGCCACAGCCGCTTTCGCGTCGCCGGAGACGGCATCGGGAGTGTGCTGAATCGTGGTTACGTCCCTCAGCCCCGGTCGCCTTGCCAGCAACGGACCGATCCGATGCTCGTCACCGAACATCAGATAGTCAACCCCGGGATGACGTTCCCGGGCCAAAGCGGCCCCGGCCACCACCATATCGGGCGCGTGGTCGCCCCCCATGGCATCAAGCGCGATGGTCAGACGTCCACTCACCGCCGGGCTCCTTCGCGTTGGTTATGCCATCCGCCGTGCCATCACGCCGCGGCGGTCTTCACCACTTCACGGCCATCATAGTAACCGCAAGCAAGGCAAACGTGATGGGGACGCTTCAATTCGCCGCAGTTCGGGCATTCGGCATGCGATTCCGCGGTCAGCGCGTGATGGGCACGCCGCATGTTGCGCCGGGATTTCGATGTTTTCTTCTTGGGAACAGCCATGGTCTTTACTCGGTCTCAACGCGGTGAATATCTTGCTCCCGGTGACGAACTCCCCTCGATTCCCATCGATTTCGAGTCCCGTCGTACCGGCCGAGTGGAAAGGGCGGCCAGAGAACGGGCCGCCCTTCACGCGGCGCATTCAATACAAGCAATGTAGATGCAGAGCAAGCGATATCCTGGGTTAATCGGGTCGCTTGAGCGCCGCCAGCGCCTTGAACGGATTGGTTACGCCGTCGGGATCGGTGGCGTGATCGTCAAAACCGGCAAAAACCGCCCCAGGCCGGCGTGGATAGGGGTCAAGCGCCAGCGACAGGTGCTGGGCGCTCAACTCGCCGATATCAATGCCGGTTCCGGTGATCGCTTCGGGCAGGTCCTCGTCCGGCGCGAAGGGATCCTGCACCACATCGCAGGCGCCATCGGGGTCGGGCGGCGGAATCAGCGCCTCGGGGGCGAACAGCGCGGCAAAGTCCTCGACCACATGGGCCGGTACCGGGTCGAGCGAAACCACGCAGGTCTGCACCACATCGGCCGACAGTCGGCCCCGCACCCGCACCATCGGTCCACCATCCAATCGGTGCAACCGGACCGTGGCGTTCAGGCGGTTGACCGCCACCAGCCCAAACCGGGCCGCCAGCGCCCGGCATTCGCTCGGGCTGGCCTCGACCTCGCGCACCAGTCCACCAGCCGTCACCATCTCTTCCTGGACGACCCGCGAAAATTCCGGGATATCTCCTGTCATTACATTCCCCCCTGCCCGATCCGGTACGCCGCCAACCAGGAAGCGGCCGATGCCCAAGCCGGAATCGGCGGCTCGGGAAAGCGGACGCCGCCGGCCAGCACCCGCTCCAGCGGCTGCTTCGTCAGCAGCGTCACCGAATTACCGACATAAGCGGCCATCCCTGCCGTCACCGGTCCCGGTACGGCTTTGGTCCGATAGAGATTTCTGGAAAGCGCAATCACCAGAGGGCCGCCGCCGACGGATACCGCCGAGTCGGCTCCGGCCTCCAGTCCGCTGTCGTAGGCATGAAGGCGGCGGTTACAGCCCCGCGCCAGCGCCCGCACCGGCGGTACCGCCGGAGACTCGTCCAGCCACGGCCCAGGCCCCAAGCCGTCGACATCGGCGACCATAACCTCGAACAGACGCCGCGAGAATCGCCGGGCCTCTTCGCCTTGCCGCTTCAGCCGGTGTAGAATCAGAAAGGCGTGGAGTGCCAGTAATTCAAAACGGCCCTCCAGGGTGTCGGGAACCCCCCACCACCGGTAGAACTCGGCGCGCCGGGCCTGGGCCGTCAGCCCCGCATAGCAGCGCGTTTCCGGGGCGTCGGGCGGTCGCTCAAAGAGATGGTTCAACAGTGCGATCATTTTCGTGCCAGCGATACGTTGACAGACCAAACCCACCGGTGCGATTGTGGTCGGCGTTTGAGGGTGCCCGTCGGGTGCAGGGAGTGATCCGGCACCGGCGATTGCCCGTCCACCACATCACGATAGTCGATTGTCATGACCGGATCGGCCACTGTCAAATTGTTTGCCCTCGGATTGCTGGTTTCGGCCGCGACGTCGTGTTCGCCCATCGTGGCGACCAACGGCAATATCGTTGAGGCTGATCGCCTCGCCGATATCCACGAAGGGACCAGCAACAAGAGCGATGTCGCCAACGCTCTGGGGACGCCGTCCGCAACCGGCACCCTTGATACCAACACTTGGTACTATATCGGTCAGCGTACCGAAAAGGTTGCGTTCATGGCACCCGAGGTGGTCGAACGCAAGGTGGTGGTATTCCATTTCGATGACAGCAACACCCTGCGTAAGATTGAGCAGGTGGACCTGTCCGCTGGGCAGGATGTCGATTTCGTCTCGCGGACCACGCCCACTGCGGGTAAGGATCTTGGCTTTCTCGAACAGATGCTGAGTAATGTCGGCCGATTCTCCGGCGGCAAGAACGGGCCAGGCGGCCAGGGGCCGGGCGCCCCCCATTCCTGACCCCCCGGGACGGTTGACCCGGGGGCGGTTCTCCGACGTTACGTCGGAAACAGAAAGCGATCGATCCGTTCCCGAAGTGCCGGTAACGTTGGTGGCTTGACCACAAAGGCGTTCACGCCAAGCGCCATGGCTTGCTTCACGATTTCCGATTCGCTGTGTTTGGTCAGGAAGATCACCGGCGTTCGGGGATTCCTGATTTCGCTGCTGGCACGCAGCCGGGTCAGGAAATCCATGCCATTGACCGGCCGCATCTCAACATCGCAGACGATGATATCGGGGTTGGCCCGTTGGCACTCGCGCAGTCCGGCCTCCCCTTCCTCGGCCTCGCCGATCCGGCCAAAGCCCAGTTGCCCTAACAACTGCACGACGGTCTTGCGCACGAATGCCTGATCTTCAATCACGACCACGCTAAACGGCTGATAATCCGCGCGACTTCTGTCCATGGCCCCTCCTTCGACTCATGCCGGGTCCGTTTTGCCGTCCCGGTCCCGCGGCCATGGTGGACCACCGACAACGGAATCCACAAGAGCCAATGAGCCGATTTGCGATGGTCTGACAGAATTGTCCTGATGTCTCAGCCAGCGATTTCGAGCCAAGATTGTTTGACAAAATCGAAATTCGGGTTTAGAATCAATCGACATCTCGCGGTCGGAGGTTGCGCGTCAGGCTCGCGCGCGAATTTTTTTCGCGGATGCTTTGTCGGCTGGGACTCCCCGGTGGTGATGATGCGCTGCCACAGAAATTTGCTTCCCGTTGTTCTTGGTTCGGTGCTGACGCTTAACCCGGCATGGGCCTGGGCCGACGGCGATGCTCTGGAGCAGTTCAACCAGACTATGAATAATTTCAATCATAAGTATTATACATCTTCAGAGAGTGGTGCGAATCAGTTCTTTACCGATGCGGTTCCCGCGGGGGTGCGACGCGGGGTCAGTAATTTCTTTGCGAATCTCGGTGAACCGGTGATTGCGTTCAGCAGCTTGGCCGAGGGCGATCTCGGCAATGCCGGAATCGCGACCCGGCGTTTCTTTTATAATCTCGTCTGGGGCTATGGCGGGGTCTACGACCTGGCCTCCGCGGCCGGAGTAAAGCCCGAACCCCGCGACATGGGCGAGGTGATTTGTTCCTACGGCCTGCCCGATGGCCCGTTTCTGGTGTTACCCTTTTACGGACCTGCGACGGTTGGCGATCTGGTCGGCTCGACTCTGCCGCTGGTGGCCGGATACGTCGCCCTGGGCGAGATGTTCTTCTTCTATCGGGCCGGGAATCGGGTCGCCTCGTTCATGGACGATCAGAACAAGGATCCCAACAACGGCAGTGGCCAGGAAAGTGGCATTCCGTCCGGTGGCAGCCAGGAAGCCAACGGAGCCGCGGACGGCGACGCCGCCAAGGCGGAAGCTGCGGATTATCAGAAGGCCAAGGAGCGGTATCTCGCGACCCGGAAGACGGTATGCCAGAAGCATGGCACCAAGAACGTCGCGATCACCCGACTCGACGCCGACAGGCCCGCTCCCCTGCCCGCCTCCCCGCCCACTTCGCCGGATGTCGTTGCTCCGGCCACGGCCGACGCCTCAGCCATCCCTCACGACGCAGCGTCGCCGTCGACCAGCGCGCCCCAGTAATCCGCCGGCCCAGGCGATAACGTCCTTTCGACGACCTGTACCGAATTTGGGGGTGTGTCTCAACCCGACACACCCCAAACCCTGCCCCGTTGACGGGCTGGTGCGAACCGTAGCGCCCGGCAGTCCCCCGTGAGGGTCACTACCGGCCAACGTTTTCCCCCAGGGCGCTTTTACGCTGTTCGATTGCCCGGTCGGCAATGCGGCCGGTGATTTCCGCCAGACGGTCGAAGCTGTAGGTGAAGGTGCCGACACCAAGGGTCAGAGACCGCAGTTCGACGATCAGGTCGTGCATCTCCGCCTGGGGAATGGTGCATTTGACCTCGTCCCAACCCTCGAAATCGGGTTTGGCATCAAAGCCGAGAATCTGCCCGCGTCGGCCCGAGACCACCCGCTGGACCCGGCTGGTAAAATCACTTGGCACCAGAACGGTAACGGCCAGAATCGGCTCCAGCAGTACCGGCTCGCACTGGGGCATCGCCTCGGTCATGGCGACGCGCGCAACCGTCTTGAACGCCATTTCCGAACTGTCCACGGCATGGAACTGACCGCTCGACAGATTGACTGTGACATCCACCACCGGAAAGCCCAACGGCCCGCGCAGCAAACTGTCGCGCACCCCCTGGTCCACGGCCGGAATGTACTGCCGCGGCACGGTGCCGCCGACGACACTTTCGGTAAAGGCAAAGCCGGTGCCGCGCGGCAACGGCTTGATCTCCACATGAATGTCGGCGAACTGTCCATGGCCGCCGGTTTGGCGCTTGAATCGGGCGTGATGGGCGATGCCCTTGCGGATGGTCTCCTTATAGGGCACCTGGGGCGGGCGCGACCGGACCGGAATGTTGTAGCGGTTGCGCAAACGGTCGATGGCGATCTGAAGATGGATGTCGCCCTGCCCCCACAAAACCAGTTCGCCGGTGTCGGCGCACTGTTCCAGAACCAGGGTCGGGTCTTCCTCGCTCATCTTTTGAATCGTTGCGGTCAGCTTGACCTCGTCGTTGCGGTTTTCGGCGGTGACCGCAAGGCCGAACACCGGTGGCGGCACCACGGGCCACAGCGGCGAGCGTTTGGCTGCCGATCGATCCGAAAGAATATCACCGGTGGCCGCACGTTCAAGGCGACCCAACGCCACCACCTCGCCGGCCCCGGCCTCGGCGATCTTCTGTTGCTCGGCGCCCATCATGCGATAGAGGCCGCTGACCCGTTCGCCGCCCAGCGTCATGCCATCGGCGACGGTGCCGTGCCAGACCCTGGAAAAGCCCAGCTTGCCGGCATGGGCGGCAAGCCATGTCTTGAACACCTGAACCGTGGTGCTGCCTTCGGCGTCGATGCCCAGGCGCAGCGCCGTGCTCGCCACCTCTGGCCCCTCGTGACGCAGCAGCTTCAGCAACCGGACGATGCCGTTGTCGTTCTCCGCCGAGCCCACCAGTACTGGCACGATCTGGTCCATGGCCAGTTCCCGGGTCAGCAACCGATAGACCTCCTCCTTCTCGGGGGCGATATCCTCCAGCAGTTGCTCCAGCAGGCGGTCGTCAAAGTCGGCCAAAGCCTCCAGCAATTCCTGGCGCGCCGACTGCTCGCGCTCGCGGACGGTGTCGGGAATCGGCACGAGATCCGAAGGAGCGTGGGGATTGAAACGGTAGGCGCGTTCACTGACCAGATCCACATGGCCGGTGACGGTGTCACCGTCGCGGATCGGCACTTGGCGCAAGACCAGCGGCCGGGCCGAGACTCCCTGGAACGCCTCCATCACCTCGCTGATCCGGGCCTCCTGACCGCCGGTCAGCAGGTCGACTTTGTTGATGAACAGAACGTGGGGAATCGCATTGTCGTCCAGATACTTAAGTAACGGCGCGAGCGGCCTGGCCTTCTCCGGGAGCGGTTCCACCACGACCACCGCGAGATCCGCCGCCATCAGCGCCGACCGGGCCTCGGCGGCCAGTTCCACCGACCCCGGACAGTCAAGGAAAGACCACCGTTCGCCCAAATACTCGGTGCTGGCCAGACCAACCTCGACGCTCATCTGCCGGGCCCTGGACTCGGCCGCGCCGTCCCCGACGGTGTTGCCGTCGCGGACGCTGCCCTTGCGCGAAATCGCCCCGGTGGCGAACAACAGGCTCTCCAGCAGCGTGGTCTTGCCGCTGAGATAGGGGCCGACCAGGGCCGCGCAACGGGGGGCGGACTTCTTGTTGGACTGGGGCATTGGCAAGCATCCTTTTCCGGGTTCGCTCGGAATCTCGATTCACGAAGTTTGGGTCCGGCTTTCTTGCTTTTTTGTTAGGATCGGAACGCCTGTGGGCGTCTGGACCAAAATTCCTTTCGGCCGGTGATCGGGCCGGGCGCCGGCATCAGCATCTGCGGGCGCAAGGTTGCCTGGCCCCGCGAGCGGCAATCGTATTGGCGCCAACCGGGATGGCGACCGCGCGGTAACAGCCAAAGAGTCCCGGTAACATTGACCTTCGGCGCACGCTTTGGCACCACTGGAGTCAGCCGCCCAGCGTGACGGGCCAGGACGCTGACCGGTGTTCTTGACCCGATTCCCCGTCTTATCGTCACAAATCGTCACCTCCGCCCGCCCCCCGAAGGGACGCGGGCGGAGACCAAAGTCCTTCAGCGCAAAGAGGCACAGAAACGCTGGATGCGTCGGCCTGCCTCGGTCAGCACCTCGGTAGAAGTGGCATAAGAAATGCGGAAGAATGGCGCGAGGCCGAACGCCGAACCTTGAACCACCGCCACCCCCTCGGCTTCGAGCAGGAAGGTGACGAAGTCGTCGTCGGTGCGGATCAGCTTGCCATCGGGGGTGGTCTTGCCGATGGTCCCGGCGCAGGACGGATAGACGTAGA
>PLTC01000273.1 GCA_003165295.1 Rhodospirillales bacterium | reverse complement strand
CGACAGCCGGGCGATCTGGGCGGCGTTGTTTCCGGTGGTGTCGAAAGGGGGTTTGAAGCTGCGTGTCACCAGCACCCCCAACGGTAAGAGCAACAGGTTTTACGAGTTGATGACCGCGACCGATACCGTCTGGTCACGGCACACGGTGACGATCCACCAGGCGGTGGCGGATGGGCTCGACCGGCATATCGACGAACTGCGGGGCGGCCTGGGCGACGACGAATTGTGGCAGCAGGAATACGAGCTGAACTGGCGTGACGAGGCCGGCGCGTGGCTGCCGTTCGATCTGATTTTCGCCTGCGAGGACCCGGACGCGGGCAAGCCGCTGCTCTATCAGGGGGGGCCGGTCTATATCGGCAACGACATCGCGGCCGGCGGCGGTGATCTGTGGGTGGCGTGGGTCTGGGAGCAGGTCGGCGACGTGCTGTGGTGCCGCGAAATCCAGGAACGGCGCCGCGCCAGCTTCGCCGAGCAGGACGCCATCATGGACGACCTGTTCGGCCGCTATCGGGTGGTCAGGCTGGCCATGGACCAGACCGGCATGGGCGAGAAGCCGGTGGAGGACGCGAAAGCGCGCTACGGGGACGCCCGGGTCGAGGGCATCCATTTTACCGCGCCGGCCAAGCTCTCGCTCGCGGGCCTGGGCAAGGCGCGGTTCGAGGACCGGAAGGTGCGGGTTCCGGCGGGCAATATCGCGCTGCGCGCCGATCTCCACAGCCTGATCAAGCTGGTCGGCGCCACCGGCCTGGTGCGCTTCGTGGCGCCCCGCGAAGGCGGCAGCCACGCCGACCGGACCTGGGCGGCCTTCCTGGGGATATCCGCGGCGGATGTCGGCACGGTGCCGATCGAGTTCGCGGCCGGGCCGCCGCGGGAGAGCGTCGCCGCCTTCGGGCCAACGGCGGACGGCCGCGGAGACTCTCACGAGGATTTCAGCGGGCCGTCAGGCTTTCACGGGTGGATACGACCATGACCGACACGTCGACTGTTCCCGACTTTTCCGCAATCGCCACCATCGGGAACGATATTACCCGGGGGTTGGTACTGCCCGACCTGCCGTTGCCGCCCCTCGACATGATCCTGGCTCAAAGGGGGGGGGACTACCGGGCGTGGGATTGGGTGGCGACGGATCCGCTGGTGAAATCCTGTTTCCAGCAACGCCAGTTGGCGCTGGTGTCGCGGCCGTGGACGGTCGAGCCGGGCGGTTCCTCGGCGTTGGACCGGGCGGCGGCCGACAGTCTCAAGGCGCAACTGGATCACATCGGCTGGAACCGGGTCACGGCGAGGATGTTGTACGGACTTTTGTACGGGTTTTCGGTCGCGGAGACGCTCTATGCCCGGGACGGCGGAGAGATCGTGCTCGACCAGCTTAAGGTGCGCCGCCAGCGCCGGTTCTGCTTCGACGGCACCGGGCGGCTGCGGCTGCGCACGCTCGGGGCACCGTTCGGGATGCCGTTGCCGGACGCCAAATTCTGGACGTTTTCCTGCGGTTCCGACCATGATGACGACCCCTACGGGGTGGGACTCTGTTCCTGGCTCTACTGGCCGGTGTGGTTCCGCAGGGGCGGCCTCAAGGCGTTCCTGCGTTATCTCGAAAAATACGCCCAGCCGACGGTGATCGGCACCTATCCCCCTACAGCCTCGGAGGCCGAAAAGGACCGGTTGCTGGAGGCGGCCTACGCGGTCGCCTCCAGCACCGCGGTGCGCCTGCCCGAGGGCAACACCATCAAATTGCTGGAGGCCGCGCGCGGCGGCCAGGCCAATTACGGCCAGCTTGACGATCTGATGCGGGACACGATTACGTTGGTGATCCTCAGTCAGACCATGACCAGCCACAACGGCAGTTCGCTTTCTCAGGCAAAGGTCCACGAGGGCGTAAAACTTGAGGTGGTCCAGTCCGACGGCGAGATGATTGCGGAGTCGTTCCACGACGGCCCGGCGACTTGGCTCACGTCCTGGAACTATCCCGGGGCCGCGGTGCCGGTGGTGCGGCGCATCGTCGAGGACGCCCCTGATCGGGCGGCGCTGGCCAACACCGACGTTGCTCTCGCCGGCATCGGCTGGCGCCGCACCCCTGAGGATTTCGCCAAGACCTTTGGCGATGGCTATATTTACAGCCCTCCGGTCCAGCCGGCGCCCCCGGCGCCGGGGACGGCGCCGGCCGATCTCGATCCGGCATTCGCGGAACCCGACGGCAGCGTCTCGCCGCTGAACGCGCTGTTGCACGCCTATGTCGGGCAACTGGCTGACACCGCCGATCCCGCGGTGGCGGCGATGATTTTGGAGGTGCGCCAGCTCGCCGGGAGTTGCACGACACTGGAGGAACTGCGTGACCAACTGCTGACGCTCTATCCCCGGCTGGACGTGACGCCGCTGGCGGCGGCGTTGCAGCCGGCGCTCACCGCCGCCGATCTGGCCGGACGTGCCAACGCCGCGGGCAGCGAGTAGCGGGCGATGGCGGTTTTCGGGGTCTCGCTGCCGTTCCGCGAACAGATCGCGTATTTTGCGCAAAAGCTCAATTTGCCGACCGGCCACTGGACCGATATTTTTCATGGCGAACATGCGCGCGCCTTCGTGGTGGCGGGCGCCAATCGGGACGCGATCGTCGAGGATTTCCGGGCCAGCCTGACCAAGGTCACCGACGAAGGGATGGCTTACGATCAGTTTCTCAAGGACTTCGACCGCATCGTCGAGACCCATGGCTGGTCGTACCGCGGCGGCCGGAACTGGCGGTCGCGGGTGATCTATCAGACCAACGTCGCCACCAGTTGGGCGGCCGGCCGCTACAAGCAGATGACCGACCCGGCGGTGCGGTCCTATATGCCGTACTGGCGCTATCGCCACTGCGACACCGTGGTCCATCCGCGCCTGCAGCATCTGGCTTGGAACGGCCTGGTGCTGCCGTGGGACGACGGGTGGTGGCAGACTCACTATCCGCCCAACGGCTGGGGCTGTCACTGCTGGGTGGAACCGCTCTCGCGGCGCGACTTGGCGCGTCTCGGCAAGACCGGTCCCGATCCGGCCCCGGCGATCAATTGGACGGAACGCCGGATCAATACCCCGACCGGGCCGGTGACGATGAAGGTGCCGGAAGGCATCGACCCGGGCTGGGGCTACAATGTCGGCGAAGCGGCGTGGGGACGGTCGGAACAGGCGTTGCTGATGGAGCAGGCGGCGGCGTGGCGGCCGACCGAGGTGCCCCGGCGCGCGGCCGAAGCGAATGCGCCGCCGCTGCCCGATCTGCCGGTGGACGCGCCTCGCGCCGCTCTCGCCCATCCGGTGCCCCGGGGTGACGTGACGGCGCTCCGGGCCGCGCTCCGCCGCGCCATCGGCGGCGACGCGGCCGACTTCACGGATCCTCGGGGCGAGCCGGTACGGATCACCCAGGCAGTGGCGGATCACGTCATCGAGGCTCCGGACAAACGGTGGGACGGCCGCGAGGCCTTTTGGCCGTTGATCCCCGAGCTGGTCACCGACCCCGCCGAAGTTTGGGTGGACTTCGCCGGCAACGCAGCCTCGGGCCGCGTTGCCGTGCGGCGGCGGTATGTCAAGGTGATCAAGCTGGGCAAAGTGCGCTCGCTTGGTCTGGTCGCCGACGCGGTGGACGGCTACTGGGTGGCGCTGACCCTGTTCCGCGGGAAGCCGGATTACGCCGACACCTTGCGCACAGGCGTGCGGTTGTGGGGGCGCCCCGAGGGGTGAGGGCTACGGTCGCCCGCGCGCGCCGCCCCGCCCGGCAGCCGGCCAGCGGTGCGCGGCCC
Source organism: Rhodospirillales bacterium (assembly GCA_003165295.1). GTDB lineage: Bacteria > Pseudomonadota > Alphaproteobacteria > Azospirillales > Azospirillaceae > BOG-933. The sequence continues at coordinate 18,583 of PLTC01000273.1, read as the reverse complement.
GGCCGGTGCCTGCAAGTCTCAATATAGGATATCCGGGCCAGCGAGGCAACAGCGCGGCCGGGAACCGGCCTTTGCCGCGCCGTTAAAGGGGTTTTTAAACGGGTCCGGCGATCGGGACGGGGTTTGCTACCCTCCCGCGCCCGGACGCGCCAGCGGGGCTCTCTCGTGGTTTTTCCTGGCGGCTCCCCCGGAAGGGTTCCGGGGTGTTGGGAGGGTGCCCGGCGCCCATGGTGCGATCGCAACCGCCCTCACGCGCCAGAACGAAGATGCCCCCAGCAACGCTAACCCCGGCCGACCCCGAGATCGAGATATTTGCCGCCGGCACCCACACCGCCGCGAGCGGCGTAGCCATCACCATGACGCCGGCCGACCTCGCCGGGATTGCGGCGGCCTACGACCCGGGGCGCCACGAGGCGCCGCTGGTGATCGGGCACCCCACCACCAACGGACCGGCCTACGGCTGGGTCCAGCAACTGCGGGTCACTGGCGACCGGTTACTGGCGCGCCCGCACCAGGTCAATCCCGAATTCGCGGAACTGGTGCGCAGCGGCGCATACAAAAAGCGCTCGGCGTCGTTCTGGGGACCGTCCGCGCCCGGCAACCCGACGCCGGGCCGGTTTGCGCTGCGGCATGTGGGGTTTCTCGGCGCGATGCCGCCGGCGGTGAAGGGGCTGAAGGCGTGCAACTTTGCCGATGGCGACGACGTCACGGTGTTTGAATTCGCGGATCAGCCGCGGGAGGAGGAGCGCAGGATGGATGAGGATATGAAAAAACGGCTTGAGGCGGCCGAAGCGAAAGCGCAGGCGGCCGAGGACAAACTTCGAACGTCGGAGGCCGATAAGGCCAGGTTGGCGGCGGTCATTACCGACTTCGCGGAGCGCGACCGGACCAACCGCCGGGCGGCTGACCGGGTGCGTCTCGACGGGCTGCTCAAAGAGGGCCGGGTGCTGCCGCGCGAGACGGCAGCCCTCGGAGCGCTGGTGCAATTCCTGGGCGGGGTCCCGGACGGCGTCGTCGAGTTCTCCGAGGGCGACGGCACCGCCAAAGTTACGATGGGCGCCACGGACCTGCTGTTCGACCTGCTGGGAAAACGCCCGAAGATCGTTTCGTTCCAGGAGCACGCCCCCGCCGCCGGTGGCGGCACAATCGACTTTTCGGACCCCATCGCGATTGCCGACGCCGCCGCAGCCTACGAGGCGCAGATGTCGAGCCGTGGCACTCCCGTAACCAGCAGCGCCGCGGTGTTGCATGTAATGAAGGGGCGCCCGTGAATTTTCTGCGTCCAGTCCAGACCGTCACCGCCCAGGGGCCGGTGCATCATCGCCAGATCGTGGCCTGGGGCACCGGCGACGGCACCGGCAAGGCCGCGACGGGGCCGCTCGACGCGATCGTCGGCATTGCCGATTATCCGGGAGGCGCCTGCGACACCGGCCGCGTCGATGTGGTGCGGGCCGGCATCACCGAGGTGGTGCTGGGCGCCCCCGTCACCCGGGGCGACCCGTTGACCTCGGACGCCGCCGGCTGCGCGGTGACCGCGGCCCATCACGGCCATCCCGAGAACCTGGCGGCGGTCTACACCCAGAACGCCACCACCGGCGCCGCGACCTACGGGCGCATCGTCGGCTACGCCGAAATCAGCGGGGTCGCCGGCGACGTCATCACCGTCCTGGTTGCCCCTGGCCTGATCTGAGGAGCTTGCGATGCCCCCCCTTTCCGCCTCCAGTGGAACCCCGTTCGTCGTCCAGCCGGCCCTCACCGCCGTCGCGCTGAGGCGCCGAAATCCCGTCTACATGCTCATTGCCGACAACGTCATGCCGCGCCTCGCCGCACTCGGTACCAAACGGTTCCGATGGCTGGAATACGCGCCCGGCGAGAATATGACGGTGCCGGACACCCGGGTCGGCCGCAAGGGCTCGCCCGCCCGCGTCGAAATGACCGCGGTGGAACATTTCGACGAATGCCTGGATTACGGCATCGAGGACTCGATCCCACTCGACGACGTGGCCCAGGCGGCAGCCTCGCTCGCCGGCGGGGGTTTTGCCATCGATCCCGAGGTGCGGGCGGTCGAGGCGCTCACCGATCTGATGGACCTCGATCGCGAGGTGCGGGTCGCGGCGGTCGCCTGCAATCCGGCATCGTATCTGCCGGCCAACGTTCTGACGCTTGCCGGAAACCAGCAATTCAGCGACTTCGCCGACTCCAATCCAATCGATACCATCCTTGGCCTGATGGATCAGATGCTGTTTCAGCCGACGAGCATCACCATGGGCCAGGCGGTCTGGACGGTGCTGCGCCAACACCCGAAGGTGGTCATGGGCGTCTTGGGCAATGCCGGTTACTCCGGGGTGGTCAGTCGTCAGCAGGTCGCCGACCTTCTCGAAGTAAAAAGCATCAATGTCGGGGCGGCCTGGGCCAACAGCGCGCGCCCGGGGCAGCCGGTGACCAGACAAAGGGTCTGGGGCAAGAGTCTATCCATGCACTTCGTTGACCCGACGGTCACCGCCGATACCGGTGTGACCTGGGGGTTCACGCAGCAATACGCCAACAACGGCGCGGTCAAGTATGCCTCGACCCGGATCGAGCCGCTGGGCCTGCGCGGGGCCACCGTAATCCGGGTCGGCGAAACCGTAAAGGAGTTGGTCTGCGCTCCCGACTGCGGCGCCCTCATTCTCAATGCGGTGGCGTGATGTACGCCAGCCAACAGGACCTGACCGATCGGTGCGGCCTTACCGAGATGACCACCTACGCCAGTGACGGCGCCGGTGGCGTGGACGCCGCCAAGGTCGCGGGTGCGCTCGGCGACGCCGACGCGCTGATCGACCGGCATCTGGCCAGCCGCTACCGGTTGCCGCTGTCGGCGCCCGACGCCGGCCTGACCCGGATCGCCTGCGACGTCGCCCGCTACGCGCTGCGGGGCGACGAACTCAAGCCCGACAGCATCATCGCGGTCAATTATCAGACCGCGCTGCGGCAGTTGCTGGCGCTCGCCGCCGGAGTGACCCAGCTTCAAGCTGCCGGGCTGGCGTTGCCTGAGGCGCCCGGCAGCGGGGTGGCGTTCCGACAGGCGCCCCGGGTCTGTCGGGGCTGGCCTCTGGACGACCACTGTTTCGGCGGGGAGGACCGGAACCTGTGACCGGCGCCCGCGTCACCATCACCGTCGACGACGCCGAGGTCCAGGCGGCGCTGGCCCGGCTGGCCTCGGCCGGCGACGATCTCAGCGCGCCCATGAAGATGGTCGCCCAGAAATTGCTGGTGTCGACCCGGGACCGGTTTGCGAGCCAGGGCGCCCCGGACGGCACGCCTTGGGCGCCGATCAGCGCGGCGTGGAGGACGCGCAAGGAGCAGAAGGGCTGGAGCCCGCTCATTCTGGTCATGCGCCACGACCTGTCCACCAACATCGCCAGCCGATCGGACGCCACCAGCGCGGAGATCGGCTCGTCGTTGCCCTATGCCGGCATCATGCAGTTCGGGGGCACGATCCAGCACGCGGCGCGCAGCCGGATGCAGGCGTGGACGGTGAAGAAGAAACGCGACGACAACTGGGCCGACGGTTACCGCTATGACTGGAAGTTCGCGACGCAGAAGAAGGCGAATTTCGAGTGCTCGGTCGACATCGGCGCCTTCGTGCAGACCGTCGTCGCGCGTCCGTGGCTTGGGGTCAGCCCCGACGACCGGGCGCGCATCATCGAAATATTTTCGGATTTTTTTGCCGGGACGGGAGGGGCTCATGTTGGCTGACGTCATCGCGCGCGTAGGCGCCGAAGTGCCGGCGCTCAAAGAGGTATCGGGAGCCGCGGCGTGGATTGACGCCATGAGCCACGCGCCCCCGCTCAACCGGCTGCCCCTGGCCTACGTCGTCCCGGTGGCCGATATGGCCGAGTCCAATACCCGGATCGGTGAGGTCTGTCAGTTAGCCCATCTCCATTTCGGCGTGGTGCTGGTGGTGGGGCCGAGCGTGGCCGACGCCCGGGGCGGCAACCAGGCTATCGCGATCGAGGGCCTGCGCGCCGCGATCAAGGGGGCGCTGATCGGCTGGCAACCGCCCGAAGCCGAGACGCCGGTGCAGTACACGCATGGACAGATGCTGGGATTGGATGGCCAAACCCTCTGGTGGGCCGACGGGTTCCAGGCCACCGTTACATTGAGAGGATAACTCGTGGCACACCTACCACTTGCCACTTCCGGCGGCATCTGGCGCATCGACGAGCACACCGGTCTGCCGGTGCTGGTCGATCCGCCCACCGACCACCATCCGGCGCCCCCGGCAAACCCGGCCGCCCATCCGGCGCCGGTGCTCCCGGTGCCCGCTTCCGAGGAGACCCACCCGTGAGTCCCTATACCGGCAAAATCCACCAGGCGCCGCAGCTGATCCTGGCTGCGGTCGAGACCAGCTACGGCACCGACGTGGTGCCGGTCACGGCCAACGTGGTCCGCGCCTACGACGTGCAGATCGACGTGCTCAAAAGCACCATCATAACGCGCAACGAAGTGCGGCCGTTCCAGGGTGCCCAGTTGCGCACCCCGTCCCAGATCAACCGTGGCCTCAAATTCAAGGTCGAGGCCCAGGGGTCGGGCAACGCGGCGACTGCCCCGGCCTATACCGCGCTGCTGCGCGCAGCGAAACTGGCGGCGACCAGCGTTGCCGGGCTGGCGACCATCGTCTCCACGGCGCCGGTCCCGGTGAGCGCACCGGCGCCCCCCGCCGGGGCCTGGACGTTCACCAAGAGCACCGCCTACGCCGGGCTGTGGGACAGTACCGTCACGATCGTCTGCACCACCCCGGGAGCCAGCGGGGTTGCGGTGGCGACGCTCTCGGCCCCGGCCAGCCCGGACGGCAGCGTGCCGGCCTGGTCCAGCCCGGGGGTGGTGGTAACCAACAACACGCCGCTGACGCTGCCGGGCGGCGCGAAGGTCCTTCCGACCATCGCCACGCCCTGGGCGGCCGGCGACACCTGGACGATCGCGTTGACGCCGCCCGGCACCGTGTTCGCCCCGGTCTCGACCAATTTTGATTCGATGACCCTCTATTACTATGGGGACCAGGGGGACCTGCGACGGCTGACCGGGGTTCGGGGCTCGGTGGCGCTGACGGTCGAGGCCGGCATTCCCTATTGGGATTTCACATACATCGGCCTCTATAACCCGGCCCAGACTGCGGTGATGCCGATCAGCGTCGACCGCTCGGCGTGGCTGTCCGCGGCGATCGCCAGCCCGCGCACGGTGCCCTATTTCGGGGCGCTGGGGGTGCAGCCGGTGTTCAAGACGGCGACGTTCGATCTCCAGGCCAAGACGAGCTTTGCCGCCCGGGTCAATCAGGAATTTGTTAATCAGGAGGACCACGACGCCCAGGCCAAGATTACCTGGGACGCGCTGCCGGTCTCGGTCCTGGACCTGGAGGACGCCATCACCCAGGGGACGACTACGACGCTGGACCTGCGGCTTGGGACCGCCGCCGGCTTCGCGATCCACGTCCACGCCGGCACCGCGTCGGCCACCGGCTATACGCTGGCCTACGACGCCGGTATTGCCACCCACGCGGTGGACCTCTCGCTCTACCCGGTGCTGGGGGGCGACGATATCAGTTTCAAGGTGATGTAAACGACAAGAGCCACGACGGTTAACCACCGTTTATCGGGAGACAGAAAATGGCGTTTCGGCCTGTAAAAAATCTTGAGGTCACGCTGGCGATCAGCGCCAGACACACCGGAGCCGGGGTTAACGGCGCCGATCATACCGTCACGGTCACGGGCCGCATCCTGCGCAATTCCGAGGCGGCGGCGTTCCTGGACGGCCTGCGGGCGCCCGCGGTGCGCGCCGAGGGCGTGAGCGACGCCGACTGGCTCGCCGTCCAGACCGCGCGCGCCCGGCGGCTGGCAAACTCCGACGCCGAGTTCATGAAGCGGGTGATCATCGGCTGGGACGCCGACAGCGGCATCGAGGACGAGGACGGCCGGCCGCTGCCGTTTTCGCCGGCCGCTTTGGACCTGGTGCTCGATCACCCCTGGTTCCTCGCCGCCGCCGTCCAGGCCTACAACCGGGCGCTCTCGGGCGCGCGCGCGGGAAACTGAGGGAGGCCGGCAGGCGCTGGGTGACGGGCGCGGGGGCGCCCGAGCCCGGGCGGCTGGCGGCCCAACTCCGGCAGGCCGGGTTCGGCGAAGCGGAAATCGCCGCTCAGGTGGCAAACGCGCCGTCGGGGGTTCCGATCCTCGAAGAGGCGTGGGCGGCGTTCTGCCTGTTCGTGCGCGCGCCCTGGCGACGGTCGCTGTGGGACGGCACGCCGGTAGGTTTGGACTGGCCCCAGGCCGAGAGTCTGGCGCGCGCACTCGCCGTCCCCTGGAACGCTGAGACGCTGGATGATCTGACCGCGCTGGAGGCGGGCGCGCTGGAGGCGGTGCGCGATCGTCGCCGATAGGAGTGTATAATGGCCGGCGCCAACGAGTTGACGGTTGCCCTCAGGATTACCGGCGACGCCAGCGGCCTGAAGGGCGCGACGGACGAGGCGACGGCCGACCTCGCCAAGGTGCGGGACGAGGCGGCGCGGACCGAAACCGCGTTCGCGCCGGCCAACGGTCCGGGCATCCTGAACCGCCAGCCGCTTGACCGGCCGTCGCTGCCCGACGGCACCGACGAACTGGCCAAACTGGATCGGGCTCTTGACGGGGTGCTGTCCCGGCTCGACCCGGTCTACGCCGCCACCAAACGCTACACGACGGCAGTCGACGCACTCAACGAGGGCCTCGAACGCGGTCTGATCGGCGAGCCCCAGTGGGTGAGCGCCATGCAGGGGGCGCAGGCCGAACTGGAGCGGGCGGCGCCTTCCGGTATCGCGCAAGGGGGCGCGGCAGCCGACGACGCGCGTTTCGCGGCGCTGGCACGCCGCGCCGCCGAACGGGGCGCCCGGAACAACGCCGGGCGTCCGGCCGAAGCAGCGCATCCCGCGACCGGTATCGGCGAGGAGATCGCGGAGACGGCGCTGCCCTCCGGGGTGCTGGCCACCGGGGTCACCCACGCCGAACTGATGCCGGACGCGGCCAAGGGGGCGGCGGCCGCCCGTGGCTACGGCACCGAGTTGCTCCAGCTCGATCGCCAGATCGGCTACGTCAGCGCCGCGACCTCGACCTGGCAGTTGGGACAGGCCAAACTGAACGACCTGTTGGCCGCGGGCGCGATCACCGCTGCCGAACATGCCGAGCGGGTTGCCTTCCTCCGGGCGGCCTATGAGACCGGCGCCAGCGCTGCCGAACATTTGGGGCATGGGACCGCCGGCGTCACGCGGGAATTACTGGTGCTGGGCCACGAGGGGGTGGCCGGCAACTTCGCCCGCATCCCGGGCAGCCTGATGGTATTGGGCGAGCGTTTCGACGCGGTCGGGGCTGCCATACGGGCGGTCGGGGTCGGCGGCGTGGCGGCCGGGGTGTTGCTGGTGGGGGCGCTGGCCACGGTGACGGCGGCGGCGCTGGGGGGCGCCGAGCAGATCCGGCGTCTCGACGCCGCGATCAAGGCCAGCGGGGGCGCCGTCGGCCTGCGCGGCAGCCAGGTCGATCAGATCGCGACCCAGGCCGCGGCGGCAGGGCACCAGTCGTCGGGGACCTACCACGACGTCGCGCTGGCGGCGATCGGCAGCGGCCAGATCGACAGTGCGGTATTGCCCCAACTGCTGGGCGTCACCGCCGACTACGCCGCCGGGACCGGCCAGGACGCCGATAAGGCCGGGCACGAGCTGGTCGCGGATCTGGCAAACCCGACCGCCGCCGCGGCGCGCCTCACCGAGCAGTACCACCTGCTGAGCGCCGCCGAACTGGAGCATATCGAACGGCTGCAACGGCAGGGCGACCTGGAAGGCGCGCAAATGGCGCTCCTCGACGGGATCAATCGCCGGTTCAAGGGGGCGGCCGACGAGGGGCTGAGCGATTTCGACCGGGTACTTCGGAAAATCGGCGACAAAATGCGTCCCATTGGGGACGGAATGGCGGCTCTCGGCAAGCCGACGGCTGTCGAGCAGATGATCGCGGCGCAACGGGCCAAGTTGGCTCAAACGGGCACAGACAACATCGCGGTGGGAGATGATGCGGCGTTGGGGGACGGCGGTGGTCCAACCCTGCACGATTACCAGCACCTGGACCAGCTGGTCACCTGGCAGGCCGAGCGTGACGTCGAGGCGCGCCTCAAAGAAGAAAGTGCGGGACGTCAAACCAGCATCAATGCCGGTTTGGACCTGTCCAATACGTTGGATCCCGACGCGGCTAACCAGAAACGGCTTGTCGATCAGAGTATTGCGGCCCAGCACGCGCTTCAGGCGTTCAAGGACGAATATCCCGACCTTGGCCCCCACAACCTCGGGACGGACGGGATCGCCTATGGGCTGGCCGATCAATTCGCGCGGTTGGCCCGGAGCGCCGAGGCCGCGTTGCTTCAGGTGCGCAATTACCGCACCCAATTGCAGCAACTCCAACAGCAGCACACCGATATCGAGGCGCTGGCCGGGGTGCCGGCGGGACAGCAGCGCCAGTTGGCCGAGACCCACCAGTCGGCCCTGAGGCAGTATCAGGCCGACCCCGATGGCGTCGCCGACGCCGACCAGGCCCGGGACAACGCCGCGGCCGGGATGGCCACCGCGGCCCGCGACGGCGCGGCCGAGACCGAACGCGGGACCCAGGCGATGCTGCGGCTCGCCGAGGCCACCCGGGGCGGGGCCGCGGCGGCGCGCGAGGCGGCGCTCGCCAACCAGATCGAGGCCGAGACCGCGAAGGCGTTGCCGGGATTGCAGCGCCAGATCGCCGGCGCCCTGATCGCCCGCGACGCCGCCGAGCGCAAACTGGGGGAGGCCCAGGCGATCGCCGGGGCCGAGGAGCAGCAGCTGGCCGGCGCGATGGCGCTCTACGGGGTGACCGGTCAGGCCGCAGACCTGGAACGGCTGGTCGGCCTGGAGCAACGGCGCGCCGAGGCGCTGGCGCACTCCAACCAGCAACTGGACGCCACGGTGGCGCGGCTCGGCGCCGTCCAGAGCGCCGCGGGGGATGCCACGGGCGGTGTGGACCGGCTGGTCGCGGCGGTGATCAAGGTCGAGAGCCGCGGCAACAACAGCGAGGTCAGCCACGCCCACGACGGTCCCTATTACGGGTTGATGCAGGTCGGCCACGCCGCCGCCGCGGACGTTGGTTTTGGGGACGCCGACCTCACCGACCCCAAAACCAATGTCGCGGCCGGCACTGCGTATCTGCAGAAGATGGTTCGCGATCAGGGCTCGACCCCGTGGGGACTGGCCGCCTACAACGCCGGACCGGGACCGGTGGGCCAGTGGCGCCAGCAGGGTTTGACCGTCGACCAGATCCCCTGGGCCGAAACCAGGGATTACGTCCGGCAGGTCACCGCGGCGATGGGCGAGCAGGTCGGGACCGCCGACAATCTGGCCGGTGCCCAGACCCGGGTCGCGACCGCGCTCACGGCGCACGGCGCCGCGCTCTCGGCCGACGCCCCGCTGACCGAGGCCGACCGCGCCGCCAACGCGGCCCTGGCGGACGTCTACCGGACGGCGGCCGGTGCGGCCGGCGCCACCAACCAGACGCTCCGCGACGCCGAACTGGTGATGGCGGCGCACAAGGCGGCCACCGACGGCTCGCGGGCGTCCTTCGAGGGGTTGCTGCAGGCGATGCGGGACGGCGCGACGCTCAAGGCGACCGCCGATCTCAATAGCCAGATCGACGCCCTCAATCGCGAGACCAGCATCTTGCAACAGCAGGTGGCGATCCGTCAGCAACTCGGCTACGGCCCGGAGGGCGATGCCGCGGTCAAGGCGCGCGGGAACGCCGCGGCGGCACAGGCGGCGGCGGCCGGCTCAAACGACCCGCAGGGGCTGGCGGCCAAATGGCTGGCGGCGACGAATGCTGCCGATGATTACAACAAACAACTCCAGGACGGCGAGCAAGAATACAAGAAACACCAGGACGCGCTGAACGACATCGCCCGGCTTGGCGAAAGCTCTTTTGACCGGATCGGAGGCGCCATTACCCAGGCGTTCGTCCAGGGTCAGGGCGGCGCGCTCGGTTTCAAAACAGTTTTGAAGGGCGTCTTCTCCGAGATCGAACAGGACGTGATCAAGCTCGGGGTGATCAATCCCATCGAGAATTGGATGCTGGGCTCCGACGCCAAGAAGGCGCGCCCGACCCTCAATGACCTGGTGGGTGCGGACGGCGCCGCTTCGTCGGCCGGCGGTTCCGACGGCTCCGTCAGCAGCACCAGCCTGTTCGCGGCGCTGTTCGGCGACTCGTCGTCGTCGAGCCCGGGGCTGCTCCTCGCCCCCCAGAGCGACGGCACGCTGTTGGTGAGTTCCGGCGCCGACGCCGGGGCCGCGGCGAACGCCAATACCCCGGGGTCGGGGGGCACCGTTGACCTGTCGTCCCTGACCAAACTGCTTTCCGGCTCGGACGGTTCCCGGTTGTCGGACACCCTTGACGACGCCTGGTCGGGCAGTTGGCTGCAATCGCTGTTTGGCGGCGGCGACGCGGCGTCGGTGCCGCTCTCGAGCTGGGGCGTCGACGCCACGCCCGACTGGTCGACGATTTCGGTGGGATCGGATCAGGCGCTGGCGACGCAAGGCGCGCTTGACGACGTGCCGGCGACCGACGGATTCGGGGTCGGTTCGGGGTCGGCGTTCGCCCCGGGCGGCCTTGCGGCCGGCAGCGCGTTTGCGCCCGCCACCGACAGCGGCGCGCTGGCGACCGCGGCCGGCAGCGGCGGCTTCATGGCCGGCGCCGGCCCCTACGCGCTCGGCGGCATGGCGGCGAGCCTGCTCGGCAACGCCATCGGCGGCACCGGGGGAGCGGTCCTTTCGGGCGCCGGCCAGGGCGCCGGCATGGGGGCGGCGCTGGGGTCGGTCATTCCCGGGGTCGGCACGGCGATCGGCGCGTTGGGGGGTGCGCTGGTGGGCGGCATCACCGGGCTGTTCGGCAACAGCACGCCGTCGGTCGGCCCCAACGGGGGGACGCGGGTGGCGTTCGACGGCGGCACCGGCCAGTTCGTAAGTGGGTTGTCGGGCGGCGACAACGGCTTTAACCCCTCCCAGACCACCGCCGAAGCCAAACAACTCGCCTCCGCCCTCAATCAACTGGTGGTCGGGGACAATCTGTCGGTCGACACCACGGCGCTGACCGGGATGGGACAACAGGCCGATATCCAGCAGGGCGGAACGCAAGGGGTTTCGGGAGCGCCGGCGGGTCAGACGGCGGATCAGGTGATCAACAATATGTTGGGGGCCGGGGTGTTTTCCGGCAGCGGGGCGGTCGGAACCTCGCTCGATTACCTGACCGGGCAGGCCGCCAACGATAACCCAATCGGTCTACAAAGCCTTCAGACGGCACTCAATTTTGCCCAAGCGCTGCAGACCGCGACCGACGCCGCCGACACGTTCGGAAGCGGCCTGAGCGGGGCCACCGATGCGGCCAAGAACAGCGCGGACGCCAACACTCAGACGATCAAGGGGCAACTGAGCACCGCCGAAACCAGCGGCGTCGAGAGCCAGTGGCAGTCCACCGAGCAACTGTCGCTCAAGAATCAGGTCACGTCGCTGACCGACGCGACCCCGACCACCTCGCTGGGCAAATCGCTGGCGACGCTCCAGGGGCAAATCGCGGGGGTGGCCGACAACGCGGCGGCGGCCGGGGTCACGCTCGATCAGGGCCAGATCAACGCGCAGCTGACCTCCTGGCTGCAATCGCAGATCACCCAGGCGCTGGGGGGAACCGGCGCCGCGGCGTCGACCGGCACCGCCTACGTCGCCGAAAACGCCGCCAACGACTCGGTGCTGACGGCGGCCGGGGCGTCGACGGGCGCGTCGGATCAATTGCTTCAAAATGAACTGACCAAGCTGCTGGCCGGGATGGATCCGGCGGTGGCGGCGCAGTTTGCCCAGCAACAGGGGGGCGCCGTGGCCACCGCCTGGGGCAATATGGCGCAGGCGCCGTCGGGCTATACCGTCCGCCGGACCCAGGCCACCCAGTCCCTCACCGCGGTCGATCAGGGCAGCGGCAGCGTGGCTGCGGTCGATCAGGCGCAGACGGTCGCCAATCTGCAACGGCAGGTAAGCCAAACCCAAGAACTGAACGCCGCCACCGACGATTACACGCGTAGCCTGATCGAGCAGACCCAGGCCGAAGAAAACGCCGCGGCAACAGCGCAGCAGGCGCAGCAACTTCAGCAAATACAGAACCAGCAACAGGTCAACACCGATAATCTCTCGGCGCGGGCGGCCTCGGCAAGCGGAGACTCCGCCGACGCCCAAACGATCAAGCTCGATGTGCAGCACGAGCAGGAGCTTGATCAGGCGCGGACCGACGGCATGACGGATATCGATCAGTTGATCGCCGTTCAGGACAGCGAGAATGCCCAGTTGCAGGCGCAGATCGCCAACCAGGAGGCGGTCAACGCGATCAATCTGACCGCGCGCCAGGACGCGACCGAGGGAGCAGCCTATCAGCAGAAACTGGCGCAGACCGAGGCGCAGTTTCAGCAGGAACGGTACGAGGCGGCACAGGACGGCATGACCGATATGGTTGCTCTGGAACAAACTGAACAGGATGAATTGAACAAAATCGCCCAGGACGCCTATCTCTCGCTCTATGACTGGATGCAGGATCAGCTGGCCGGAACCGAAACCCCGGCCAATCAATTGAGCCTGTATCAGGCCCAACTGGCAAACGTCTATGCGGGCCAGTTCACGGGTGCCGACCAATTGTCCGCGATCGAGCAGGCGACCAGTAACGTGCTGAGCGCGGCCAAAACTTACTTCGGGACCGCGACCACCGATTATCAAAATTTTGCGACACAGGTCCTGGAGCAGGTCTCGGCCTGGGCGGCACAGAACGGCATCCCGGGTTTCGATGCCGCGGTGCCAGCGCCAGAAGGGACGCTCGCGGTGCCCGGCTTCGCCAGCGGCGGCACGTTCACGGTCGGGGGGTGGGGTGGCGTCGACAGCACGCTCGTGAAATTTGCGGCGACGCCAGGCGAACAGGTCACCGTCACCGGTTCCGGGTTGGCCGGTTCCGGCGCCGCCTGGTCAGCGGGCACCGCGGCGCCGTCCTCGAACGACGCGCTGATCCAGGAAGTGCGCCAGTTGTGTGCGCTGGTGCAGCAGTTGCTCGCGACGACGGCCCTGGGGCTGCAGGCGCAGTTGGACAGCCTGGCGAACGTCAACCAGACGCTGCGCACCCGCTCGGATCTGCGGAGGGCCGCGTGAGCCTCATTCGCCTCGCTGAAATCGGCTGCTATATAGCGGCTCCCAGCGCGTCCCAGGTGGCGATCGGCGGCGGCAGCGCGTCGTTCGTGCTCGCCAACGACTACCGGTTTCCGGTGGGGACGGCCGTCACCGCGACCGCGCAAACCCTGACCTCGGTTGCCAGCGCCACCGGGCTGACGGTGCAACTGGGGACCTGCTCGCTGGTGCTGGCCGCCGACACCCCGTTCCCGGTGGGCAGCGGCGTCACCTTGACCGATACCGCCTACGGCAGCAACGCGCTGGCGGGTTCGGTAGTGTCCTACTCCGGTCTGACCCTGGTGGTCGCGGTCACCACCATTGCCGGCAGCGGCAATTACACCGCCTGGAGCGTGAGCGGCAACCTCAATACCCTGTCCGGCCTGGTCACGGCCTACGATCCGTCGAGTTATACCCTGACCGTTGCCGTCACCGGCGCGACCGGGGCGGGCTCCTACGCTGCCTGGGTGATCGGGGGGGCCGTGACCTGGCTGTTCTGTACGGGGCGTGGGTTCGCCGCTCCGGACGGTCCCGGATTTTACGATCCCGCCATGATCCTGACCGATGGCGGCGTCGACACTGTCTTCGGGGACCTCAAGACCTTCGGGCTGGTGCAGACCAGCGTCGGCGCGATCAAGGTCGGCAATATCGACGGGCGCCGCGATCACCTGCGCCGCTACGCCTGGCGCGGCTGGACCGCCCGGGAGTTGCTGGTGGACGAGGCCGGCAGCTATGCCTCGGCGGTGGCGATCAGGGCCGGCACCATCGAGCAGCCGGTGGGCTCGGTCTCGGATATCCTGTTTCGCTGGCGCGATTGCTCCGAATTACTGCAAAAGCCGGTGCAGCCGACCAAGTACTCCGGCACCAACAATGTCATAACAAACGGGGTGGAAGGGCTTCAGACCGACATTTATGGGCAATACAAGCCGTTTCTTCGGGGCTACGCCTATAATTTCAGTCCGATCCTGGTCAATGTCGGGCTCGCCACCTACCAGATCAGTGCCGGCCGGATTGACGGGATCACCGCGGTCTGTGATGGCGGCGTCCCGATCGGCGCCGGAGTGGCGCACACCAGCCTCGCGGCGCTGCAGGCGGCGACGGTGGCGACCGGGCGCTACGACTGGTATTTCGGGATCGACGGCAGCTACTTCCGGCTCGGCAGTCTGCCGGCCCGCGGCGTGACCTGCTCCGCCTATGAAGGGGCGCTCCGTACCACCGCTCAAATCGTATTGCGCATCCTGACCCTGGACGCCGGGTTTGCCGCGTCGTCGGTCAGTGCTGCCGACGTGGCCGCTCTCGATGCGGTCGCGCCCTGGGAAAACGGGGTGTGGGTCGACACCGGGGGGGCCACGCAACTGGACGCGATCAACGCCGTGTTGCCCGGGGCCGCGGCGTGGCTCGCGACCGACCAAGCCGCGGTCTGGCGGCTGGGGCAGATCTCGGCGCCGGCCGGCCCGTCGGTGCTGACCCTCAAGCGGGTGGTCACGGCCACTGACACGCTGGCAGCCGGGGAGTACGGCTATATCAGCCTGGATCTGGTCGCCAACACCGACCCCGGGCGTGGCGTGCCGGCCCAGGAGGTGGTGGTCAGCTACGGCAAAAACTATACGGTTCAGGCGGAAGGCACGCTCGGCGGCGACAAAACGTCGCCCACCGATCCGGTCGGAGGGTTGGGGGTACGCTATCGGCTGGCCAACCAGTGCCTTGACGCGATCAATGCCGCGACCATTCCGACCGCCCAAAAAATTCAGTGGCCGGTTGAAAACGACCTGCAATGGGAATGTAATCTTCGCAATACTGCGGACGCGATTGCCCTCGCCAACCACTTGGCGACGATCTACGGGGTGCTGCGCGACACCTGTCAGATCGAATACAAGCCCGATCAAACCTCGATCGTAGCGGCACGCCTGGGCGCGGTCATCACCGTAGTCTCTCCGCGATTTGGTCTCGCCGCCGGCAAGTTGATGCTGGTGATCGGGGTCCAGCACACCGACCACCACACGGTGGTGCTCACCGCCTGGGGGGCGACCCCGTCATGACGGCGCCGTCGAGCAACGCCATTCGCGGACTGCCGCGCTGGACCACCGGAGCGATATGGCACCCGCTCTATGGGTCGTATAACGCGGCGTATCCGTGCGGCAATCTCGCCGTCGAGCCGTTGGCCCGGGTCTGCCGCAGCGCAGGCGTGGCGCCGTCGTCGACCCGGTATCTGGCGCAGTTCGCGCAGCCCTGCGCGGTGCAGCTGGTCTCGCTGGTCCGGCACACGATCAGTCTCGCCGGGCAGTATCGGTGCCGCCTATGGTCGGGCGCCGGCGTGCCGGTGACGGCCAATCCGGCCACTGGGCAACTGGCAGGGGTCCATCGGCGCCAGACCGGCGACGCGGTCGTGGTCTGGGCGGCGGCAGGGTCGCTGCCGGCCGGTCTCTCGGACGGCAGCGTCTATACCGTCCGTGTGGTGACGCCGTGGGCACTCACCCTGCACGTCTCGCCTGCCGACGCGGTTGCCGGGGTCAACCCGGTGGCGCTCGGGACGGCAGGCTCCGGGACGCTCTACCTGCTCGGCGCGCTGCTCCAGGACACCGGCTGGGCCTCGGCGTGGCCCCCGGCCTTCGATGTGGGTGCCCTGGCGTGGGAGGACCCGCGGTGGTGGAGCGGGCAATACAGCAGCGACGACATCGCCGGCTATATCTGGACCTACCCGATCCTGTTCGCCGCTCCGTGGCTGGCGCAGAGCGTCACCGTTGAGGTCTCGGACCCCACCAACGCCGCCGGGTTCGTGGATATCGGCATGATCGATCTGGCGTCGGCATGGCAACTGACGGTCAACTATTCCTATAAAGGCGCCATTGGGTTCCGTTTTCGTACCCGGTCGAGCGAGCAGGAAGGGGGCGTGCTGGAGTTCGATCGGCGGGCCGCCCCACGGACATTTTCGGGACAGGTCGAAGCGGCACCGGCCACCGACGCCTGTCAGTTAACCTTCCAGGATCTGCGTCAAAACGACATCGATACCCCGGCGATGTGGATACAGGCCCCAAACGATCCCAGGCAGTGGCTGCGGACCTCATTTCTCGCGCGCAACGTCAGTCCCGGACCGATATCGGCGGTAACCGACAATCAATTCAACTTTGTAATAAATATTGAGGAGGTTATTTAGTCATGACCCAGATTTTCGCCAATGGAAACATCTATAATGACGGGATTCTCCCTCCCGGGAATATGGGGGCCGGCGGATTTAGGTCAAATTTATTGCCGATGTTGTCTGATGTCTTGGCAGAATTGAGCGCGCTGGCGGGCGCCGGGGCCACCTCGACGACGCCTCTGACGCTGCCGGGCGCGCCCCCCTTCGGGCAGACGATCGTGATCCAGGTCCCGGTACCGTTTGCACTCTATACGTTTGTGCAGGGCACCTCGCGCGCAAACCCGGCCCTCCGGTGGTGGGGCAACGTGACCGCGGTCACCGCTATCAACGTCACGGTGCAAATTACGGCGACGGCGGGAGCCGGCACCGCGGCGGACTGGGTCGTTGTCGCCGTGGTCAGTCCGTCGGCCCCGGTGTATTCGGATACCGGAGCCCTGAACGCCTGTGCGGTGACGGTCGCGGCTACGCTGCCCGTTATCCCGTTCGGTTATCAGCTCCGGTTCGTGCCGGCGTACC
The DNA here is from genome assembly GCA_003165295.1 of Rhodospirillales bacterium. GTDB lineage: Bacteria > Pseudomonadota > Alphaproteobacteria > Azospirillales > Azospirillaceae > BOG-933. The sequence continues at coordinate 1,682 of PLTC01000273.1, read as the reverse complement.
CCAACAGCGGCCCCTCGACGCTCAACCTCAACGGCACCGGGGCACTCCCGATCACCCGAGCCGACGGCACGCCGCTGCGGGGCCGTGATCTGGCGATGGTCCCCACATTCCTCGTCGCCACCGGGTCTGCGTGGATACTGGTGGCGCCCGCTCCGGCGCCAACCGCCGAGATACAGGCCCAGGCGGCCAACTATGGGGTGGACACCGGCACCGTCAACGCGCTGGCGGTGACGCTGACCCCGGCACCATCGGCGTTGATCGCAGGGCAAATACCACTCCGGGTCAAGGTGGCCACCACCAACACCGGCGCGGCAACCCTGAACGTCAACGGTCTGGGGGCGGTGGCGATCAAACTACAAAACGGGACGCCGATACCGGCCGCTTTGCTGGTCGCGGGCGGGGTCTACGAACTATGTTATGACGGAGCCGCGTTCCAATTGCTCTCCTACAACTCGCCAATTCACGGCTTCGCCATCCTCACTATCTCGCAGGTTTTTACTGTCCCGGCCGGGATCACGTCTATCAGAGTGTTGGCAATCGGCGCCGGCGGCGCAGGTGGGACGGGTCAAGGGGGGCCGGGCGGGCCGGGCGGGGGTGCCGGAAACGTCGCAGTTGTCACGCTGGCCGTCACGCCTGGACAGCAGTTGCAGATCACGATCGGGGCGCCCGCCTACGGGACCGGGGGCACCACCAGCGTCGGAGCGCTCATAAGTGCGACCGGGGGCACCCAGTCGATGAACTGGAACAGTCCCGGCACCGGTGGCGCGAGCGGCGGCGCCGCTGGAAACGACGTAAACACGGCCGCGCTGGCAGGTACCTCCATTCCTACCGCGCAGTTCGCGGTGTTCGTGTGGAGCGCCGTCAGCGCGGGGGCGCCGGGGATCGGCGGAGGCTCCGGCCCGAGCGCGAACGGCGGTGGGGGGGCCGGCGGGCTGCTGTTATCGGGTGCCACGGCCCCCACGGCGGGATCGGGCGTCAGCGGCGGTGGCTGGTACGGGGGCGCCGGCGGCGTCGGGTTTGGCGCAGGTGGCGGCGGCAGCGAAACCAACACGACTACGGCGTCGCTGGGCTGTGCTGGTCTCGTGTATATCGAGTGGTAGGAGATTTTGAAAATGGCCTATTGGATACGTATTGACGAACACAATCTCGGCGTGTGGGCGGACCTCACGACCGGCGATCCCACCGGACGATTTGCCCCGACGCTCAACTGGGTGGTGGTCCCGGACGGATTGGCCACCGACGCGCTCGCCCGTCAGAGCGGGCTGTCGGTGGCCGCTGACGGGGTGACGGTGCAGATCGCCAACGTGGCCGCCTACGCCGCCGCCGCCGTCGTCGCCATGCAGGTGGCGTTCAACACCGCACTGACCGCCGGCATCACGGTCCCGAATGTGCCGGCCGCCGGCGCGAACCTCCCGGTGGCCACCGACTTCAACAGCCTGACCCTGGTCCACGGCGCCTATACCGCCGCGAGCGCCGGCCTGTTCGCCACCACGCCCTGGCAGACCCCGACCGGCTTCGTGACGCTGACCGCGGCGCAGGTCATCACCGTCGGGCAGGCGGTGCTGACCTTCGAACAGGGCTGCTTCGGCCGGCTGCAAACCGTCACCGCGGCGATCGAGACGGCGCTGGCCTCCAGCCCCGACCCCGCCACCCAGATCGCCGCGATCGCCGCCGCCGCGGTG
>PLTC01000074.1 GCA_003165295.1 Rhodospirillales bacterium | reverse complement strand
TTCTTGCCGATGTCGTGGACATCGCCCTTGACCGTGGCCAGGACCAGCGTGCCCCGGGCCTGGCCGTCGTTCTTTTCCAGGTGCGGCTCCAGCCACGCCACCGCGGCCTTCATGGTCTCGGCGGACTGAAGCACAAACGGAAGCTGCATTTTGCCGGAACCAAACAACTCTCCCACCACCTTCATGCCGTCGAGCAGGAAGGTGTTGATGATCGCCAGCGGCGGGTGGCCGGTCAGGGCCTCGGCCAGATCCGCCTCGAGACCGACACGGTCGCCGTCGACGATTCGCAGCTTCAGCCGCTCCCCGACCTCGGCCGGCCGCGCCCGAACCTCGGCCTTGCCCTGGGTCCGGCCGGCGAACAGGGCCATGAAAGCCTGGAGCGGGTCGTAACCGTCGCGCCGCCGGTCAAAGATCAGGTCCTCGGCGGCCGCCACCTCTTCGGCGGGAATCTTGTGCAGCGGCATCAGTTTCGAGAGGTGAACGATGGCCCCGGTCATGCCCCGCCGCAGCGCATGGTCAAGAAACACCGAGTTCAGCACATGGCGCGCCGCCGGATTGAGCCCGAACGAAACGTTGGACAGGCCAAGGATGATCTGGCACCCGGGCATCTCGCGGGCAATGGCCTCGATGCCGTCCAGGGTCCAGCAGGCCAGCTTGCGGTCGTCTTCGTTACCGGTGGCGATGGTGAAGGTCAGCGGGTCGAACAGCAGGTCGCTGGCCGGCAGACCGTGGCGGTTGACCGCGAAGTCGTAGAGCCGGCGGGCGATTTCCAGCTTGCGCTCGACGGACTTGGCCATGCCCTGTTCGTCGATGGTCAGCGCAATCACCGCGGCGCCGAACTTGCGGGCCAGCCGCAGCCGCCGGGCCGCGGTCTCCTCGCCGTCCTCGAAATTGATCGAGTTGATCACCGCCTTGCCGCCATAAAGCTGGAGCGCCTGCTCCAGCACCGTGTACTCGGTGGAATCGATCACCAGCGGCGCCGTCACCGCCGCGGTCAGGCGCCGGACCACCTCGTTCATCTCGGCGGCCTCGTCGCGGCCGACGAAGGCGGTGCAGACGTCCAGGGTGTGGCTGCCCTCCCGGACCTGTTCCCGGGCCATGGCCACGCAGCCGTCCCAGTCATGGGCCTGCTGGGACTCGCGCCACTTCTTGGAGCCGTTGGCGTTGCAACGCTCGCCGATGGACAGAAAGGCGTTTTCCTGGCGCAATGATACCGGGCTGTAGAGCGAGGCCAGCGACGGCGTCCAGACCGGCGACCGCCCGGCCGGGGCCGGACGGTGGTGGCCGGCGGGCGCCAGCCGGCGCAGCATGGCGTCGGCCGCCTCGATGTGTTCGATGGTGGTGCCGCAGCAACCGCCGATCAGGTTGACGCCATCCTCGGCGACGAACCGTTCGAGCCAGGTGGCGAGATCCGCGCCGCGCAGGGGATAGCGGGTCTTGCCGTCCACCAGTTCGGGCAGGCCGGCATTGGGCTGGACCGAGATCAGCCCGGTCCAGTTGGTGCCGAGCCAGCGGACATGCCCGGCCATTTCCCGCGGACCGGTGGCACAGTTCAGCCCCATCAGCGGCACGTCCAGGGCATTGATGATGGTGGCGGCGGCGGCAAGGTCGGTGCCGACCAGCAGGCTGCCGGTGGTTTCGACGGTGATCTGGACGAAAACCGGCAGGTCGAGACCGGCGGCAAGGCGGGCAGCCTTGGCGGCATTGACCGCGGCCTTGATCTGGAGCGGATCCTGGCAGGTTTCGATCAGGATGGCATCGACGCCGCCGGCGATCAGGCCACGGCACTGCACGGCAAACGATTCTTCCAGCACCGGATAGGCGACGTGGCCCAGGCTGGGCAGCCGGGTGCCCGGTCCGATGGAGCCGATCACGAAGCGGTCGCGGCCGTCGGCCTTGAAGCGTCCGGCCGCCTCCCGGGCAATCTCGCCCGCGGCCTTGTTGATCTCAAAGGCCCGGTCCTGCAAGCCGAACTCACCCAGGGTGATCGGCGAGGCGCCAAAGGTGTCGGTCTCGACCATGTCGGCACCGGCGGCATAGTAGCCGGCATGAATCTCCCGGACGATGTCGGGGCGCGACAGCACCAGGATGTCGGTGCAGTTCTCATGCCCCCAATAGTCGCGCCCGACCTCAAGGTCCAGGGTCTGCACCCGGCTGCCGAAGCCGCCATCGCACAACAGAACACGGTCACGAAGAAGGTCGAGGAGATGGGGCACGGGGAAGCGATCCCTTGTGAACGGTGGGGCGGACAGGCCCGGTTGTTGGGCCAGCCGCGCCGGAAGTCAATGGCCTCGGTGTCTGCCGCCACCGCCCCGGGAGTGAGCCCGGCGCAGGAAACCCCCGGCCACCGCGTGCAAATACCAGGACCAGGAGGAATGCGCCCGGAAACCGGGGGGGAGCGGGTTCGCCATGACCACGGTATCATCATCCTACAGCCAGGCACAGGTCGCCCTGAGTTTAATATCCGCTTCGACCACCACGTCGGGCGTGTTTTCGGCGATTTCCGGGACTGCCTCCGCCAGCAAAAGCCAGGCCAGCGCCAGCGCCATCTTCAACGCCATCGTCCCGGGCAGCACCGGTTCCAGCATCTCGGCCACCCTCCAGCAGGAAAAGGTGACGACCCAGACCAACAGCATCTACAGCAATGTCGCCTCGCGGGTCTCGGCGATGGAGAAAGGAACCTATACCGCCAGTTCGGACTGGGAAAAGGTGGTTTCCTATAACATGCAGACCGGAGTCCCGGTGATGGTCTCGCTGGACAGCTCGGGGAAGGTCCAGGCGCTGCCGCAGTCGGAGACCGACCTCACCAAGAAGTACAATGTTCACCAGCAGTCCGAGCTGACCACGGCCATCAGCCAGATCAGCACCATGGCCGGCAAAATCCAGGCCAACGCCAAGAACGACACCTGGGTTGCCGATCTCGCCGGCGCCGCCAACGACCTGGAGATGGTCCACAGCGGCGCCCTGAATGCCGAGACAAGTTGGGAGGAACAGGGTTCGCTGTTGATGACCGACCACCAGCCGTTCAAGATTTCCCTCGACAGCACCGGCAATCTTCAGGTGACGGAACAGCTTACCGATTCCATGAGCGACCTGACGCCGACCCAGCAGACACTCCTGCGCAAGGCGGTGGAAACCATTCCCGGCATGATCTCCAAAGACACACCGACCACCTCCTGGCAGATCGACGCGCAGAATTACGACTCCGCCGGCATCCCCTATTATCTCGACATCGACCCCGTTACCAATAAGATTTCGGCCAAGGAAAACAGTGCCGACAACATTACCTCAAGCTTCCTCAAGACCGAACCCTATCCCGATATCGGCGACAATACCGCGCTGCTCAAGCAGGTGGCGACCTATGTCAAGAAAAAGCAGGCTTATTTCCTGGACTTCGATTCCACCGGCAAGATCGTGGCAAAGGCGCTGACCGCGACCAACCTGGAGAAATACAACCAGACATCGACGACCACCAGCAGCACCGCGGGGTCCATCGTGTCGCTTTTCGCCTGAAACCCGTCCCCGAATGGGTCAGGCGGGCGGCGTGGCCCGGGCCAGCCGTCCGATGGCCCCGCCGACGCCGCCCGGGATCATCAGGCGGAGCCGACGCACCCGTTCCGCGGTGGACGGATGGGTGGCAAACAGCCCGGCGATCGGACTGTCGTGCAACGGATTCATGATGAACAGGTGCGCGGTGGCCGGGTTGACCTCGGCGGCGGGATTGACGAAGTGCCGGACGCCCTGGTGGATGCGCACCAGCGCGTCGGCCAGCCAGGCCGGGTGGCCGCAGATGCCGGCACCGATGCGGTCGGCCTCATATTCCCGGGTCCGGCTGATGGCCATCTGGACCAGTGCCGCCGCCAGCGGCGCCAGAATCATCAACAGCAGCCCGCCGATCAGGCCGGGGCCATTGGTTGGCTGACCCTGTTGGTCGCGGCTGTCGCCGCCGAAGATCAGGCCGACATCGGCCAGCGCCGCCACCGCACCGGCCAGGGTCGCCGCCACCGTCATGATCAGGGTATCGTAGTTTCGAATGTGCGCCAGCTCGTGGCTGATCACCCCGGCCAGTTGCTCGGGGGTCAGCGTCGCGCGCAGACCGGTGGTCACCGCCACCGCGGCGTGGTCGGGATCGCGGCCGGTGGCAAAGGCGTTGGGCTGGTCGCCGTCGATCACATAGACCTTGGGCATGGGCAGACCGGCGTCCCGCGCCAGCCCGGCAACCAGCCCGTAAAGCCCGGGATCGCCGGTCCGGGTGACCTCGCGCGCCCGGTAGGTCTGAAGGATCAGGTCGCCCGAGTTCCACCAGGTGAAGACGTTCAGGCCCAGCGCCAGCACCAGGGCCACGATCATGCCGATCTCGCCGGCGATCAGGAAGCCGGCCCCGACGAACAGGGCGGTCAGGGCGGCAAGCAACACCCCGGTCTTGATGATGCTGATCATGGTCCCGTTCCGCCCCGGCCCCCTCGGTCCCGGCCCCGTCGTCCCGACCTGCCGTGATCCGCCGGCCCGGCGTCAGCCGGCGTCGGGGTAGTCGGCGCCCAGTGAGACCTCGCGCCACTGCTCGAGTTCGGCCGAGAACTCCTTCAGCTTCGCCCCGACCTGCTGCCAGGCCGGACGGCCCAGCACCAGATGCAGGGGCGGCTCGGCGGCCTCGACCGCCTGGATGATCGCCTCGGCGGCGCGGACCGGGTCGCCGGGCTGGGTGCCGCTGTAGTCATGGATGGCCGCCCGTCGCGCCCCCGCGGTGGCGGTGTAGTCTTCGATGGCCACCGCCGGCGTGCGCAGCGAGCGACCGGCCCAGTCCGTGCGAAACGGTCCGGGCTCGATCACCGTCACCTTGATGCCGAGCGGCGCCGCCTCCTTGGCCAGCGCCTCGGACAGGCCCTCGACCGCGAATTTGGTGGCGTTGTAGTAGCCGATGCCGGGGAAGCCGATCAGGCCGCCCATGGACGAGATGTTGACGACATGCCCGCGCCGCCGCGCCCGCATGCCCGGCAGCACCGCCCGGGTCACGGCGGCCAGACCGAAGACATTGGTCTCGAACATGGCCCGGATTTCCGCATCCTCGCCTTCCTCGACGGCCGACAGGTAACCGTAGCCGGCGTTGTTGACCAGCACGTCGATGGCGCCGAACCGGGCCTCGGCCTCGGCCACCACCTCGGCGATCTGCGCCGGCACCGTCACGTCCAGCGCCGCCACCAGGGCGTGGTCGTGGCCGGCAAACTCCGCCAGGGTCGACGGGCTGCGGGCGGTCACGACCACGCGCCGGCCGTGACGAAGGACCGCGCGGGCCAGTTCACGACCGAAGCCGGTCGAACAGCCGGTGATCAACCAGACCGGGGATTCGGAACTCATGGGGCTGCTCCTGAAGCTGGTGCCGATCCGGGAGATTCGGACGCGGGAACGCCACCGGACGGGATGGGATGGGATGGTCTCGGACCGGATTTGGAACACCGTCCGCCACCGGGACAAGGGTCGGAACTTTGCGCCCGGTCGTCAATCCTTTTCCGGTCCCGTCATTTTCCGGTCACCCCTGCCGATTCGGCACGGGCTTCTTCGATCCGTCAGGAAACCGCGGGCGACAGGGCGGCGGCGGTTTCGGTGGTCGCCTGGAGTCCGTACAGGCGCCCATAAAGCCCGTTCAGACGCAACAACTCGTGGTGAGTGCCGAACTCAACCACCTGCCCGTGCTCCAGGACATAGATGCGGTCGGCATCGACCACGGTGGACAGNNCTGGCGCTGGCCGCCGGACAGCTTGACCCCATGCTCTCCGACCAGGGTGTCGTAGCCCTGGGGCAGGCCGATGATGAAGTCATGGGCGGCGGCGGCGCGGGCGGCCTCGACGATCTCGGCCTCGCCGGCCTCGGGCCGGCCATAGGCGATG
>PLTC01000090.1:9132-25172 GCA_003165295.1 Rhodospirillales bacterium | reverse complement strand
GGCGGTCCAGCGGAAGGCGGCGGGGGCGTTGACCACCACCGCAATGCCATGGGGGACCAGCGGTTCGGCGTCGGGCCAGCCGGTGGCGCGGTAGTCGCGGACCTGCCCCGACACCGGATAGGACATGGCGTGGGGCAGGTGGTTGCCGGAATTGCCGAAGCCGATGCCGGCGAGCAATCCCGCGAACATCAGCCGGTCGCGGGCCGGGTGGTCGGCGGGATCGTGGACCGCGGCTTCCAGGTGTGCCGCCGCGATGCGGATCGCCTCCAGGCAGGCGATGTCGCCATAGGGATTGGCGCCCTGACTGAGCGGCCGGGGCGCGGCTTCGGTCGGGCGCGGCCGGGCGGTGAAGGGGCGGGCGGTATAGCTCTCGATGGCGTGGCTGAGCACGTCGAAACCGTTGGCCGCCACCACCAGCGGCGGCAGCGAATAAAGATTGGTCGGGTCGAGCACGCCCAGGGTCGGGCGCAGGCGACGGGAGACGATGCCGGTCTTCACCTCGAGGTCAAGCAGGTCGAACACCGCGATGCCCGTGGTCTCGCTGGCGGTGCCGAAGGTGGTCGGGCAGGCGATGTGGGGTTTGAGCGGTCCCGGCACCGGCCGTCCCCGGCCCAGCGGCGCGTTGACGTAATCGAGAAACTCCGCCGGATGGCTCGACAGCAGGTTCGCCACCTTGGCGGTATCGATCACCGAGCCGCCGCCCAGCGACACGAAACCGTCGAGCCGGGCCTCGGTGGCAAAGGCCGCCGCCGCGATCATCGAGCGGTCGCTGTGCTCGACCTGGGCCTGGTCATAGACCGCGACGTCGAGGCCGGCGGCGCGCAGGCTGTCCAGCACCACCGCGAACGGCGCCAACCCACGGACCCGGGCGTCGGTGAACAGGCCGACGCGCCCGAGGCCCAGGGCGCGGGCATCGGCCCCGACTTCGTGCAGCACGCCGGGACCAAACTTGAGGGCCGATGGCTCCACCGAGAAGGCAAATTCCCGACCTTCCGAGAGCGGGAAGTAGGAGTCGAGGACACTTGAAACCGCCATGGAGGCCCGCCCCGTAACAACGACTTTACTATGTTAAAACAAGGCTACATAACTAAATACATAGAGTCAATTGACAAATATCAACGAACGCCTTATGGAGAAACGTAAGGTTGGTGGCGTGAGGGTGCAGGCATGTCCGGCGGGGCCGCGGGCGACGATCGGGTGGCGGAACGGGTCCGGCGGGCACGGCTGGCCCAGGCGGCGTTTGCCGACGCCGGCCAGGAGAGCGTGGACGAGGCGGTGACGGCGCTGGCCTGGTCGCTGTATCGGCCCGAGCATGCCCGCGAACTGGCCGAACTGGCGGTGGCCGAAACCGGGCTGGGCACGGTTGCGGACAAGATCGTCAAGAAACAGCGCAAGACCTTCGGCACGTTGCGGGATCTCAGCCGGGTCCGCTCGGTGGGCGTGATTGAGGACGACCCGGCCCGCGGGCTGGTCAAATTCGCCAAGCCGGTGGGCGTGGTCGCGGCGGTGACGCCGGCCACCAACCCCGGGGCCACGCCGGTCAACAAGGCGATGATGGCGCTCAAGGGGCGCAACGCCATCATCATCGTGCCGTCGCCGTCCGCCGTTCGCACCAGCGGCCGGGCCGTCGAGCTGATGCGGGCCGAACTCGCGCGCATCGGCCGGCCGCCGGATCTGGTGCAACTGCTGCCGGCGCCCATCGATCGCGCGGTCACCGGCGCACTGATGGCCGTGGCGGATCTGGTGGTGGTCACGGGATCCCAGGCCAATGTCCGGCAGGCGTACCGCAGCGGAACCCCGGCGATCGGCGTCGGTGCCGGCAACGTGCCGGTGATCGTTGACGAGAGCGCCGACCTGGACGCCGCTGCCGCGAAGATCGCCGCATCCAAGTGCTTCGACAACGCCACCTCGTGTTCGTCGGAAAACGCGCTGGTGATTGTGGACGCGGTCTATGACCGGACCCTGGCGGCGCTGGAGCGGGCCGGCGGCGCGCTGGTTTCGGCCGAAGAGGGTGCGCGCATCCGGGCCGGGCTGTGGCCCGACGGCCGGCTGGACCGCACCCTGATTGCCCGTGACGCCGCGGTGCTGGCCCGGCGCCTGGGCCTCGGCCGGGCCGAGGCCCGCTTTTTTCTGGTCGAGGAAACCGGGATCGGGCCGGACCATCCGCTGTCCGGCGAGAAGCTGTCGCTGGTGCTGACCGTCTACCGGGCCCGGGATTTCGACCACGCCGCGGCGCTGGTCCGGGAGATACTGGTCTGGCAAGGGCGGGGCCATTCCTGCGGTATCCACACCGCCGATCCCGCGCACGCCCGGACGCTGGCGGAGCGCACCGACGTGGTGCGGGTGCTGGTCAATCAGGCTCACACCTTCGGCAACGGCGGCGGCTTCGACAACGGGCTGAATTTCACCCTGAGCATGGGCTGCGGCACCTGGGCCGGCAACAGCATCAGCGAGAATCTGTCCTGGCGCCACTTCGTTAACATCACCCATCTGGTCACACCGATCCCCGAGGACCGGCCCGACGAGGCGGCGCTGTTCGGCGATTACCGCAAACGGTGGGGAGTCTGATCGCGATGACGCTGCCCGAACATCAGGCCAAGGCCATCCTTGCCGCCGCCGGGCTGCCGGTTCCCCCGGGCGTGGTCTGCGCCAACGCGGGCGAAGCCGCCGCCGCCGCGGTCCGCTTCGGGCCGGCGGTGGTCAAGGCCCAGGTGCCCGCCGGTGGCCGGAGCAAGGCCGGCGGCATCCGCTTTGCGGCCGATGCCGCTGCCGCCGGGCGCGCTGCCGCGGCGTTGCTGGGCGGGACGATCGCCGGCCATACGGTCGGCGCCATGCTGGTGGAACCGCGGCTGGACATCGTGCGCGAGACCTATGCCGCCGTGGTCGCCGATCCGGCGACGCGCGGACCCTTGATTCTGTTCGGGCCGAACGGCGGCATCGAAATCGAGGCGATCGCCGCTGCCGACAGCGGGGCGCTGCGCCGTTTGCCGGTGGATATCCTGGACGGCCCGGCTGCCGACGCCCTGGTCCGCCTCGTGCCAGAGGTTCCTCAGGCGGCCGGGTTTCTCGCCGGGCTGTACCGGGTGTGGCGCGAACAGCGGGCGGTGCTGGTCGAGGTCAATCCCCTGGCGCTGCTGGCCTGCGGCGCGCTGGTCGCGGTTGACTGCAAGATCGTGCCCGATGGCGCCGGGACCGCGGGCGACGGACAACCAACGGCGCTGGAACGGCAGGCGCACGCCCTCGGGCTCCAGTTCATCGAACTCGACGGCCCGGTCGGCGTGCTGGCCAACGGTGCCGGGCTGACCATGGCCACCCTGGATATGGTGCGCCATTTCGGCGGGCGGCCCGCCAATTTCCTGGAAATCGGCGGCGACGCCTACACCAGGGCGCGGGCCGCCCTCTTGCTGCTGCTGGGCAAACCGGGACTGAAGAGTCTGGTGGTCAATTTCTGCGGCGCCTATGCCCGCACCGACGTAATGGCCGAGGGCGTGGTCGCGGCCTGGCAGGCGCTGGCGCCCGCCATCCCGCTGTTCTTCTCGGTCCACGGCACCGGGGAGGACGAGGCGGTGGCACTGATCCGCGGACAACTGGGCCTGACGCCCTTCGAGCGCGCCGAAGACGCGGTGCGGGCGGCGGTGGAGGCGGCGCGATGATCCTGACGCGACAGGACCGGGTGCTGGTCTGGGGCGTTACCGGCCGGCAGGCGAGCTTCTGGACCGGGCACATGATTGCCGGCGGGACCCGGGTGGTCGGCGGCGTCCATCCGGCCCGGGCCGGCGAGAGCCATCTCGGCCTGCCGGTGGTGGGCTCGGGGCGCGATCTCGGCTTCGATGTGGCGCTGCTGTTCGTGCCGCCGGCGGCGGTGTTGGCGGCGGCGGCCGACGCCATCGAAGCCGGCGCCCGGCTGTTGGTGATTCTGGCCGAGCATGTGCCGTTGCACGATGTGCTGTTCGTTCATGCCCTGGCCGGACGGGCCGGGGCGCGGGTGGTCGGCCCCAACACCGCCGGGCTGGTGACGCCGGGTGCGGCCTTCGCCGGCATCATGCCGGCCTTCAACGACCGGGTGTTCCGGCCGGGCGCGGTCGGCGTGGTGTCGCGCAGCGGCAGCCTGGGGACGCTGATCTGCCTGGAACTGGTGCGGGCCGGGCTGGGCCAGTCGGCCTTCATCGGCATCGGCGGCGATCCGGTGCCGGGTATCCGTTCGACGGATGCCCTGGCGGCGCTGGAGGCCGATCCGCGCACCCGCGCGGTTGTGCTGGTCGGCGAGATCGGCGGTACCCTGGAGCAGGAGGCGGCGGCCTTTGCCCTGACCATGACCAAGCCGGTCGTGGCGTTCATTGCCGGGGCCGGCGCGCCACCCGGCCGGCGCATGGGCCATGCCGGCGCCATCATCGACGGCACCGGCGCCGGCCACGCCGCCAAGTGCGCGGCCCTGGAGCAGGCCGGCGTCCGGGTCGCCGCGATTCCGGGCGAGGTGCCGGCCCTGGTGCGGGCGGCCCTGACATCAGCCGAGGGAGAAGGATCATGATGAAAACCGGCAGGATCGCCGGCCTGGCGCTGGCCGCTGCCCTGCTGGCGGCCATGGCGGCGCGCGCCGCTGCCGCCGCGGAGGTTGACGAGGTGCGCTTTGCCCGCATGCAGGGGCTGGGTTACCTTCAGATTTACCTGTTGCAGGACCTGAAGCTGGTGGAGAAGCACGCGGCGGCGCTCGGGCATCCCGTGACCGCTGTCTATACCGCGTTGGGACAGCCGACCGCGGTCAATGACGCGCTGCTGTCCGGCAGCGCCGACTTCGGAGCGGCCGGAATCACCCCGTTCATCGTCCTGTGGGACAAGACCCGCGGTGGTGCCCAAATCAAGGCGGCGGCGGCGCTGAATTCCCAGCCGGCGTTCCTCAACACCATCAATCCCAAGGTCGGGAGCCTCAAGGACTTCACCGACCAGGACCGCATCGCCCTGCCGGCGGTCAAGGTCGCCTATCAGGCGACGATTCTCGAGATGGCCGCCGAGCAGGCGTTCGGGCAGTTCGACCGGCTCGATACCCTGACCGTCGGCCTGTCCCATCCCGACGGCACCAATGCCCTGTTGTCGGGCAAAAGCGAGATCACCGCCCATTTCACCAGCCCGCCCTACCAGTACCAGCAACTGGCCGACCCGCGCGTGCATCGGGTGCTGTCGTCCTACGACGTGCTGGGCGGGCCGGGCACCTTCAGCGGCCTGTGGGCGCCGCGCAGGTTCCATGACGCCAATCCCACGGTGTTCAAGGCCGTACTGGCTGCGGTCGAAGAGGCCAATGGGATCATCGAGGCCGAGCCGAAGCGGGCCGCCGAAATCTTCGTCCGGCTGGATCACGCCAAACAGACCGTGGACGAGGTCGCGGCGCTGCTCCAGGACCCCGAGATCATCTACACCATCGCGCCCCAGAACATCACGAAGTACACCGATTTCATGGCCCGGGTCGGCATCATCTCCAAGGCGCCGGCGTCGTGGAAGGACCTGTTCTTTTCGGACATCCACCATCTGGCCGGGAGCTGACCGGCATGGTGCCGACGCTTTCCCCGGCCGAGGTCCGTGCGCGGCTCAGGTCGGGTGCCGAGATCGCCTTTCTCGACGTGCGGGAGGAGGGGCCGTACAGCCGGGGCCAGCCGCTGTTCGCGGTCAATCTGCCGCTCGGCCGGATCGAGGAGCGGGTGGCGGCGTTGGTGCCCCGGCGCTCGGTGCCGGTGGCCCTGTTCGACGCCGACGATGGCGGCGGCGAGGGGCTGGCCGGACGGGCGGCGGCGCGGCTTGCCCTGCTCGGCTATACCGACGTGGCGGCGGTCGAGGGCGGGCTCGCGGGGTGNNCAAGGCGTTCGGCGAGTGGGTGGAGGCGCACCGCCACACCCCGATGATCGATGCCGACGACCTTGCGGGGCTGATCGCGGCCGGAAGCGATGTGCGTATCTTCGATTCCAGACCCTTCGACGAATACCGCGTGATGACCATTCCGGGCGCGGTCAACTGCCCCGGCGCCGAACTGGTCCGGCGGGTGCCGGCGCCGGATTTGTCGCCCGGGACCCTGGTGGTAGTCACCTGCGCCGGCCGGACCCGCAGCATCATCGGCGCCCAGTCCCTGATCAACGCCGGCCTGTCCAATCCGGTGCGGGCCTTGCGCAACGGCACCATCGGCTGGACTCTCGCCGGCCGGTCTCTGGAACTGGGCGCGACCCGGCGGGCGCCGGCTCCCGGCGAAACCGGCTGGTCACGGGCGGCGGCGCACAGGGTGGCCGGGCGTGCCGGGGTTCGCTTCATCGACCGCGCCGGTCTGGCCCGGTTGGAGACCGAGGCCGATGTCCGCACCCTTTACCGGTTCGACGTGCGCGCACCGGAAGAGGTCCTGCGCGGCCACGCCTCAGCCTTCGCGCCGGTCCCGGGCGGGCAGTTGGTGCAGGCCACCGACGAGCATGTCGGTGTCCGCGGCGCCCGGCTGGTGCTGGCCGATGGCGACGGTGTGGCTGCGGCGATGACCGCCTCGTGGCTGCGCCAGATGGGTTGGGACGAGGTGTTCGTGCTGGAGGACGGGCTTGCCGGGCTGATCGACCGGGACACTCCCTGGCGTCCGCCCCGGGCGGCCCCGGCCCCGGATGCCGACGAGATCGGGACGGCTGAACTGGAGGCATTGCTCGCGGCCCAGGCGGTGACGGTGGCCGATCTTGCGCTCAGTCCGGTCTATCGCGCCGGTCATGTGCCGGGTGCGTGGTTCGCGGCGCGCTGGCGCCTTGCCCGGGATCTGGCCGTCATGCCCGGACGCGGGCCGGTGGTTCTGACCTCGCCCGACGGCACCCTGGCCCGCTGGGCCGCGGCCGAAGCCGGGCGGCCGGTGCGGGTGCTGGCGGGCGGCACCGCGGCCTGGAGCGCGTCCGGGCGGCCGCTGGAACGGGGCGGGTGGCCTTGTGCCTCGGAGCCCGACGACGTTTACCGCCGGCCCTACGAAGGCACCGACAACTCCGAAGCGGCGATGCGCGGCTATATCGCCTGGGAGCTTGGGCTGGTCGGGCAGATCTGCCGCGACGGCACGGCCGCCTTCCGGCCGGTCTGAACAGGGGAGCAGGATGGTGGGGCTTGAAGAGACCGGGAGCGCGGACATGCCGGTGGTGGTCCGTCCGCTCAGCCTGTGGCAGCGGCTGACCGGCATTGCCGCGCTGCGTCGGGGTGCCATCCTGGTGTTGCTGGCGCTGATCTGGCAGGTCTATGCGGTCTGGCTCGACAGTCCGCTGATGATCCCGACCTTCACCGACACGGTGGCGGCGTTTTGGGACGCGGTGGTCAGCGGCCAGTTGCCGGGCATGGTCGGGACCTCGCTCAAGGTGCTGATTCTGGGCTACGGTCTCGGGGTGGTGATTGCCACGGTGCTGGCCGGTTTTGCGTCGGCGACGCGGTTCGGCGACGATCTGCTGGCGACCCTGACCGCGATGTTCAATCCGCTGCCCGCCATCGCCCTCTTGCCCATGGCGATGCTGTGGTTCGGGTTGGGCACGCCTTCGATTCTGTTCGTGCTGGTTCATGCGGTGCTGTGGCCGCTGGCGCTCAACGCCCATGCCGGTTTCCGCGGGGTCAGCGAGACCCTGCGCATGGTCGGGCGCAATGCCGGACTGGGCACCGTCGCCTTCATCTTCGGCATCCTGGTGCCGGCGGCGTTTCCGGCCATCCTGACCGGCCTCAAGATCGGCTGGGCCTTTGCCTGGCGGACGCTGATCGCGGCCGAACTGGTCTATGGCGCGGCCTCGCGCTCGGGCGGCCTCGGCTGGTTCATCTTCGAGAACAAGAACCGCCTGGAGACCGCCAGCGTCTTTGCCGGTCTCGCCACCGTGATCCTCATCGGCCTGCTGGTCGAGGCGCTGATTTTCCGCACCATCGAAGTCCACACGGTGCGCAAATGGGGCATGCAGCGCTGAGGTTCAGGGGCGCCGGCTCAGCGCCCAGGCGATGCAGGCCCGGGCCAGGGCTTCGGTGCCGTCGATGACCCGGTCCGGCAACCGCCGCCCGGCGAAGGCCGCCGGGATTTCGGTGCAGGCCAGCAGCACGGCGTCGGCGCCGCCGTCCAGCAGTGTCGCGATGGCCCGCTCGAACAGCGGCCGGGCGCGCTCCGGGGCGCCTTGCTTGACCAGGGCGATGGCGGGCAACACGGCTGCTTCCAGCTCGGTGTCGCGGCAGCTTCGGGTGCCGAAGCCCCGGCGGCCGAGCCGGTCCTGGTAGATGCCGGCCTGCCAGGTGGCGCGGGTGCCGATGATCCCGATGGTGGCGCCGGACAGGCCATGGGCTTCGAGCGCCACGACGGCGGCGTCGGCGATATGCAACAAGGGCACGGGACTGGATGCTGCGATGTCGTCGGCCCAATAGTGGGCGGTGTGGCAGGGCAGGGCAATGGCCTTGGCCCCGGCCGCGACCAGCCACCCCACGCCCGCCAGCAGCGCCGGCAGCGGCGACGGACCGGAGCCGGTCAGGATCGGCGCCACCCGGTCGGGCACCTGGGGCACCGCGTAGACCAGCACCGGCAGGTGGTCGGCGTCCCGGGTGGCGGGGGTGAGCGCCACCAGCCTGGCCAGGAAGTCGACGGTGGCCAGCGGTCCCATGCCGCCGAGCACGCCCAGGGTATCGGGGCGGCCGGCGGCGGTGGTGCCAGGGTCCGGCGCGCAAACCTCAGGGGGTTTGCCGGGGGGCTCAGGCGCCACGGAAAATCTCCTGATAGGCAAAAAGGCCGGCGCTGCCGCCGGTGTGCAGGAACACCACGTTCTCGCCCTTGGCGAAGCGGCCTTCGCGGATCAGGCCGATCAGGCCGGCGGCGCCCTTGCCGGTGTAGACCGGGTCCAGCAGGATGCCTTCAAGGCGGGCGAACAGCGTCACCGCCTCGATCATCCCGGGGGTCGGCAGGCCGTAGCCGGGGCCGACGAAGCGGTCGTCGACCACGATCGCCGACCGCGGGATGCCGCCCCGGATGCCCAGTCGCCCGGCGGTCGCCTGGCTCAGGGTGTAAACGGCGTCCTCCTGCTTCGGGCGCGGTGCGCGGACGCTGATGCCCAGCACCGGAATGCCGCTGTTGGCGCCGGTCAGGCTGGCGACCAGCCCGCTCTGGGTACCGGTGCTGCCGGTGGCCGTGACCACCGTATCCACGCGCAAACGCTGCTCGTTGGCCTGATGCAGCAGTTCCAACCCGGCCGCGACATAGCCCAGCGCGCCGGTGGGGTTGGAACCGCCGCCCGGGATGACGTAGGGCCTGGCGCCCCTGGCGCGCAACGCGGCGGCCAGGTCCTCCAGTGCCGCCGCCATGTCGGTGCCGCCCGGGCGATCGTGCAGGACGGCGCCCAACAGGCCGTCGAGAAAGACGTTGCCGCCGAGCCGGTAATCGCGGTCGTCGGTGTCGATCCGCCGCTCCAGCAACGCCTCGCAGCGGAGACCGAAGCGCGCCGCGGCGGCGGCGGTCTGGCGGACATGGTTGGACTGGGTGGCACCCTGGGTGATCAGGGTGTCGGCGCCCTCTGCCAGCGCCTCGCCGACCAGGAACTCGAGCTTGCGGGTCTTGTTGCCGCCGGTGGCAAGGCCGGTGCAGTCGTCGCGCTTGATCCACAGCGTCGGGCCGCCGAGATGGGCGCTCAGGCGCGGCAAAGGCTCCAGCGGCGTTGGGGCCTGGACCAGATGGACGCGGGGAAAGCGGGCGAGATGCATGGCGAAAACCCAATCGCATGGCGTGAAATAAACACAGCCGGCGGCGGCCTGACCGTCAAATATCTTGCCGCCCCCGACATACCGCGTTAATCTACTGATATTATAGTCATATGCAAGAGGCGGTCATGGGCGGGGTTTGGGGCGGGGTTTGGGGCGGGGTTTGGAAGTGGCGGCGGGCGGCCGTCCTGGCAATCGTCATGGCTCTTGCTCTGGTGCTGTCCGGCCCGGCGCGGGCGGAGCAGAACGAGGTTCGGATCGCGATCCAGTACGGCATCGGCTATCTGCCCCTGCATGTGGTCAGGCACCTGAAGCTGCTGGAACAGGAAGCGGCGAAGCGTGGCCTGCCCGATCTCGCCGTGACCTGGACCAATCTCGGCGGCGGCTCGGCGATGAATGACGGGTTGCTGTCGGGCAGCCTGGATCTGGTTTCCGGCGGGGTCGGGGCGTTCGTCACCATCTGGGCCAAGACCCGGGGCTCCCTCGACGTGCGCGGGGTGGCCTCGCTCAACGCCCTGCCGATCTATCTGGTCACCAACAATCCCAACGTCGTCAGTCTCAAGGACCTGACCGACCAGGACAAAATCGCGCTGCCGGCGGTCGGGGTCTCGATTCAGGCCGTAACGCTCCAGATGGCGGCCGAGCAGGCGTTCGGCCCCGGTCATTACCAGGACCTGGACCAGTTCACCGTGACCATGAAGCATCCCGATGCGCTGTCGGCCCTGCTGTCCAAGGGCGCGGGCATCACCGGCCATTTCGGCGGCCCGCCGTTCCAGGAGCAGGAGCTGGCGGCGCCCGGTACCCACCGCCTGCTCAGTTCCTACGACGTGCTGGGCGGTCCCGCGACCTTCAATTCGGTGTGGACCACCGCCGCCTTCCGGGACCGGAATCCCCGGATCTACGCCGCTTTCCTGGCGGCGCTACGGCAGGCAATCGACCTGATCAACCGCGATCCCGACGAGGCGACGCGCATCTATCTGGCCGAGGACGAGTCCAGGCTGGAGCCGGCTTTTGTCCGCCGGTTGATCACCAGCCCGGACGCCCGATTCACCACGACGCCGCTCAACATCCTGAAATACGTTTCTTTCATGCACAAGACCGGGGCGATCAAGGTCGGCGCCCAGTCCTGGAAAGACCTGTTCTTCCCGGAAATCCAAGACGAGCCGGGGAGCTGAAGGCGCCCGTGGCAATAGCGGCGAGCCTTGTGATCGACCCATGGGGGTTTTGCCCCATAGGCGCCAGGTTACGATGAGCCGTTGACATGGAAGGGTTTTGTGGGCTCCGCCCACACCCGCAAAGGGCCGGTCGGCCCTTTGAACCCATGACGTCATGTGGGTCCAAGGGGATAAAACCTCTTTGTGTCATATTTTCGGCATGCCGGTATTACACCAGATAATAGGCCTGGGCCGCGCCGACCGGGAGCGCCGGACCGGGATGTCCCACCGACAGCGCCTTCAGGGTGTAGGCGTGGCGGATTGCCTTGAGGGTCGCCGAGTATTCTTCGTCTTCCTCGGCGAAAATTCCGTCGGCCGGAAGGTGCCGGGTGATGCCGATTCGGGTCAGGGCGTCCAGCAGGTCCGGGCGCACGCCGGCCAACAACACGATCAGGTCCTGTGCCTCGGCGTCCCGAAGGAAGATCTCCAGACGCTCCAGTGCCACCACATCGGGGTTACGCACGCGCTTCAGGCGCAAGACCAGATGGCGGATGCCGTGACGCCGGGCTTTGCGTAGCGCATCGTCCAGATAGGCCTCCAGGTCGGGCGCGGCACCGAAGAACAACTCGCCCTCGAAATCGAAGATCAGGACGCCGTCGCCGGGCGGATCGCCGGGCAGCCGCTCCCGGACCACCCGCTCGGGCGTGACCACCAACTCCTGCATTTTCAGCTTCGCGGCCCGGGGCACATACCACAGCACCGACAGCAGGACGCCGATCAGGATGGCGAACTCGACCCCGATGGCCACCGCCGAAACCGCCGTGCTCAGAAGCAGCACGGCGTCGTAACGCGAGCCGCGCAGCACGTAGCGAAGCCGCTCCAGGTCGATGAGCCGGGCCGCCGCCACGATCAGCAGGCCGGCCAGCGCCGCTTTCGGAATGAAGGCGGTCAGCGGCGCGAAAACCAGCACCGCCAGCGCCACCGCCAGCGCCGTAAAGACGCCGGACAGCCGGGTCACCGCCCCCGCCTGATAGTTGATGGCAGTGCGCGACAGCGAACCGGCGCCGGGCATGCAGCGGAAGAAGCCGCCGACCAGATTGCCCACCCCTTCGGCCAGAATCTGGCGGTTGTAGTCCAACGGCTCGCGGCTCTTGTGCGCAATGGCCTTGGCGATGGCCAGCGCCTCGAGCAAACCCAGCACGGCGATGGCAAAGGCGCTGGACGACAGATCGCCCAGCCATTCCCATTTGATCTCGGGGATGTGCGGCCCGGGCAGGCTGGTCGGCACCGCCTCGATCAGCGCCACCGCCGGCTTGCCCCCCGGAGCCGCGTCGGACCAGCCGAGCAGCCAGGCGCCCACCGTCAGCACCAGCAGCACCAGGAACATGTCGATCTGGGGCAGCCGATAGTGTTTGACCAGCCGCCGCGCGAGCAGCGCCAGCACGATGGCGCCGACGCTGATGGTCACCGCCTTGAGATTGTAGGGGGACGCCTGGCTGACGGTCAGCCACAGCCGGTGCAGGACATGCTGATCCCCGGTGCCGATGGCTTTGACCCCGAGTGCGTTGGCCACCTGCCCGATGATGGTCAGGAGCGCCGCTCCGGTGATGAAGCCGGTCACCACCGATTCCGAGATGTAGCGGGTCAGGTCGCCCAGCCGAAGCACGGCGATGGCGATCTGGATCACGCCGATCAGCACCGCCAGCAGGAACATCGCCTCATAGGCGTCCAGCCGGGCCTCGGGATCGATGAAGGCCAGGGCGCTGAACACCACCAGCGACACCGCCCCGGTCGGCCCGTTGATCAGGTGCGACGACGAGCCCAGGATGGCCGTGACCAGGGTGAAGACGATCGCGGTATAGAGACCGAAACGCGGGTCGACGCCCGCGATCAGGGCATAGGCCATGCTTTGGGGCAGCGAGATCGCCGCCACGGTCAACCCCGCCTGGAGATCCCGGCCGATGGTCTCCCAGGGCAGGAGGCGGAGGGACGCTCTGGTGCCGGACTCTGCGATGGCCGTTTCGGTCATGTCGTTCCCCGAGGTGCCGTTGGTTGAATGGTGGTGAAGCCCTGAACCGGTCCGCTCAACGCGGCTTGGGCGTGTAGACCGTGTCGATGATGCCGTTTTCGGCGAAGAACTTCTGCTGCGCGTCGTCCCAGTCCCGGGCGACGGCGGTCACCGGAAACAGGGTGATGGGCGGCAGGCGCACGGCATATTTCTTCAAAATCCCGGCCCTAAACGGCCGGTAGCCGTCTTGCGCGATGATTTCCTGCGCTTCGTCGCTGAACAGGTATTCCAGATACCGGCGTGCCCGGCGGGCCGCGTCGGCTGTGGTCAGGTTGGCATCGACCCAGGCCACCGTCGGCTCGGCCAGGATGCTCACCGGCGGGTAGACAATCTCCAGGTCGCCCTTGGACTCGGCGACCTCCCGCAGCGCCTCGTTCTCCCAGGCCAGATGAACGTCGCCGATCCGCTCGACGGCGAAGGCAACGCCGGCCGCGCGCGCCGCCGGCACCAGGAACGGTGCGTGCTCGTACAGTGCCTTGAGAAAGCCGCGGGCGTCGGCCTCGCTGCCGCCCCGCGTCACCACCGCGCCCCAGGCCGCGAGGGCCGTGAGCTTGCCGTTGCCTGACGATTTCGGATCGGGGGTGATGACTTCGACGCCGGGCTTGATCACGTCCGGCCAGTCGTGGATGCCATGGGGGTTGCCATGCCGGACCACGAAGACGATGGTCGAGGTGTAGGGTCGCGAGTTATTGGGCAGACGCCCGGCCCAACCGTCGGGCAGCAGGCCGCGCTTGTGCAGAGCTTCCACGTCGGACGGCAGGCCGAGGGTCACAACGTCGGCCTTCAACTCTCCCGAGACCACCAGGCGGGCCTGCCGGGACGAACCGCCATGGGACTGCCGAATCTCGACGGGTTCGCCATCGTCCTTGAGGGTTCGCGCCTCGAACTGACGATTGATGTCCCGGTACAGCTCCCGGGTTGGGTCGTAGGACACGTTCAGGAGTTGCACCGGAGCGAAACTCTCGCTGTTTTTCACCCCGATCAGGGCCAGGCCCAGGGCCGCCGCCGCCACCGCGCCGACGTTGAGCCAGGACACCGAGGCAAACCACGAGCCCGGGTCGCGCCAGGAAAACGCCGCCATCGCCCCCCCTCTGCCTGGGACCCGGAAGGCTGGCGCGTGCCGCCCCGGAACCGCAGGCATTCATGTGAAATATCAGACCATCGACCACAAGAATGGTAGAGTAATGATCGCGGCCTGTCGACATGAAATGTTCATTTTTATCGACTCTCGCCATTATAAACACGTTTTATGTGTTGTTTTTAGACGGCGCCAACCGGGGCCGCCGGGAGCCGCCCGTCATCGGCCTCCTCGGCCATCCCCTTCGGACGTCAGGATCAGAAGAGGCTCATCGGAGCACCATCGCGTCCGCAGGGCTCTGCCCTGCACCCGCGAAGGAGGCACGCCTCCTTGACCTCCAGGACTCATGGGTTCAAAGGGCCGACCGGCCCTTTGCGGGTGTGGGCAGAGCCCACAAAATTGTTTTCTTTCAATGATCTGTCGTATCCTGGGGCTTGGTGCGCCGCCCCTGGACCCGCATTACTCGACGGTCACACTCTTGGCCAGATTGCGCGGTTGGTCCACGTCTGTTCCTTTGAGGACGGCGGTATGGTAAGCAAGCAATTGAACCGGGATGGCGTACAGAATCGGGGCTACGAAGGGGTCGACGGTCGGGAGCTCAACCGACCAGCGCACGCGGTCCTTGAGGCGGTCCACGCCCTTGGCATCGGCGATCAGCAGGACCTTGCCGCTGCGGGCGCAGACTTCCTGGACATTGGAGACGATTTTCTCGAACAGGCTGTCACTGGGCACCAGCACGATTACCGGCACCGATTCGTCAACCAGCGCGATGGGGCCGTGCTTGAGTTCGCCGGCGGCGTATCCCTCGGCGTGGATATAGCTGATTTCCTTGAGCTTGAGCGCCCCTTCGAGGGCCAGCGGATAGCAGGCGCCGCGGCCCAGATAAAGTACGTCGCGGGCCTCGGCAACCTCGTGGGCCAGGTCGCGCAGGCGCTTGTCGTGGTTCAGAACCTCAACCGCCCGGGCCGGCACCTCGCGCAGCGCCAGGGCCAGTGCGGCCTCGCGCTCCTGGGAAATCACGTTGCGGCTGCGGCCCAGTGCCACCGCGAGGCAGGCAAGGGTGGTCAATTGGGTGGTAAACGCCTTGGTCGAGGCAACCCCGATTTCCGGACCGGCCAGCGTGTATAACACCGCATCGGCCTCCCGGGCGATAGTGCTTTCCGGGGCGTTGACGATGGCCAGGATGTGCTGGCCCTGACGCTTGCAGTAGCGCAGCGCCTCCAGGGTATCCAGGGTTTCCCCCGATTGGGAGATGAACAGCGCCACCCCGCCCGCCGGCAGCGGGGCTTCCCGATAGCGGAACTCCGAGGCGATGTCGATTTCGACGGGAATCCGGGCGATCTGCTCCAGCCAGTACTTGCCCACCAGCCCGGCGTAATAGGCGGTGCCGCAGGCGACAATGGTAATGCGTGGCGTCCCAGCCAGATCGAACGGCAACTCGGGCAGGGAAATGTGCCCGGTTGACGGGTGGATGAACGCCGACAGAGTATCGCCGATGACCTGGGGCTGCTCGTAGATTTCCTTCAGCATGAAGTGGCGGTAGCCCTCCTTGCCGATCAGGGCCCCCGAAACCGCGGTCAGGCGCACCGGGCGGTCGACCACCGCGTCGGTCTCGTCATGGATCACCGCGCCCTCACGGCGAACCTCGACCCAATCACCGTCCTCCAGGTAGCACAGGTGGCTGGTCAGCGGCGCCAGGGCAAAGGCGTCGGAGGCCAGGTACATCTCGCCATTGCCATAGCCCACCGCCAGCGGCGTACCGCGCCGCGCCCCGATCATCAGGTCGGGATCGTCGGTGAAAATCAGCGTCAGTGCGAACGCCCCCTCCAGCCGCTTCAGCGCGGTCGCAGTGGCCGCCACCGGCCCCAGGCCACGCTCCAGGTAGTGGGTGACCAGATGGACGATGATTTCGGTATCGGTCTCGGTGGCGAACACCCGACCTTCGGCTTGCAGTTCGTTCTTGAGCTGCTGGTAGTTTTCGATGATGCCGTTATGGACCACCGCGCACCGGTCGGTGGCGTGCGGGTGGGCATTGTTTTCG
>PLTC01000090.1:0-9079 GCA_003165295.1 Rhodospirillales bacterium | reverse complement strand
CCGCGGTATTCGAGGCGGCGCAGCCCCTCGACCAGTCGGGGCGCCGCGTCGCTGTTGCCGATGATACCGATGATGCCGCACATGCCTGAGAAACCTGATGCCGGAATGAAGGGGAGAAGGCGAAGGCCGCGGAATCAGCCCTTGGGGCCGGCGCGGAAGCGGGCGGCCCAGCCGGGACGGTTCTGCTGCCGACCGCGGGCCACCGACAGCGCGTCGGCCTCGACATCGAAGGTCACGACGCTGCCGGCGCCGACGATGGCGCCGTCACCGATTCGAACCGGCGCCACCAGGGAGGCGTTGGAGCCGATGAACGCGCCCGCGCCAATTTCCGTGCGGTGCTTGGCGAAACCATCATAGTTGCAGGTGATGGTGCCGGCGCCGATATTGGCCCTGGCCCCGATCACCGCATCGCCGATATAGGTCAGGTGGTTGACCTTGGCACCGGCGGCGACCTGGGCATTCTTGATTTCGACGAAATTGCCGACGTGGGCGCCCGGGCCGATGTCGGTTCCCGGTCGCAGCCGGGCGAATGGGCCGATCACGGCGCCGTCGGCGACCCGGACCTGTTCCAGATGACAGAACGCCCGAATCTCGACCCGATCGCCCACGGTAACGCCGGGGCCGAAGACCACATTCGGACCGATGGTGGTGTCGCGCCCGAGTCGGGTGTCGATGGAGAAGAACACGCTGTGCGGATCGGTCAGCGTGGTGCCGTTGTCCATCGCGGTTCGACGCAGGCGCTGCTGGATCAGGCGTTCGGCCTCCGCCAGTTCGGCGCGATCGTTAACGCCCAGCACCTCGTCCACCGGGGCTTCGGCCACCGAGCAGGCGTAGCCAAGGCGTCGTGCGATCCCCACCCCGTCGGTCAGATAATATTCCTGCTTCTTGTTGGCGTTGTCCACATGGTCGAGCAGTTCGAACAACCGACGGCCGTCGAAGGCCATCAGTCCGGCATTGCACAGGGTGACCGCGCGCTCGCGGTCGTTCGCATCCAAATATTCGACGATTCGTTCCAGTATGCCCGCCGGGCTGACGATCAGCCGGCCATAGGCTCCAGGATCGGCCGGCGTCATGCCCAGCACCACCACTGCCGGGTCGGCGGCCTCCCGCCGCGCCGCGAGCATCCGGGCGAGGGTCTCCGGTCGGATCAGCGGGGTGTCGCCATAGAGCACCAGCACGTCGCCGGCGAAGCCGGCGAGCACCGGCGCCGCGGCGCGCACGGCATCGGCGGTGCCCAGTTGCCGGGTCTGGACCACCGTCGGCACCGGCGCCACCGCGGCCGACACGTCCTCCATCCCGGGGCCGACGACCACGACGGTCCGCTCGGGTACCAGCGTTGCCACGGTGTCGAGAACGTGACCGATCATCGGCCGGCCGGCCAAAGGATGCAGAACCTTGGGCAGGTCCGACTTCATGCGGGAGCCCTTGCCGGCGGCAAGGATTACGCAGGCAACGGAAGACTGGGTCATTCCTCGACTCTGGTCTATAAACGGGCGCGCAGCGTTATGCCACAGGTGCCGGTCCCGGCCCAATCACGAATTGACGCAAGAGATCGCTCTTCATGCCCGATCGCCCTCAGCCCGACCTCCGCCGCCTGCCCGTGGTGGCAATTATCTTTGATCTGGATGGCACCCTGATCGACAGCGCACCCGATATTGCGGGCGCGCTCAATCTCCTTTTAGCCGAACAGGGTCGGGCACCACTCGCTACTTCCGCGATTCGCGCCATGATCGGCGACGGGTCGGCCGAGCTGGTGCGCCGGGCGTTTGTCGCGACCGGAGCTGCGTTGCCGGAGGATCGCCTTGGGAAAATCGTTGAGCGATACATCGACATCTATGCCAGGCATCCGGTGACGCCCGGCTGCGTCTATCCCGGCGTTCGCGAAACCCTGAAAGCTCTGGCCGCAGCCGGGATTCGCATGGGTCTTTGTACCAACAAGCCGGCGCGGGTGGTGACAGGGCTGCTGCCCGCCCTGAACCTGGCGCACTGCTTTGGCGTGGTCTGCGGCGGCGATACGCTGACGACACGCAAACCCGATCCGGCGCCGTTGCTCTGGGCACTTGACCGGTTGGGCCTGCCCGCGATTGAAGCGCCGGCGCGGGCGGTGATGGTGGGCGACGGTCGCAACGATGTGCTGGCGGCCCGGGCCGCCGGTGTGCCGGTGGTGGCGGTGAGCTACGGCTATTCCCGGGTGCCCGCGGCCGAGCTTGGCGCGGATCTGGTGATCAACCACTTCAGCCAGCTTCCCGCGGCGCTGAAGCGACTGCTGTTGCCGGTCAGCCCGGCCGAAGGTCGAAGGTGATGGTGTAGTTGCCGGTTCAGCCAAGAAATCGGCCGCCGCGGTCGTGCCAACGTGGCGGAGTTGAGGCCGGACACACCGCCCGATCAAGGGCCGGGGACCGGCCCCGGCACGAACCTGTAGGACGACAGAGAAACCGTGACCCAGCCGAGGATGCTGTTGCCGGTGACCGAAACCGGCATCGGCGGGGCGTCGTCGTGCAGTCGGGCCAGTTCCAGGTCGAAGGGCGGTCGCTCGGCGCCGGGCTGTTCGGTCTGCCAGAAACGCGCCCGCTCGCCGTCCCGCCAGCCCCCGGCCAGGGAGCGGAAGTGCAGGCGGCATACCGTCACCGGGCCGGCGTAAACGCTGTAGCGGCTGGGCGGGATCACGGCATCGGCCTGCGTCTCGGTCAACAGGTCGAAACGGCGGCGACCGTCGAATACCGGCAGCCGCGGCGGGCAGCCGCGGCCGTTGGCGGTTTCGGTGAGCAGCGCCAGCACCGCGCTGACCGGGTCGAGACTGTCCGCCATCAGCGCCGCCGGCACCGGTTCGCGTTCCTCATTGTCTCCCGGCGGCTCAAGGGTGACGTGGAGACCACCGGCGGTATAGGTCAGTGCGGTCCTGCGGATGTGGATACCCCACTGGGCGGTGGCCAGATAGTCTTCGGGATAAATTGTTCCGTCGTTGCCGATGCGGCCGCTGGCTTCAGAGCGGGCCTGCCACGGCAGCGCCCAGGCGATCCAGGGCTTGGGCGCCACCATCGCCTCCACGCGGTAGTGACCGGGGCCGGTTTCGACGGTGGTGGTCACGTCGAGAGCCGGCAGCGGTCCGAAATACACCGTGTAAGCCAGTTCCTGCCGGGCGCCGGCGATCCCGGTTTCGGCCGCGGCCGGAACCGGGAGCAGCAGCAATGCGAACAGGACCGGCAGCCGGCCCCGGGACCTGCGGCGGCGCCCGCCCGGGGCCGCTGCATCAGTTCCAACGGGGCGATGGCGGGTGGCCATGACCTTGCTCCGCAACGATGCCGGGAGGCTCCCGGGACATGTTCCGGGAGCGCCCAGGCGGGGAGGGCGATGACCTGCTCAGTGCTCTGCGACCACCGAGCAGGCATGGACCCGGCTGATTTTGCTGCATGCCAGATGGGCGGCCTTTTCCGAGGCGAAGCCCACCAGCAGCGCCTGGAACGCCTTGTGCCGGTGCGAGCCGGCGCTGTGCAGCGCGGTGCCGGGGTGGCCGACGCCGACCGGCAGGTGGCGGGCGGCGCGATCGAGGGCGCGGCGGCCGGCGGCTTCGCTGGGGAAGGCGCCAAGCTGGACCGCCCAGCGACCATGAAGGGCCGGCCGGGAGGCCGGCGGGCGCAGGTGTCCGGTCGCCGCCTTGACCACCACCGGCGGCGCCGCCTCCGGTTCGTCGTCCTTGTCACCGGCGGCGCCTTCATTATCCTTACCGGTGTCGCCGTTGTCGGCTGTGGCGATCCTTTCCGGGTCGGGGCTGCTGCGGGCGATGGCGGGGGCCGCCTTGCCTTCGGCGATGTGCCGGAACGCGGCATCCAACAGGGAAGCCATGTAGACGTCGCGTGCCTGATGCGAGGGACCGCCGAAGACTGCGGCGACCAGCCGGTGATTGTAGCGGACCGCCGACGCCACCAGATTGAACCCGGATTTGTTGATGAAGCCGGTCTTGATTCCGTCCATACCGGGATAACGGGCCATCAGGTGGTTGTGGTTGGCGATGGTCTGTCCATTGTAGGTGAAGGAGGATCGGCTGAAGTAATGGTAATATTGGGGCCAGTCCTCGACCAGCGCCTGACCCAAAGTCGCCATATCCCGTGGCGTTGACACCTGGGAATCATTGGGCAGGCCCGAAGCGTTGCGGAAGGTGGTGCGCGACATGCCCAACGCGCGAGCCTTCCGGGTCATTTCGGCGGCGAATTCGCCTTCGCCCCCGCCCAGCGCCTCGGCCAACACCACCGCAATATCGTTGGCCGACTTGGTGACAACGGCCAGGATGGCGTCTTCGACCCGGATGGTCTCGCCGGGCTGAAGCCCGAGCTTGGACGGCGCCTGGTTCGCGGCGTGCTGGGACACCGGAAGTTCCTGATCAAGGGTCAGCCGCTTGCGGTCCAGGGCCTCGAAAGTCAGGTAGAGCGTCATCATCTTGGTGAGCGATGCCGGATAATTGTTGGCATCGGGATTGTCGGCCTCCAGGACCGTGCCGGTTTGGACGTCGACCACGATGGAGGTATAGCGGGCCTCGGCCGGGCTGGAAAGAAGGGTGGTCGCCAGCAATGCCGCCATCGGGCCGAGGGCGAGGGCGGGGAAGCGGGCGCATGCCCCGGGATCGACCGACGTCCGGGACTTCGGGCTCTTCCGGTCGGTCGCCCCGCGACCAAACAAAGGAATCGAGATGAAGGTCGACAGTTGCACGGTGACGGAACTCCCCTGCGGCCCCGCGGCCCTGCGGCGCACCGACTCGCGAGTCGGACCCTAACCACATCCCGAATCGGTGTCCAGAGGGCAGGTGGTGTCGACCGCGGTTTTTGGAGTTATGCGATCCGGCAGGGGGCGGTGGCGGCCGGATGATCGGCCAACAGGCGCCTCGTGTGACCGGCCGTGGCGTGGCATATGTCGACGGTAACGGCGGCACACGGGGAAGGGTCCGGGCTGGGTCCGGGCTGGGTCCGGTTGAGGGTGGGGAGCCCGATGGAATTGCGTGCGGGAACGACAAGGGTGTTGGCAAGGGTGGCGGCGGGGCTGTGGCTGTCGGTCGGGGCGGCCGGGTGCACGCTGACCGAACTGCCCGAAGGCTCGGGCGCCGATGGCGGCGGCGCCTGGCTGGGTTACTTTCAGGGTGACGATTTGCAGTCGTCGTGTGAGGCGGGCGCACCCGATCGCCTGCGGCTCATTACCCGCGCCGGCCGGGGCGCCGACTTTCAGGCCGTCGAGATGATCGGCAATCCCGCGGGCGGGGCGCTTCTGGTCCATCATCGAGTCGGACCGGCCGACCTCGCCTACGCCCGGCTTCCCGAGTCGTGGCGCAAACGGGAACAGCAGATGATGTTGTCGCCCCGCGAGTTCGCCGCGGTGGTCTATTGGCTGGACCGGTTGGGGATGCTCTCTCCCGGCGTCGGAACCCGGGCCGGGCCGGACGGCGATCTGGAGTGGTTGATCAGCGGCTGCCTGGATGGCTCCTGGTTTCAGAACTCCTGGCAGCCTGCGGGCACCGGGGACGGTGCCGGCATCGAAATCCGCCAGGACCGGCGTGCCGCCGCGGCGTCGCCCGGTGCGCTCGTCCGGTCGCTCCTTAACGATCCGGTTCCGGCGCCGCCTCGGCCGGAGACAGGGAACCTGTCCGTATCACCGTCGGCGCCACCAGCCGCGATACCCATGGCGAATCGGGCAGGCCCTGGGACAGGGCGGTGATGTGCCGGTTCCACCACTGCCGCTGTTCGACCAGATCGTCGTATTCGAAGGTGGCCTCGCGCCATTGCCGGTCGAACGGCGTGTAAGTGGTCAGGTCGATGGGATACCCCACGTCCGACGAACTGAACCGGCTCGAGTCGAACGACAGATAGGCGATCTTGAGCGCCATCTGCATGGGTGTGTCAAAGCGCAGGGCACGGTCCAGGATCGGTTTGCCGTAACCGGTCGCACCGATGGAGAGATAGGGCGTGCGCTCGTCCACCTCGATCCAGTTGCCCTCGGGATAGACCAGGAACATGTGCGGCTCGCGATCGGTGGAGAGCTGGCCGCCGATCAGGGCGTGAAGATTGAAGGTCAGCTTTGAGGCTTCCAGCGACTCCCGGTCCTCTTTGGCCACCTGTCGCAGGCTGGTGGTGAAGCTGTTGACCGCGTCCAGCATGCTGGGAAAACCCTGGTGGCGCTCGTGGGCCAGCGTCCGCCGCAGATAGGCCAGCGTTTTGTCGCGGACGCTGCGCAGACCCGAGGTCATGACGAAAAACCGGCTGCCCAGGCTTTCCATCATCACCAGCTTCTGGGCCGCCGAAACCTGGGTGCCGCTGGTAATGCGGCCATCGGCCAGAGCGATCAGCCCGTCTTTGACTTTGATTCCCAGACAGTAGGTCATGCTGCGCCGCATCCTTGGAAGCGTCATCGGTCCGATGGGGTTTGTCCGGCAGAGTTAAGGCTACCGACACTGGCTAAAAGAGTGGTCAGTGCCCCCGCAGGCTGTGGACCGCGAAGGCGATTGCTACACGAAAACGCCTTCAGAGTCAAGGGATTCCTGTCTGATCGGCCGGTCAACCGCCGGTGAATCCGCCCGGTGATACCGGGCCGGACCCGACAAGCGTCGCATCATAAAAGAAATCACGTCCAAAGAGAGTAAATTTCCGGTATTAATTCCCCCAAGGTTGGGAACAACGGTCGCAGTCGGCACCAGAGTACCCTTATCAATTGAATTTGTTGGGGAAAATATGACCTTATGTTGCTATACTAATCTTTTGTGATACGACTTTTGTTGAATTGACCTGGGTACGCCGGATTTCGACAATGACACCGCGGTGCGGCATCAGGGTGCGTGCCGGGACATGATCACAATGAAGCGCGAAGGAGTATCGAGAATGGTCAACCTGACCACCATTTCCGCGGCTCAGGCGTCTCTTGCCGAGGCTGCCGGGACGGTTTCCAGCCAACTCAGCGACACCGTCGGCGGTTTCATCAAAGCCGGCCAGGATCAGGCGGCGCACCACCTGGAACAGGTGCTGGGGCAGTCGCGCGAACGTTTGGACCAGACCACCCAACTGGCCATCAAGGGCTTTGACGACCTGGCCGGGGTCGGACGGCAGAACCTGGACGCCGTGCTGGCCGGCAATCAGGCCGCGATTTCCGGCTTGGTGGCGTTCTGGCGCGAGCTTGCCACCTTCAATCAGGCCGCGCTCAACCGGGGCCTTGACGCGGGAATCCGGCTGCTCGAAACGAGGAATCCCCGGGACGCGATCGCGATTCAGGCCGAATATGTCAAGGCTAATATCGATGATTTCGTGAAGCTTTCCGACGTCGCCGCCAAGACAGTGGAGCAGGTCAAGGAGCCTCTCAATCAGAAGGTGTTGTTGTGGCCGCAAAAGACGCGAGCGGCGTGATTGCTTTTGGTCGCTCTAACGCCAAAAGCGGACGCCAGCGGCTTCGGCCTGGTAGTCCCGTGCCGGCCGAAAGAGGTTTCGGTCGGCACGGGGCGGATACATCTTTAAGTGACATATTATTGCCGACATCGCACGCAATGAGTTTTGTGCACTGCACAAAAAAATCCGTTGACAGCGTCTTGAGGACGGCTATAGTGGGGCCATGTTGCAGTGCAGCAAAACCAAGCCATCCCATCGGACTTGGCCATCCCATCGGACTTAAGGAGCACGATCATGACCGAGCAATTTGCCACCACCATCCGCTTCGTCGAGGAAGTCGTCGGCCGGACTCAGGAAAACCTCCAGGAACTGGTGCGGGTCAGCCAGGAACGGGCCCAGAAGGCCGGTGAGACTTTCAAGGCCAGCTTTGAAGAGATCACTGACCTCAATCGGAAGAATCTCGACGCGGTGGTCGCGTCCGGCAAGATCGCCGCGCGCAGCGTCGAAGACGCCAGCCAGGCGACCATCGCCTTCGTGCAAAAGAGTTCCGAGGCGTCACTGGTGGCGTTGCGCAAGCTCGCGTCTGCCAGCAACCCGGCCGAGGCCGCCGAAATCCAGCAGGCGTTCGCCCGGGAGAGCGTTGCCGCTCTGGTCGCCGAGGCCGAGCGTCTGTCGGCCCAGGCCAGCACGGTTGCGCACGAAGTGTTGAGCCCGATCAAGGAGCAGGTGAACGCCACCGTTGCGGTCATCTCCCGGCCGCTTACCGCCTGAGACAGACCTCCGGCCAAGGCCGGCGCTCTGGTGCTTTCGCGGCCCGGTTCCCCGCCAGGGGAACCGGGCCTTTTCGTTTTTTGGGCGCGAGGCCCTGACGCCGAAGCCCCTGACCGGGCCTGACCGTAGGCGACCGGATAATTGGGGCCTTCCAACTGCGCCATCTCTTCTCATATCATTAGGCGTAGTGCGCTCCCGAGACAGGTCCCCGCTCCGACCATGACCGACTCCGACCGAAACAACGACGAGGGCATCAACACTGGCGTGGTGGTCAAAACCAGGCCAAAGACCAAGAAGCCCTCAATGTACAAAGTGCTAATGTTGAATGACGACTACACGCCCATGGAATTCGTGGTCCATGTGCTGGAGCGGTTTTTTAACAAGAGCCGGGAGGACGCAACACGGATTATGCTGCATGTCCATCGCCGCGGCGTCGGATTGTGTGGCGTCTATACCTACGAGGTTGCCGAGACCAAGGTTACCCAGGTCATGGACTTTGCCCGGCAGCACCAGCACCCGTTGCAGTGCACATTGGAAAAGGACTGAAGGCCGCCATGTTGTCACGTCATCTTGAGCAGACGCTGCACCGCGCCCTTGGTTATGCGAATGACCGGCGTCACGAGTACGCGACGCTGGAACATTTGTTGTTGGCGTTATGTGACGACACCGATGCCGTCGCGGTGTTGCGGGCCTGTGGCGTCGATCTTGAACGGTTGCGGCGGCAGCTTGTGGAATATCTCGACAACGAGCTGGTCAATCTGGTNNATTTCCTGCAAGAGCAGGAGATGACCCGGTTCGATGCGGTCAATTACATTTCGCACGGTATCGCCAAGGTCGCCGGCCGTTCCCAGCCCCGGCGGGTCGCGGGGGCCGAGGAGGAGGCGGGCACGGAAAAGGTCGCGAAGAAGGGAGGCGAGGCGCTGGACAGCTACTGCGTCAACCTCAACAAGAAG
>PLTC01000086.1 GCA_003165295.1 Rhodospirillales bacterium | reverse complement strand
GGCCGGTGCCGTGCTCGGCCTTCAGGCTGCCGTCATAGGTGGTGACCACCAGCCCGCACACCGCATCCATGAACCGGCCGTAACGGTCGATTTCGGCCTGGGAGCGGAAGTCCTGGGTGAAAACAAAGTGAAGGTTGCCGTCCAGGGCATGGCCGAAGATGATGGTCTCGTGATAGCCGTGGTCATGGCACAGCCGCTCCAGATCCCGGGTGGCGGCGGCCAGATGCGCGATGGGAAACGCCACATCCTCGATGATCACGGTGGTTCCCACCGGGCGGACCGCGCCCACCGCCGGGAACAGGCCCTTGCGGATTTTCCACAGCCTGCCGTATTCCACCGGATCGTCGGTGAAGGCCGGCGGAAACAGGGTGGTGGTGCCGGCCAGCACGTCCCCGATGGCCTCGATCCGGGCCGCCAGCGCCAGGGCGCTTTCCGCCCGGGTTTCCACCAGCAGCGCCGCGGCACCCGTGGGAAGACCGCGAATCTGGGCCGGCATCCCCGGCTTGTCCTCCACCGAACGCAGGGCGGCGCGGTCCATCAGTTCCACCGCCGAGACCGGGGCCGGTTTCAGCAGCGCCACGGCGCGGCAGGCTTCGCCGATATCGGGAAACAGCAGCAGGGCGCTGGCCTTGTGGGCGTGATCGGGCACCGTGCGATAGGTGATCCCGGCGATGAAGCCCAGCGTGCCCTCGGAGCCGATCAGCAGATGGGTCAGGATGTCCAGCGGGTCCTGGTAATCGACCAGGGCGTTCAGGCTGTAGCCGGTGGTGTTCTTGATGGCGTATTTGTGGCGGATGCGGGCGCTGAGTTCGGGATTGCCCCGGACCCGCCGCCCCAGTTCGTCCAGCGCCGCCAGCAACCCGGCATGGGACCGGCGGAACGCCGCGACGCTGCCGGCGTCGCCGGTATCGACCAGGGTGCCGTCGGCCAGGATCACCCGCATCGACACCATGGTCTGATAGGAATTGTCGCTGGTGCCGCAGCACATGCCGCTGGCATTGTTGGCGGCGATGCCGCCGATCCTGCAACTGTCGATGGAGGCCGGATCCGGGCCGATCTTGCGGGCAAAGCCGGCCAGCCGGCGGTTGGCCTCGGCGCCGATGACGCCCGGTTGCAAACGGATGCGCTCGCCGTTTCCTTCAACCACCGCATCGGTCCAGCCCCGGCCCAGGGTCATCAGCACCGAATCGCTGACCGCCTGTCCCGAAAGAGAGGTGCCGGCGGCGCGGAAGGTCACGGGCGCCCGGTGGGCGCGGCACACCGCCAGCACCCGCCGCACCTCGTCCTCGCAGGCGACCTCGACCACCACCTTGGGCACCAGCCGGTAAAAGCTGGCGTCGGTGCCATAGGCCAGCAGGCGCAACGGATCGGTGTAAACCCGGGTGGCGGGAAGCAGGGCGGACAGCTCCCGGATGACCGCGGGGCAGTCGGGCCGCGGGAGAGTCGGAGCGGGGTTTGTCATTGGACAATCACCAGTACGATCAATGCCTTGGGACCATGAACGCCGTAGGCCAGGGTCTGCTCGATATCCGCGGTCCTGGAGGGACCCGAGATCAGCAAAGCGTTGGCCGGCATGCCCCGGGGCCAGCCCCAGGCGGCGATGGCGTGGGACAGGCTGTCGGCCAGCGCCGCTTCTTCGACCAGCGCCACATGGAGCGGCGGCAGCAGGCTCATCAGCCGGGGCTCTTCGGCGGTCGGCCACAGCACCACCGAACCGGTATGGGCGATGCCGCCGCGGGAACCGGTGAGGGCGGCGTCGACACCGTCCACCAGCACCGGCTTCATCTCTTCCACCGGCCGGTCGTAGGCGACCAGGGCCGGTCCGCCGGCGTCCGGCCCGGCGGCGCTCCAGGCCGCGGCGAGGCGGCGGCCGATCTCGCTGTTGGGGGCGTAGAGCAACCGGGCGACGCCCCGGTCGGTCAGCAACTCCCGGAGCCGCGCCGGCCAGTCCGCGGCCGTGACCTCGTGGACCTCGGCGCGCGAGGCTTCGAGCATGGCGCGGAACCGGGCCAGCCGGGTCGGGCCATGGACCGGCGGCGTCCAGTCGGCGGCACCGGGCGGCGGCCGGTCGGACAACGGGGGCTGGGGCGCGGCGCGCAGCCGGGCCAGGATGCGGCTGCGGGCCTTGATGCCGGGACCGTCATTCATGGTCGTAGCCCCCTTTCCGGGCCAGTTGGTGCAGGCTGTGCCGGGCAAAGCGCGGCTTGCTGCGGAACCGGGTCCAGCGGTTGAGCGGGGGCAGCCAGCCGGGCATCAGCGTGCCGAACCAGCCGGCCAGCCGGCCGACCGTGCGGTACAGCCGGGGCGAGGTGAAGACCAGGGTCGAACAGCGCCAGCCCAGGGATTCGAACAGGGTGTAGCCGCTGCCGCCGCCCTTGACCGCCACCGCCGCCGGGCCGGGATGGACGGCTTCGCCGCGCAGCCGGACCAGCAGTTCGGGAATCGGGATTTGGACCGGGCAGACCTCGGCGCAGGCGCCGCACAGGCTGGAGGCGTGGGGCTGGTCGCCGGCGCAGTCCAGGCCCTCGATCTGGGGCGTCAGGATTTTGCCGATGGGGCCGGGATAGGTGAAGGTGTAGGTATGGCCGCCGACCCGGGTATAGACCGGGCAGTGGTTCATACAGGCGGCGCAGCGGATGCAGCGCAGGGTGTCGCGCAGTTCCGGGTCGCCGTAGATCCGCGAGCGGCCGTTGTCGAGCAGCACCAGATGGACCGCGTGGGGGCCGTCCTTCTCGCCGGGCCGGCGCGGTCCCGAGATCATGTTGACATAGGTGGTGATCGGCTGGCCGGTGGCCGAGCGGGTCAGCAGGGACAGCAGCGGCGGCACGTCCTCCAGGTTTTCCAGCGCCTTTTCGATGCCGGTGACCGCAATGTGCAGGGGCGGCAGGGTGGTCGACAGCCGGCCGTTGCCCTCGTTCTCGATCAGCACCAGGGTTCCGGTCTCGGCCACCGCGAAATTGACCCCGGAAATCCCGGCGTCGGCGCGGGCGAACTCGCCGCGCAAGGTTCGCCGGGCCGCCGCGGTCAGTTCGTCGACAGTCTCGGTATAACCCTGGCCGGGAATCCGGGCGGCAAACAGTGCCGCGATCTCGGCCTTGTTCTTGTGGATGCAGGGCATCACGATGTGGGACGGCGCCTCGCCGGCCAGTTGGATGATGTATTCGCCGAGATCGGATTCGACGGTGGTGATGCCGTGGGCCTCCAGATGGGCATTGAGGTGGATTTCCTCCGTGACCATCGACTTGCCCTTGATCACCCGTCGGGCGCCGGCGGCCTGAAGAATGCCCAGCACGATGGCGTTGGCCTCGGCCGGGGTTTCGGCCCAGTGAACGACGATGCCGTTTTCGGTGCAGCGCCGTTCCAGCCGCTCCAGCAATTCGGGCAGCTTTGCCAGGGCTCTGGCCCGGGCCTCGGTGCCGCGGGCGCGCAACGCCGCCCACTCGGCCGGGTCGGCGAACTGCGCCGCCCGCTTGGCCATCAGGCCGTCCATGGCCCGCCGGAAATTGGCCCGCAGCCTGGGATCGTTGAGCGCCGCCGGCGCCTTGCCGGTGAATGCCGCGCGTGGTGTGCCGGTCGCCGTCCGGGTTTCAGGGGTCATGGCCGTGTTTCCCCGGCGAGGCCGCGTTCCACCAGGAATTCGGCGATGTGGCGGGCGCGGATCGGGACGCCGGTCCGCTCCATCACCCCCGAGAGGTTCAGCAGGCAGCCGCAATCGCCGGACAGCACCTCGCCGGCGCCGCTGGTGGCGATGTCGGTCACCTTGTCCCGGGCCATGGCCGCGGAAATCCCGGGCTGGCGGACCGAGAAGGTGCCGCCGAAGCCGCAGCATTCGGCGGGCCGTTGCAGGTCCGCCACCGTGACGTTGGCGAGGGCGCGCAGCAGCTGCCGGGGTTCGTCGCGCACCCCCATCTCGCGCTGGCTGTGGCACGAGCCATGGAAGGCGACGGTCACGGGCGGACCGTGGTCGGTCGGCGTCAGCCTACAGACATGGACCAGGAACCACGTCAGTTCATGGACCCGGGCGGCAAACGCCCGGACCTCGGCCTCGTCGGGCTGGCCCGCGAACAGGTCGGGATAGTGCCGGGCCATCATGCCGGCGCAACTGCCCGAGGGCACCACCACCGGAATCGGTTTGGGAAAGCATTTGATCTGCTGCCGGGCCACCGCCCGGGCCTGTTCGAACCAGCCGTTGTTGCGGGCCGGCTGGCCGCAACAGGTCTGGTCCGGCGGGAAGATCACCCGGATGCCCTGGCTCTTGAGCAAGGCCATCCCGGCCATCCCGGCCTCGGGATAGAACAGATCCACGAGACAGGTGCCGAAAAAATAGACCGCTTCGGGCTTCTCCGGGACGTCGCGACCGACGTCATGCCCGCTGACTTCACGCCCGCTCATGTCACGCCCCCCCCCGTCAGCCCGGCGCGGCCGAGGGCCGCCGTCGGTTCCGCCATCGCCTGACCACCACCGCCGCCGATGGCCCGCGGCGGCAAGGGCCGGATAACCGGGAGGTCGCATCCGAGCAAGTTGGGAGCCGGGAAGCTCCCGGTGCCCCTTGAAACGCCTTCCCCCCACGGACGGCCGGGCCTTGATCGCGGCCCCGCTCGTTGCCATTTGTTGGTAAAATAATATGACCAGACGGCAAAAACGGTCAACAGCTTTTTGCGGGCGCCGGCCTCCGGGACGAAGGGATGTGCCTGTCCCGGGCCGGAATCACCGCGCCGACCGGCGCCGGTGGCGCGTCCGGGAGATGACAGGGCCGCCGGCGGCCACGTAAACTGGCCGCAACCCGGCCGGGACGGCCGTAGCAGGACCGATAGGAGTGTCATGAGCGAGTCGATCAAGACGGCGCGTATCGCCGAAACGATCGCCAGTCACTTGCAGCGACTGATTTTTGAGGGCGCGTTGCACCCGGGCGAACGGCTGCTGCCCGAGCGCGAACTGGCCCAGAAGCTTGATGTCTCCCGACCGTCGCTCCGCGACGCCCTGTCTTTGATGGAACAGCGCGGCCTGATCGTCACCGACCGCCAGGGCTCGCGGGTGGCGGAATTCCTGCGGCCACTGACCCAGCCGCTGGAATTGCTGATCCAGAACAATACCCAGGCGCCGCTGGACTATCTGGAATTTCGCGGCGTCATCGAAGGTGCCGCCGCCGAAATGGCGGCGGGTCGCGCCACCAATCTCGACCGCGCCACCCTGCGCGAGATTCTCGACCTGATGGAAAAGGCGCACACCCAGGACGATTCACGGGAGGAGGCCGGGGTTGATGCCGATTTCCACTTCGCCACTTACGAAGCCACGCACAATGTCGTGATCCTCCATATCATGCGTGCATTTTCCGACCTGTTGCGCCGGGATGTGTTCTATCATCGCGAGCAGCTTTATGCCCGCGCCGGGGTGCGCGACCTGCTGCTCCAGCATCATCAGGCAATCGGCGCCGCCATCATCGCCGGCGACGGCGCGGCTGCCCGGCGTGCCGCCGAACACCATATCGCTTTCACCCGGCAAACCCTTGAAGACATCCGGCGCGCCGACGCCCGCCTTGCCGTCTCGCTGCGCCGGGTCGAACGCCGGGATCTGGTTCTGTCGAGCCGGCCGTGAGCCCGGTCCCGGAGTCCGGTCCCGGAGTCCGGTCAAGGTTCGGGTTGACGGGAGCGGTCGTTTGGTCATATTTCTTTACCAGAAAAAATTCCTTGGGGGGGAATCCGGTGGCGTGGTCTCCGCCGGGCACGTCTTAACCAACAGTGCCGCTCCCTTTGAGCCGGTGCCGGCGAGGTCATCGCGCCGTGCCGCGCCCGAGCGAGAAACGCACTGGCCTCAATCGGGTGCGGCCCATGCCTGCTGATCATGATCAACGCCACGAATTCGATGCGGAATTCGGCCAGTCGCTGTGTGACCTGTTTCAACGGGAGCTGGGCTACGGCTGCATTTTCGCCGGGCCCGGGGGCGTCATCGTCGCGGCCAGCGTCCGCGAGCGGATCGGGACGGTCCACGACATGGCGGCGCGGATCATGGCCGGGGACATGGAGGACCATGCCGTGACCCGGGCCGAGGCGGCGCGCTCCAAGGGGATGCGCGAGGGGCTCAACCTTGCCATCGATTTCCAGGGCCGGCGGGTGATCAGTATCGGCATCGCCGGGCCGCTGGATCAGGTTGCGCCGCTGGCGCGCATCGCCCGGTTCTGCACCGTGTCGCTGCTGCGGGCGCAGACGCTGGAACGCTCGCTGGGCCAGCAGGAGGCGGTGGCCCGGCGGCTGGCGGCGCTGTCGGAGCACCTGACCCGGGAATCAACCGCGACCATGGCCACGGTCAAACAGGACATGGCGGCCTTGAACGAGTCGGTGGGTCAGATCACCATGGCGCTGGAGGAGATGCACCGGGAGTCCGGGGTGGCAGCGTCGGCCTCGACCCGAACCTCGGAGACCGTCGCCGAGGTGGTGGGGTCGGGCCGGCATCTTGCCGCGTCCATCGGCCGAATCGAACGAACGGTGGATGAGGTGCAGGGCGTGGTCACCGCGGCGGTGGAGCAATCCCGGCGGACCGAGGCCAACGTCCAGGGGCTGTTCGAGGCCGCGGGCCGGATCGGTCATGTGGTCAAGCTGATCAACGACATTGCCAACCAGACCAATCTGCTGGCGCTCAACGCGACCATNNCCGGCAAGGGCTTCGCGGTGGTTGCGGCCGAGGTCAAGGCGCTGGCCCGGCAGTCGGCCCAGGCCACCGGGGAGATCGCGGGTCAGGTCGAGACCATCCGGGCCGCGACCACCGAAGCGGTGGCGGCGATCGGCGGCATCAACACCACCATCAGTCAGGTCAACCGGCTGACCGGTGCCGTCGCCGACGCGGTCCGGCAGCAGACCAGCGACACCGCCAACATCAATCAGGGCGCCGAAACCGCCTCTTCCGGTGCCGGGGAGGTCGCCGCCGTCAACGCCCGGGTTTCGGAACGGGCGGAGGCGGTGACGCGACTGATCGGAACCGTCGGCGGTCGGGTGACGCAACTCGGTCAACATCTGGAAGACCTGTTCGCGCGTCTGGCCGGTATCATGGCCGAAGCCGAGGCGGCTCAGCTGACCACCGGACGTTAGCGTGCCGATCCGCCCCGACCGCCACTCCCGGAGAAGCGGCCGGGGCGGGGTGGTGGTGTTGCCGTAGACCCGGGACATGGAATAGAGGACTGGAGATGGGACGCACGATCGAAATCACCGACGTCATTCTGAGGGATGCCCACCAGAGTTTGCTGGCCACCCGCATGGCCATGGAAGACATGGTGCCGGCCTGCGAGGATCTGGACAATGCCGGATACTGGTCCCTGGAATGCTGGGGCGGCGCGACCTNNTGCTGCTGCGCGGTCAGAATCTGCTCGGCTATCGCCATTACCAGGATGCGGTGGTCGAGCGGTTCGTCGACCGGGCCGCGGAAAACGGCATGGATGTCTTTCGGGTCTTCGATGCCCTGAACGACCTGCGCAACCTCAAGACCGCGCTGGCCGCGGTCCGCAAGGCCGGCAAGCATGCCCAGGGTACCATCTGCTACACGGTGAGCCCGGTCCACACCATCGACGCCTTCGTCGAAATGGCCCAGCGGCTCAAGGACCTGGGGGTGGATTCGATCTGCATCAAGGACATGGCGGCGCTGCTGAAGCCTCAGCCGGCCTTCGAGCTGGTCCGGGGGATCAAGGAAAAATGCGGCGAGGACACCCTGGTCCACGTCCATGCCCATGCGACAACCGGGGTCACGCTGGTCTCGCTGATGAAGGCGATCGAAGCCGGCTGCGACATCATCGACACCTCGATCAGTTCGCTTGCGCTCGGCTCGGGCCACAATCCCACCGAGGCGGCGGTGGCGATGCTGGAGGGCACCGGCTACCGGACCCGGCTGGACAAGGAGCGGCTGCTCCGGGTCAAGACTCACTTCGCCGGCATCCGCGGTCGCTATCGCGAGTTCATGAGCGAGTTTACCGGCGTGGACACGGAAATCTTCAAGAGCCAGATTCCCGGCGGCATGATTTCCAACATGGAAAGCCAGCTCAAGGGCCAGGGCGCCGGCGGGCGCCTGCAGGAAGTGCTGGAGGAGGTGCCCCGGGTCCGCGCCGATTGCGGCTTTCCGCCGCTGGTGACGCCGTCCAGCCAGATCGTCGGGACCCAGGCGGTGTTCAATGTCCTGATGGGAAAATACAAGGTCCTGACCGGGGAGTTCGCCGACCTGATGCTCGGCTATTACGGCGCCACCCTGGGCGAGAAGGACCCCGAGGTCCTGGAGAAGGCCGCCGCCCATGCCCGGAAACCGGTGATCACCGGGCGGCCCGCGGATCTGCTCAAGCCGGAATGGGAGGTGCTGTGCGCCGAAACCCGGGAAACCGGCAACACCGACGGCAGCGACGAAGACGTGCTGACCTACGCCATGTTCCCGCAGGTGGCGGCCAAGTTCTTTAAGACCCGTCCCGAGGGACCGAAGAATCTCGGCAAGGATCCGGTGATGAAGGCCAGCACCGCGCCGGCGCCGGCCAAATCCGAGGGCGAGGCCGGGTCCGGCGGACGGGCGATCCGGCTGACCGCACCGGTCAGCTATCTGGTTTCGATCGGCGGCAGGGAACACAAGGTGACGGTCGCCCCCGGCGCCTGAGAGGCTGCCAAAGAATGCCCGCCGTGCTCGGTTTTGAAGGAGAAAACCCAATGTTTCCAAAGGGCATTCTTTGACAGAGCCGATTGTTTGCCGCACTCTCTGGGAGGCCGGCCGGGAATGGCACCCGAATTCGGGAGAAAAGGGAAAAGATGACCAAGCATCCAACGCCGGGGAACAGGACCCCGGCCGAGAAGCTGGCCGAATTGCACGCCCGGCGCGCCCGGCTGGAACTCGGCGGCGGACAGGCTCTGTTGGACCGGCAGCACGCCGCGGGCAAGCTGAGTGCCCGCGAGCGGGTCGCCCGGCTGGCCGATGCCGGCAGCTTTCAGGAAGTCGGCCTGTTCGCCCAGCACCAGAGCACCGCCTTCGGCCTCGGTCACCGGGAGATGCCGGCCGACGGCGTGGTCACCGGCT
The DNA here is from genome assembly GCA_003165295.1 of Rhodospirillales bacterium. Taxonomy (GTDB): domain Bacteria; phylum Pseudomonadota; class Alphaproteobacteria; order Azospirillales; family Azospirillaceae; genus BOG-933. Next base: position 52 of record PLTC01000086.1, on the reverse strand, counting down.
GCGCCAAGGTCGATGGCCGGATCGTGCACCTGGCCAGCCAGGATTTCACGGT
>PLTC01000162.1 GCA_003165295.1 Rhodospirillales bacterium | reverse complement strand
TAATGCGGCCAGCGGCAGCCAGGCGCTGCGCAGCGCCACCGTCAGCGGCGGCTCGGCCGGACCCGTGACCGCGATGGTGCCGTCGCCGGCCGGGATGGCCAGCGTCGCCGCCGGGATGGCCCCGCCCAGGGCCACCGCCCGCCGGTCGTCNNTCAGCAGCCGGTTGCGCGGGTCGGCCGGTGCCGCGGCCTCGCCTGCTTTCAGCAGTTGGGCCAGGGTCCGCACCTCGGAGGTCAGGATCAACCCGCTGCCGCCGGCCGCGCCATTGTCCTGCAACCCGCCATAAACCTCGTGGCCATGGTCAAGCCGGGTGATGATGCCGGCCCACAGCCCTTTTTCCAGTTGGGCCACGGTGGCGGGCGGGGTGGCCGGCGATCGGGCCAGCACCCAGGCCACCTGAGCCCGGGACTCCAGGGACAGGAACTGCGCCTTGCGGGCCAGTTCCGCGGCATAGGCGGGATCGCCCAGCCCGGCCGCGGTCAGAGCGGTCAACGCCCAGACCCGCTCGGCCCAGGACTGGCCATCGACGAAGGCGTGGTAATCCGAGCGCAGCGACTGCTTCAGGCTTTGGACCAGCCGGTCACGCAGGCTCTGATCCGTCGGCAGGCCGGCGGCCCTGGCCTCGACCACGAAGTCCAGCGCCCAGGCGGTGAGCGCGACATAGCCCCGGCCGCCCGGCCAGTAGGCGACCAGACCGTTATCGTCGATGGCCTGGGTGATCCACGCCTCGGTCGCCTGGACCGAGGTCGTAACCTGATCGGCCCCGGCCGCCCCCGACAGCGCCGAACCCAGCTTTAGGGCGGCGATGTTGGCGCGGGCCTGGCTGATCCGCTGCTCGGTGCACCCGAACGGATAGCCGCGAAGCGCGTCGAGACCGCCGGCCAGGGTCGCCAGCGGCCCGGAGGCCACCAGCAGCGAGCGTTCGATGCTGCCCGGACGTGCCGCCTCGTTCAGGGCCGGCACCGTCACCGGCGTCCCGGGAGCAAGGGCGAGCAGAGTCCGCGTGACCACCGGCTCGCGGTCGGGCCGGATCGGCAGACTGACCTGGAAGGCGTCACGGGCACCGTCCGCCGACCGTTCCACTGCCACCGAGACGTCCACATGATCCGCCGCCGGCCCGCCGTTCGCGGCGGTGGCCGGGGTCGGCACCCGTACCGGGAAGTCCAGGCGTTGGGCCGCGCCCCGCGTCCAGGTGGTGGCCTGCTCGCCGGACCCGGCCAGTTCCAGGCCCGTCACCGTGACCCGGGCGCGTCCGGCCCCGCCTTCGCCTTCGACCACCCGGCCGATCGCCGACAACTCGAAGCTGTCCCCGGGCCGGACGAAGCGCGGCAGCGCCGGCTCGACGATCAGCGGCAGGCGCACCTGCATGTCTCCGGTGCCGACACCGAAGCGGGCCGGGCCGCTGACCGCCTTGGCCCGCACCTTGAAGTTGGTCAGACTGTCGGGCAGGGTGAGCCGCACCGTCGCACTGCCGTCGGGGCCGATCCGCAGATTCGGCTCGTAATAGGGCACCGGGGTAAAGTTCCTGCGCACGGTGGCGCGCAGCAGCGGACTGTCGTCGTCGCCTTCGTCGCCGCCCGGTTCCTCCTGAAGTGGCAGCAGGCCGAAGGCCATGTTGCGGCTGTCGCGCAGAACCGTCACGCTGTTGCGCGGAACGATGAACTGGGGCAGCGGATCGAGTCTGGCCTCGCGGGCCAGGGCCAGCACCGCCTGATCGACCAGCCACAGGGTGACTTCACCGGCCAGCGGCCGGCCCTGATCGTCGCTCAGGTGGACGCCGAGTTCGATCTGCTGCCCCGGCGCTGCCTTGCGCGGATAGCTCAGCGCCACCTTGACGATGTTCTTGACCGGCGTCACCGTCACCCACTGGGTCGCGGCCAGAGTCGCCGGCTTGCGCAGGTCGGCGTGGATCGGCGCCTCGCCGTCGTCGCCGGGAATCCGGCCGCGCATCAGCACGAAATGCACCGGCACCCGGGGCAGGTATTCGGGTTTGATCGGCAGCGGGAAGGTGCCGAAGCCATTGCTGACCGTCACCCACGAGTACAGATTGTGGCCGTCCGGCTCCTCGACCACCGCCAGCGCCCGGGCGTTCTGAAACGGGCTTTGCAGCACCAGCCGGGCGGTTTCGCCCGGCGCATAGCTGTCCTTGTCCGGCGCCACCGAAAACACCTCGGCCGGCGGGCGCGACCAGGTGGCCGGGCGATCGCCGCCGGCAAACAGATCAACCTTGACCGTTTGCAACCGGCCGAGCCGGTCCTGGCTTTCCACCTCGACCACGTAAACCGCCGCCCCCTGGATCGGAAACGCGACCTTGACCGGTTCGGTACCGCTGGTGATGGTGGTTTCGGCCGCCGTGTCCTCGATCACCTCGGTGACATACCTGGCCGGACCCTGGGTAAAGTCACCGGCCTGAAGAATCGAGTTCCACTGGCGCCGGATCAGCCGAACCGTGACCGGCTGCCCGGCAAGCGGCTTGCCCTGGGCGTCCTCCAGCAGTACCTCGGGCTCGATGCGGTCGGCGTGTTCCAGAAAACGCGGGACCTTCAGCCCCAGGACGAAGGGCGGCAGCGCCAGAATTTCCTGGCTGTTGGTCACGGTCTGGTCGTCGTCGCCGACCACGGTGGCCTCGACCAGATACTTGCGCGGTTGCGCGGTGGTTTCGAGGGTGGGGTCGAGGGTGATGTGCCCGGCGCCGTGCCCGTCGGTCTTGTCGTCGCGCTCCAGCACCGGGCTGGAGCGGAACGGCTGGTTCCCCGAGAACCGCTGGTCCACCGAGAACACGAAGCCGGGGCGGCTCTTGGGCATCCAGGTATAGGGCACCTGGCTGACCCGCCAGTGCAGCGGCCGGCCGGCGACCACCCCACCCGCATAATATTCGGTGGTCAGGCCCACCGGGAACGGCGCGTCGAGACCGGTGCTGAGCGGCGCCTGCAACTGCACCTCGAACCGGGGCAGGCGATAGGCTTCCTTCTTGAAGCGCACGAAATGGCAGTGCGGACCGCTGGGTGGTTTGGACGACGGAGCGGCCGCGGCGCCGGACTCGGGAGCGGGCGTGGCGTTTTCGTCGTCCGCGGCCGCCGGTGCCGTCCCGTCACCGGCCGCGCCGGAGAACTCGACGTAAGCCTGATAGACTCCGGTGGCAACGGTCTTGTCGTCGAACTTATGATAGAAGCTGCCGTACTCGTTCAACGCCAACGGCCAGCGCCATTCCGAGCCGTCCGGCCCCTCGACCACCAGAGAGCCCGCAGGCCGGGCAATCTCGAGCCTGCCCGCCTGATAGCGGCGGACATAGCCCTTGATCTGAACCGGATCATCGGGCCGGTAGATCGGACGCTCGGTAAAGATGTGGCACAGATTCCTGGGCGGCGCCATCCGCGGCGACAGGTCAGCCCCGGGCCAGGCGAGCCAGCTCCAGTCCGACGACTCGTCGTCGTCCGACGACCCGTCTTCGTTGCGCCAGCCGCCCTCGGCATAGGCCCGCGGCGGGTGTGAGGGATCGAGCACCAGAACATCGTCATCCTTGCTGACCACCACCCGCCCGATGGCGGAATGGTCACCTTCGGACGGTCCCGGCGCCTTCCAGTCGATCAGGCCGTCGCCGTCGCTGACCCCCGACCCGACCGGCCTGAAGACGCCGTCGACCACCCTCTCGACGCTGACGGTGGCCCCCGCCACCGGCTGGCCCGTGGCCAGGGAGGTCACGGCGAAGCGGACATGATCGGTCTCATCGACCGCGGTCAGCGACAGGTCGGTGACCTGCAGGCGCATCCAGCGGCGGACCGGCTTGGCGTCCAGGCGTCGGATGCCGATGAGATAATGACCCGGCCGGCCCGCCCCGGCGATGTGTGCCAGGGTGGCCCCCAGGTCAAGGCCGAAGCTCTCGGTGGTGTCGCCCCGGCTCAGCGGCAGCCTGACCAGTTCCGAGGCGCCGGGTGAGCCGAAGGCGCGGATGTAACCGGCGATGTCGTCGTGATCCACGTCCGAGGACGAGGTCCATGGTCCGGGCTGTTCGCCCGGCGCCGGCGGTCGGGTGCTCTCGTCGACCTCGACGCCGTTTTCCGGAAACGGCCACAGCGCGCGGTCCCGCGGATCGATGGCATGGATGCGCAGGTCCACCCGTTCGACGCCGCGCGCCTTGACCGGCACCATCTGCGGCCCGAAACGCTCGGCAATGCCCTCGCCCTTCTGCCACCGGACAAAGCCGGGAAGCCCGGGAAACGACAGATAGAGCTGGTTGGGGGCCGCGTGCGTCAGCGGCCGGCCCTGGCGGTCGCTCAGCGCCGCCGTTTCCAGACGCAGTTGATACAGCGTGTCGGCCACGAAGGCGCCGGTGACGACCAGCGTCGAGTCGACGGTCTTGAAACGCAGGCCATCGACCTGGGGACTGAGCCGGACCAAATCGCGGCCGGCAATCGGCCCGACCTCGGCCAGCCGATCCGAGAAGCTGATCACCACCGAGCGTTCCTCGGCCGGACACAGCAAGGGACGCTCGCGGCTGTAGCTGGCGCCGTCGGCCAGCGCCGGATAGCTGACACCGCGGCAGCCAAAACCGGTCACATGAAACGGCGCGGCGGTGGAAAAGGCGATGCGCTGCTCTTCGGCGTCCTCGCCTGCTTCGGGAGACAGCCGGAGGTGAAGGATGGTCCGGATGCCCCAGGGAATCGGATGCGCCAGCGCGATCACGTAGACCGCGGGGTCGGCGGGCCGGCTGCGCTCCAGCGCCCGCACCTGGAAATCGTGGAAATCCAGCACCCGTGCCGCCCCCTGGTCGATGCCGGGCAGCGGCCGCAGCTCCAGGGTCAGCAACCGGCTCAGCTCATCGGCGGCAATGGGCTCGCGGAAGCTCAGACTGATGGATTCCACCGGCTCCAGCCCGATGGCGCCATCGGCCGGCTGGGTGGCGAACGGGGCCGACATCAGCGTCACCAGCTCGGCCTCGCGGCCTTGCACGGTCCAGGTGAAACGCCCCATCGGCGGCCACGCCACCGCCGGCCGGAATTGCAAGGTATGGCCGTCGAGCCAGGTGAAGGCTCCGGGTTGGGCCGGGGTCAGGGTCAGCAAACGCTCGGGATGGTCCTCGGGTCCGCCGTCGGCGGGACCGGCCTCGCCGTCGAAGAACACCGTCACCGGGTCCCACTGGCGCAGGAAATGCTCGGGCACCAGCACCGCGCCGGCGGGACGGCGCAGCAGATCGGCGGACGCGGCGGCCGCCCCGGCATTTGCCCCCGCGGGCAGCAGGAGCAGGAACAGCAGCAACAGCAGGGCGGGCGGACCGGACCGGGCCAGGGTATCAGTTCTCATGGTGCTGCCCGTCCTCCGGCTCGGTCACGAGGTCCCAGTAATGGCGCTTCACGTCTTCGGGGGGGCCGTGGCCGGGTCGGGTCACCCCGACCAGCACCGGCTGAATATCCGTGGTGGCGGCGTCGGAGCGGTTCTCCACCTCAAGGAAGTAACGTCCCGCCGGCAGCTCCGACATGGCCACCGTGCCTTCGGCCAGCACCCGGCCGGTGGGCTCGAGCAGGCGCACCCGCGCGCTGTCGGCGTCGCTGCGCACGCCGACGCCGACCGCTCCGGCCTCGCTCAGGACGAAACCGAACAACCGGGCGTCGCCGGGGGCGAGGCGCAGCTTCGGTCCCCGGCCATCGCCGATGGGAACAGCCTCGCTGCGGACGATGCGGACGGCGCCGGCCAGCGACCCCTGTTGCAACGGCCGCAGCCCGACGATCGTTCCGCTTCCTGTCCCGTCCCCTGCCAGGAACAGATGCAGGTTGGCGCCCTCGGGCCAGACCGTCAGCTCGGGCGGCGCACCGCCCGGCCGCAGCACCCCCGACAGCACCGGCACCGCCGAGGTCAGGTGCAGCAGCGCCGGCTGCGGCGCCTCAAAGCGCCACGCCGTTTCGGCGCCCGACAGCGCCAGGGTCGCCGGCACCGGCTGGGCCGGCGCCTTGCCCGCGGCCTCCAGCCAGTCGCGCTCGTCGCCGTTGCCGAGCCAGGCCGCAAGGGCGCCCGGGCCGTGGCGCAGCAGCAGCACCGCCGGTCCTGCCACCGCCAGCGTCCCGGTGTCGCTCCGCACCGTGCCGTCCCGCTGGAGCAGCAGCGCCTCCGTCACCGGACCGGAGAGATGCACGACCAACCCCTGGCCGCTTTCGGAGTCGGTCAGCGGCACCTCGACCCGCAGCGTCCCGGCGGTCGGCACCGCCTGGCGCAGCATGACGCCCCGCGACAGGGTCAGGCCGCCCGTGCCCTCGCCGGTCGGGGTGAGCGTCACCGACAGCCGTCCGGCGGCCGGGCCGGCATTGAGCAGCAACAGACGGTCGGCGGCGCTGTCCAGGCTCTGGGTGGTGCCCGGCCCCTCCGACCACAGCAGCCGGTCGACGGCGCCGTCCCTGACCAGCGCGGCGGCGACCTGGGACGGCAAAGCCAGCCGCAACCGCTTCGGCCCGGACGGCAGCGACAGTTCGACCGCCGCCCCGGCCTCGAGCGCGCGGTCGCCCTCGCCCCAGTCCAGTGCCGCCAGAGTCGGCGCGGCGAAGCTGAACTGGCGCAGGACCAGCGACAGGTCGCCGGTGCCGGCGTCGGCCCGCCACAGCCGGATCGCCGCGGCTTCGGGGGCGCCGGCATCGGGCAGCACCGCGGCGGCGACACCGGCGGCCAGACCCGAACGGCGGCCGTCCACGACCCCGCTCCGCGGTCCCACCGCCAGTCCGGGCTGGCCGAGCCGGGATTCGGCAAGCCACAGCCGGGGACCGGACGGCCCCGGGGCCACCGGCAGGGCGACGGTCTCCGCGGCGGGCAGGGTCAGGGACAGCGGCACCCCGCCATCGGGCGTCACCCGGTGGCCCCGGAGGCGTCCGGCCGTCAGATCTTCGAGAAACCACAGCGACTCACCGCCCGCCACGACCGGTTGAGGGCCGTTGGCCAGCACCCGCCCGTCACCGGCCGCCGACCAGATCAGGCCGGGCGCGGGTGCATCGAGCTGGAACAGGCCCGGTCGCTCCAACCTGACCACGGCAACCCCGAGCGCCGGCTCCAGCCCGGGCACCGCGACCGGATCGAGGCCGGCGGCCAGCGCCGGCTCCGGGAACGGCGGCGGCGCCACCGCACGGAGGGCAAGGGCAATCGGCAGGCGGGTGTGGTCCAACGACCAGACTTGCAGGCGATAGACTTCCGGGGCCGCCGGATCGCGGGCCAGCGCCAGATGCGCGGCACGCCCGCTGGTCGTGCCCACGGTCTGCCAGACGCCATCGGGCGTGCGCCGTTCCAGCGCCAGCCCGACCGGGTCGGCCGAACGCGCCTGCGTCACCACCAGAGGTCCGTCCCCGGGTTTGAGTTCAAGGGGAATGGCGTGCAGCAGGCCATCGGTCAGCGTGCGGTCGCCGGGCGCCGCGAGCGCGGCATCGACCACCTCGGCCAGTTGCCGGAGGCTCACGGTGGTCGTCACCGCGGCGCCGGCCAGCGGATCGACCTTGAGCCGATAGTGGCCGGCCGGCAGCCGGGCCGTGATGTTGAAGTTCCAATCGTCGGGCCGCGCGCCGCTCCGCGCCACCTCGACCCCTGCGGCATCAAGCAGGGTGGCCCGGACCTCGCCGGTCCCGAAAGACGAAATCTCGACCCGCTGGTCGTCCCCCAGCGCCACCGGCACCAGCGCCGGCGCGGTGACGGTGCGGCTGTGTCCCGGGATCAGTTGCGTGACGGCGGTGGCCACGGTGTAGTCAAGGCGGTTGTCGGGCCGGACGCTGCGGACGTCCAGATGCCAGGCCCCGGCGGCCAGGCGGCCGTGCCAGGGTTCGCGGAACGACAGGGACGCCACCGGCTGCGCCTCGCCGTCGCGCCGCAGCTCGCCCTGCATCAGGTCGCCGAGCGTGATCGCGAGATCGCATTCGGCCGACAGCGCAAAGCTCCAGACATCGGGCCGGCGCGGACCGCCGTCGGCAGGTTCCTCCCAGCGGTTGGCGACGCTGCCATCAAGGGGCAACGGGTGGGGGCCGTGGCCGACCGGCGCGGGCGGCGTCCGCTCCGATTCGACCAGGGTCAGCAGGCGACCCGGCAGCGGTTGCGGCAGCACCACCAGCCGGTACCGGCCCGGCTCCATGTCCCGCCGCAGATCGCCGGTCTGGTCCGGCGTGGTCAGCGGCCAGCCTTCGGCGTCCTCCAGCCGGATGGCGGTGGCCCCGGCCAGGCTGAGTGCCTGCAAGCGGTAGGGACCCGGCTCCGGGACATCGAAGGTGTAGATCACGCCCTCGCCGGGGCCCAACGTGACGCGGGCCGGCAGACCCGGCGTCAGCGCGCCGCCGTCGCGCATGGGCGATGCGGTCAGGGTGACGCCCAGATGGCCGAAGGTGTCGCCCTCGGTGCCGACGGTCAGTCGATACAGGCCCTCGCGTAAATACTGCTGGAGCAGCATGTTGCGGCCGACGCCGTTGGCCGACGCCTGGGCCAGCGACGGCTGCACCTGGGTCCGCAGGGCGCCGCTGGTCTGGAGCAGGCCGGTGGTTTCGACCCGATAGAGCGCCGGAGTGCCGACCTTGACCGCGAAGGTCGCGTCCTCGCTGACCCGGAGATCCAGGAAGCGCGGCGTTCCCGCCTCCAGCACCGGAAACCCGGGCAGCTTCCCGAGGCTTTCCGCCGGCAGCGGCGACAGCTCGGCCGCCGCCGGCGGGGTGCCGGCCTGGAAGCGCAGCGACGCGATCACCGGCGCCGGCGTCGGATTGGTGACGTGGGCCGCATGGGCGCCGGCGGCGGCCGTCACCTGACCGGTGGCGGAGGCGCCATCGAGGCTCAGGGGCAGGGCGGTGCCGTCGTCGGTCGGCGCCTGGACCATGCCCGTCGCGGGCAGCGACACCGGCAGCGTGCGACTCTCGCCCGCGGCCAGCACCAGCGGCAGGTCTTCGGTCAGGTCCGCCGGCAGCAGGCGCTTCACCATGCCGAAGCCGGAACCGGGCGCCTCATTCAGGCTGAGACGGTAGCGGACGTCGCGTTGCAGACGGAGCGGAGCAAAGCTGGCGCCCGGCAGCGGTGGCGATGGCTCGGCGGCTTCGGGAGAAGCCTCGCCATGCAGCGACAGGCCGACGATGCCGCGCCCGCCCGCACGCGGCAGCACCCGCAGGACATAAAGCCCGGCGTCCAGGTCCCACACCCCGCCGCCTGGCTGCGGCGGCGGTGCCCGGTCGGGGCCGCCGGTCAGGGCAAAAGGCTGCCACTGGACCTCGGCATCGACGCCGGTGGTTTCCACCTTGTAACCACCGGGCTGGGTCACGTCGACGAACAGGCTGACCGGATCAGGCAGAGTGAAACGGCGGCGCCAGGGGCTGTCGTGACCCAGCCTGATGGTCTGGCGGGCGATGATCCTTTCGCTGGCTTCGGCCTTCCCGGCCCCGCCGGTGGTCCCGGTCAGCACCGCGGTCAGGTCGACATCGTCTTCGCCATGGCCCGGCCGGAGCGTGCCGATCAGATAGTCGGCGTCGCCGGGCACGGTGAAGCCGGCATCATGCACGGCCACGTAGTGCTGGAGCACATACGGGCTTCCGACCGGCCGCCGGACCGTCACCAGATGAGCGGCGCCGCGGGACAGGGGCTGGCGGCTCAGCCCGATCGCCGACCCGCGCGTGGTCCTGTCGATGCCGGCGTGAGCGGGGTCGCTGACGACGCCGTCGTGCAGGGTTGCGACATCCATGTCACCGGTCTCGCCCCGAGGCACCTCCAGACGGAAGTCACTGGCGGCGGGTGGCACCAGCCAGCGGTCGAAACCGAACGGTCCGGTCACGAAGGCGCGGCGGCCGGTTTCCGGCAGGGCCGGAATGCCCCAGCGCAGCACCAGGGGATTGGCGGCCTCCGCCTCGGTCCAGGTCTCGCCATCACCGCCGTAGGCGGTCAGCAGATAGAGGCCGGGGCCGAGATCGGCGATCAACTGGCGCACCGCCAGCGGCTGACCCGGCCGACGTTCCGACCGGGAGGCGGTGGGCCTCGCCTCCTCCAGCCAGGTGCCGTCCTTCCACAGACGCAGGTCCTGGAGATGGCGGCCGGCGGCTTCGATGAACACGGTCCGGCGCTGGCGGATGTCGAGCCAGTAGGACCGCTGCTGCACGTCGCCGAGTTCGGTCTGAACCAGCGCCAGTTCCACCAGTTGCGGCGGCGTGCCCTGATTGAGTTCCTGGAACGGCTGCACCGCCAGTTCCGGTGGATTGGGCTCGCCGGGGGCGAACGACATCACCGCCTTGTGACTGCCCGGCCCGAGGAACAGATCGATCCGGCCGTCACGCTCACCGGCCACACCGTCCTCGGCCTCGGGACCCGCCATGCGGTCGATCAACTGCAACGCCGCGCCCTTGACGCTGGCCAGCGTGACCGCGTAGCGGCCGAACCGCTCCACCGCGAACACGGTGGCGACTTGCCGCGGCGCCGCGGCGGGCGGCGCGGCCTGGAGCGTGGGACCGGGCGCGGCCGCGGCGCTCCGGTGAACCACCCCATCGACCGGCGGAATACCCAGGGCGACAACGACGCCAAGGATGATCGACCACCCCTTCGGCACAAGACGCGACGGTTGCAAACCCACGGCGCCCCCCTTGAATCATGCCCCTTCCGTCAGGCCGGTCGGTCCGTCCCGGTATCGGACGGGCCGATACCCGAATGCCGCCCATGGTACTTCAGTTCCGACACCGTCGTCCCGTTCATTGTGCCGGTCCCGTTCATTATGAACGATCGCCTTGCCGACGGGCCTCTCCCACCCCCGGATCTCGGTCGTCCTCACTTGTCCTTCGGCTTCAGTTGCAGATCCACCGTTGGCATTTCTAGTGTCGGTTGGCCATAGAGAAATCCCTGTCCCAGGGGCACCCCCAGAGTCCGCAATGCCTGCCGTTGCTGCTCGGTCTCAACCTTTTCCGCGATGATCATGATCCCGCGATGGCTGCAAATCTGGAGCAGAGACTGTAGGATGGTCCGCTCCCGTCCTTCCCTGACCACGCTCTGGACCACCTTGCCGTCAAGTTTGGCGAAGTCGACGGCAAGCTCGTTGAGCGACATGAACGAGGCATTGCCGGTCCCGACATCGCCCAGGCAGCGCCGCAGGTTTAGCTTGCGCAGCCGAAGTAACGCCGCCTTCAACAGCGAGAAATCTCCGACGCTGGCCGGATCGGTAATATCGATCAGCAACTTCTTGGAGACGTCGCCGAACGGTTGCAGTATTTTTTCAAGTTGATCGACGAAAATCCTGCTGCTCAGCGATTGGGCCGAGATGTTGACGGCGATATCGGGAATCACCTGCTTTTTTCGATACGCATCATGAAGAATATCGAGGGCCGCCTGGACCACCATCAGGTCGAGATCGGTATTGAGGCCGATGCCCTCGGCGAAGGCGACGAACTCCGCCGGCGAATCGCCGTCACCGATCCGCATCAAGGCCTCGACATGGTGCACCTGGCCGGTGGCGAGGCGCACGATGGGTTGGAACACCAGATGGAAGTTCCGCTTTTCCAGGGTACTGCGGACCCGCGAGACCCGTTCGACGGTGGTGGCCAGCAGGTCTTCGACGGCCTGATCGATGTCGATGGTCTCGAAGCCCTTGGGATTCTCGCTGGCAAAGCGTTTGAGCGTGAAGCCGATGGCGCGGGCCACGTCGGACAGCGGCAACTCGCTCCTGCCGATGTTGACCCGCCACATGCGGGTGGACGCGGTCAGGTCCTCGGCCTGCGCCTCCGCCAGCAACTGGTTGATATTCCGCCGGATATCCTCCAGGGCGCCCTCTTCGCCATGCAGCACCGCGTAATGATCGTCCGAGAGCCGGACCGCGGAATCGCCGCCGATGGAGATCGATCTGAGAGGAAATAGGCTTCCAGCAACTCGCGAATCCGGTCGCTGCCCTTGACCGACTGGAGACCCTCGACCAGCACCATCGACAGCGCCTGGGAAATCTCGGTGGCATTGGCGGCGGCCAGATGGCTTTCCAGAACCGGGACGAAGGTCGCCAGATCCGGCACACCCCGCCCCGCCACCCGGTTGGTCGGCTGTCCCCGGATGCTCACGCTGAGAAAACAGCGGTCCGGGTGATTGGGCAGGCGGCAGGCGCCAAGAAACGCCGAAAACGGTCGGGCGGCGGCCGACTTCATGACGACGTGAGTTACGTCCAGCTTGCCTTTCTGGATCAGCCGGCGCAACAGCATGCGCAGCAGCGCATGCTCTTCGGTCGGAAAGTATTCGAACAGGCTGTGGTCGATCATCTGGTCCAGCGCCCCGGCAACCAGACCGCAGCGCGCCCCGGCGGCAAAGGTGATGCGCCCGGCATTGTCGGTTTCCAGCAGCAAATGCGCGCCGGCGAACGCGAATCCGACGAACCGATCGCGATTCGACCGCGCCGCTCCTCCCCCTGACACTCGTGTTCACCCCTGCGGTTTCACCGATGCGGAGACGCCGTTACCGCCACCCATAGGGTTCAGGATAAGCCCCGACCCGGTTCTGTCAACGCATCAAAACCGCACCCACCGGAACCGCGTCCGCTGCCGGTCCCTACGGTCGCGGCGGGTTGGACGCCCGGCATTCCAGAAGGAGTCGATATTAAATTTCCCGGTATCGTGTGACGTGGTCATGGCTTGGCTCCCGGTAGTGGCATGTAGATGACGGCAATATTGAGATGTTCCCGTTTGAAGAGTTCTCTGGCGGCGTCCGCAGCACTTTTTTCGGCAAAAAACCAGACCAGCGGGCGTCCCCGGGCTGCGGAGACCTGACGTTGGGCTTGAGCTTCCCATTGACCAAGGGTCCTCTGCTCGTTCTTCCTCAGAAGCGTCGCATACCCGAGGCCCTTGGCCTCGACCATAGTTCCGAACCGTGGTCCGGACGATCGCCGGCGGCCAGCCCCGAAAAGTGTCCGGTGCCACCGCCCGGGCCGACCCTTTCGGCCTGGTCTTCCAACCTCCCCAGCATCTCGGGCCAACGGTCGCCGCCGATCTCCTGGATGGCGGCGGCGAGCGGGTGGCTCGCCTCGATCATCTGGCCGAAGGTCCGGGCCTGGGCCGCTCCGGCCGCAGCCTTGCGCAGCCGGCCGAGGGTGGCCGGGCCAATGTCCAGGCCGTGGGTGAACCGTTTGGCGAAGCGCGCGTCATCGAGGCCGGATGCCGCGTTCCAGGCCGCGAGCAACCCCCCGCGCCGGGAAATCCCGTTGTCACGGTGCCCCGGGACTGGCATAAACGGCGGCCAGATCGGGGATGGTCCTTTCGGGATGGGGCACGGCGTGGCGGATGGTGCGGGGGCAAGGCCAGAGCTTGAGGCGATTGAAGTCGCCAGTCGCGACGAGATTACCGCCCTTCAACTGGAACGGCTGCGCTGGAGTGTGCGCCACGCCTACGACAACGTCGCCCATTACCGGCAAAGCTTTGACCTAGCCGGCGTCCATCCCGACGACCTGCGGCAGCCGGACGATCTCGCGCGCTTTCCGCTGACCGCCAAGGAAGACCTGAGGACCAATTACCCGTTCGGCATGTTCGCGGTGCCACGCCCGCAGGTGGCCCGCATTCACGCCTCCAGCGGCACCACCGGCAAGCCGACGGTGGTGGGCTATACCCGGCAGGACCTGGAGACCTGGGCCGACCTGATCGCCCGCTCGATCCGCGCCGCCGGCGGACGCCGCGGCGATCTGGTCCACGTCGCCTATGGTTACGGCCTGTTTACCGGCGGCCTGGGCGCCCATTACGGCGCCGAGCGGCTGGGCTGTACCGTGGTGCCGGTTTCGGGCGGCCAGACCGAACGGCAGGTCCGGCTGATCGAGGACTTCCGGCCCGACCTGATCATGGTGACACCCTCCTACATGCTGGCCATCGGCGACGAGTTCCGCCGCCTGGGGCTGGACCCGCGCCGTTCGTCGCTGCGCGTCGGCCTGCACGGGGCCGAGCCCTGGACCGAGGCCATGCGCCGGGAGATCGAGCAGACCTTCGACATGCAGGCCATCGACATTTATGGCCTGTCCGAGGTCATGGGCCCGGGGGTGGCCTGCGAATGCGTCGAGACCAAGGACGGCCTGCATCTGTGGGAAGACCATTTCTATCCCGAAATCATCGACCCCGTGACCGGCGCGGTGCTGCCCGACGGCGAGTACGGTGAACTGGTGTTCACCTCTTTGACCAAGGAGGCGATGCCGGTGATCCGCTACCGGACCCGCGATCTGACCCGCCTGCTGCCCGGCACCGCCCGATCCATGAGACGGATGGAAAAGATCACCGGCCGGTCCGACGACATGCTGATCATCCGCGGGGTCAACGTCTTTCCCTCGCAGATCGAGGAACTGCTGCTGGCCGACCGCCGGCTCTCGGCCCATTACCTGCTGGAGCTTCACCGCAAGGGCCACCTCGACAGCCTTGAGGTGGTGGTCGAAGCCCGGCGGGAATTCGCCCACCAGGATGCCCAGGCCCGGGCCGCCTGTGCCCGCGACCTGGGCCACCACATCAAGTCGATGATCGGCATCTCCGCCACCGTGCGGGTGGTGGATGTCGGGGCCATCGACCGCTCGGTGGGCAAGGCGGTGCGCTGCATCGATCTTCGCCCCAAGGAGTGATCGCGGCAAGCCGTCCGCCAGCCGCACCGAGAAGACGTCCCGGGTTCAAAGGGCCACCCGGCCCTTTGCGGGTGTGGGCAGAGCCCACAAATTTCTTCCTTCCAACGACCTGCCGTAACCGGGCGCATGACGCCCACACCGGAGCGCCCGCATCGGACCCGCGGAAACCGCGAGGGATCAGCCGCCCCGAAATCCCGTTGTCAGGGTGGCGGGGGACTGGCATAAACGGCGGCCGGATCTGCGCTGTTCCTGAGGGAAACCGGGCGTGACACCGGAGGCGGAAGCAAGGCGGGACCTTGTCGGCCCAAGGACGGATCCCAGCCTTCGGCAATCGGCAACGGAGCAAGGGAAACCCAGAAATGAGCATTGCGGTCAGGGCCGATGCCGGCGCCCGCCATCTGCTGTCCGGCGACGAAGCCATCGCCCGCGCGGTCTGGGAGGCCGGAACCCGGGTCGCCACCGGCTATCCGGGGACTCCGGCCACCGAGATTCTGGAGACCCTGGCCCGCTATCCCGACCTGCACGCCCAATGGTCCGTCAACGAAAAGGTCGCGCTGGAGGTGGCGCTGGGGGCCAGCATGGCCGGCGCCCGGGCCTTTTGCGCCATGAAGCATGTGGGGCTGAACGTCGCCGCCGATCCGCTGATGACCCTGACCCTGACCGGTGTCCTCGGCGGGCTGGTGATCGCGGTGGCCGACGATGTCGGCATGTCCTCGTCCCAGAACGAGCAGGACTCCCGCTATTGGGGCCGCTTCGCCCACCTGCCGGTGCTGGAGCCGGCGGATTCCGCCGAAGCCCACGCCATGACCCTGCGGGCGTTCGAACTGTCGGAACAGTTCGAAACCGCGGTGCTGCTGCGCCTGACCACCCGCGTCTGCCACGTCAAGTCCCTGGTCGCGCTGGGCAACCGGGAGGAACGGGCGGTTCCCGGCTTCAGCCTCGATCCCGCCCGCTGGGTGATGGTGCCGGCCAATGCCCGCCGCCGGCTGCCGCTGCAACTGGAACGAGAGAAACGGCTGGCGGCGTTCGCCGAGACCTGCGACCTTACCCTCGAGGAACCGGGGAGCGACCGGCGGGTCGGCTTCGTGGTCTCGGGACCGGCCACCCTGCACCTGCGCGAGGCGTTCCCCGAGGCGTCGCTGCTCAAGCTCGGTCTCAGCCATCCGCTGCCGCTGGCGCGCATCCGGGCGCTGGCCGGCCGGGTCGACCGGCTGGTGGTGGTGGAAGAGACCGAGCCGCTGGTCGAGAACGAGTTGCGCGCCGCCGGGCTCGCGGTCCACGGCAAGGACATCCTGCCCCGCATCGGCGAGTTGACCGCGGATGTGCTGGGTCCGCCGGTCCGCCGGCTGATCGGCGTGCCCGAGCCCGGGCGGGCGCCGGCCCGGACCCCCGCGGTCAAAGACGGCCTGTTTCCACGTCCCCCGACCCTGTGCGCCGCCTGTCCCCATATTGGGGTGTTCAGCACCTTGTTCGCCATGCGCCGCAAGGTGGTGATCATGGGCGACATCGGCTGCTACACCCTGGGCGCCGGCCATCCCTGGCATGCGCTGGACAGTTGCATCGCCATGGGCGCCTCGATGGGCATGGCGCTTGGCATCGACAAGGCCGGCGGCGCCTCCGACGCCGGCAAGGCGGTGCTGGCCGTGCTCGGCGATTCGACCTTCCTGCACATGGGGCTGCAAGGGCTGCTGAACATCGTCTACAACCGTGGTAACGTGACCGCCCTGATTCTGGACAACCGGACCACGGGCATGACCGGCGGCCAGAATCATCCCGGCACCGGCCACGACGTCCACGGCGACACCGCGCCCCGGGTCGACTTTGCCCGGCTGGTCGAGGCCCTCGGGGTCAGACCGGAGCGGATCAAGGTGGTGGACAGCTACGACCTGCCGCTGCTGTTCCGCACCATCCGCGACGAAATCAGGGTGCCCGAGCCGTCGGTGGTGATCACCGGCCGGCCCTGCACCCTGATCCCCGAATTCGAACGGCGGACGCCCCATCAGGTGTTGGAGGACCGCTGTACCGGTTGCGGAAGTTGCATGGATCTGGGCTGCCCGGCGATTTCGGTCCGCCGGCGCGACCGGCGGACCCTGAACGGCGAGGCGTTCGAGGTGACGTTCACCACCATCGACAGCCGGGCCTGCACCGGTTGCACCATGTGCGTCAGCGTCTGTTCCCACAGCGCCATCGTGCCGATGGCGACCGCCGCCGGAACCGAAGCCGAAGCCGGAGCCCGGTCATGAGCGCATTGCCCGCCCTCAATATCCTGGTCTGCGGCATCGGCGGCCAGGGCGTGATGACCGCCGCCGAGGTGCTGGCCCAGACCGCCATCGACCACGGCTTCGATGTCAAGAAGTCCGAGGTGGCGGGCATGGCCCAGCGTGGCGGCGTCGTCACCTCCCATGTTCGGATCGGGCCGCGGGTGCTGTCGCCGGTGATCGCGCCCGGCGCCGTGGACCTGCTCGCGGCCTTCGAGATCGCCGAGGCCCTGCGCTGGTGTGATCAGCTCCGGCCGGGCGGCCGGATCGTGGCCAGCAGCCAGCGGCTGGTGCCGCCGGTGGTCTCGGGCGGCCTTTATGCCTATCCCGAGGATGCGGTGGGCCTGTTGCGCACCGCCGGGGCCACGGCCGGGGTCGAGGTGCGGGTGGTTGCGGCCGGCGAGATCGCTGCCGGGTTGGGGGATCGCAAGTTGATCAACACCATCATGCTGGGCGCGCTGGCCGACGCCCTGCCTTTCCCCGCGGCCACGCTGGAGGCAAAAATCGTCGAGCGTTTCCAGGCCCGCAAACCGGCCCTGGCCGCCCTCAACCGCGAGGCCTTCGCCGCCGGACGCGAGGCCGCCGACAGCGGCCATTGACCCCTCTGCGGTGACCGCGCAATCGTTCCTCGATCGCTCGGTGATCCCTTGACAACGGGTCCGGTGCAGCCGTAGAAAGCTGCCACCGCGGACGGCGGACGGCGGGCGCGTAGCTCAGCGGGAGAGCACTCCCTTCACACGGGAGGGGTCACAGGTTCAATCCCTGTCGCGCCCACCATCGGAATCAAGGGGTTGGCAGTCTGCCACGTAACAGGGGCAAAACCCCGGGCGCTCAGGCTGAGGCGCGTGCTGCGACCAGTTCGGGGAGGCTGGGGACCTGATCGGGGTCGATGGCGCCGGTCAAGGAGCGCCGTCTTGCCGAGACTGGTCCAGGCGACCCGGCCATAGAGACCGTCGTCCCGCGCCTCAAGCGCCTCGACCCAACCCGCGGCCGCCCCCGGCTGACCCGTGGTCGGGCCGCGTTCGGTGGCGTGGTCGAAATCCACCGCGATGGGCAGGCGGACCGACGAGGCGAGCAGAGCCGCGTCGGCCCGGAACCCGCGGCCATCGATCGTCACGAATTGCCCGGCCGGCACCAGCCGGACCCATTCGGGCAGGTCGGTGCCGCCAGGGAGTTCGACCGACAGGCAGGCGAGCAGGGAGGGGGGGGCAGAAGGGGTGGTCATGGCACTCTTTGATCCAGGCGACGCCACCATAAGCCACGAGCCCGGAGAGCAACGACACCCGGACCCGGTCCGGGCAGATAGGCCGCCGTCGCACAGGGAGCGTTTAATTTCGCGTTTAAAGAAATCGCCGCCACCTTCGGACCTCCTTCCTCTTCAGGCCACTCCACGGGCTTCTATTGCAGCGATCCGCATTCGGGCGCCTATGCCGACAGCAGCCGCTCGATCTGGCTGATCAGCAGCTCTTCCAGATCGCGGCGGTTGTCGGCGGACAGGCCCAGATAGGGCCGGGCCGGAATGGTGACGGCGTGAGCGCGGATCAGCTTGCCGCCGAGGTGAAACACCAGGGCCGCCGCCCGTACCGGCCGGATGGTGCCGCCGAACTGATGGATCGCGGCATAGACTTTGTTGCTGCCGATCCGGACGCTGTCGCCGTCCACCGCCCAGGCGATCGAGCCCTGCAAGCCGCCGCGCATGGCCAGGCCCTTCAGGATGCCGGCGCCCTTCTTGTTCGCGGCGTAGGCGGCATTGAGCGGGTGCCATGCGGTGCCGTCCGGCCCCGGGCCGCCGGTGTCGATGCGATGGCGGACCTGGGCGGCCACTTCGGTGCCGATCCACTTCAGGGCCTTGCCGCCGGCATTCAGGGTCTGCAACCGGGCCAGCGCCTCACGCACGGCCTGGTCTTCGACGATGATGCTGGCACCGGCCATGGGGGTCTCCTATATTCCCGGTGACACGTTCGTGAGCCGGGAGGCGGCCCCGTTGGCTTGCGGCGTGGAGCCCGCTCCGCCGCCTGGAGAGCGAGGGCTATGCGCCCCGTCGTCGGCGCGCAGGAGCGTCCCTTGCCTTTGCCGGTTCAGATAATTGACGTCCCCCATGGGGATGACGGTGAAGGCTTCGATTATCCCCAGGCGGTTCACGCCGGCCACCACCAGGAAGGGCAGCCCCGAACGGCCCGGCTCGGCAACCACGCTGATCAGCCTGAGATAGAAGCGCGCGCGGGGGGGCGTCTGCTGTCGGCGCCGCACCGCTACCGCCTCCTCCGGGGTCAAGGTCGGTCGTTCGAAGCCGGCCCAGACTTCCTGCGGCCGCTGGAGAAGCTCGGGCAACCAGGACAGGAATTTCAGGCGCTTGAGGTCTTCGGGCTTGTGTCCGGCAAGGGCCGTGGCCGACACCGCGACCGGGTAATCGATCCCATCGACACGGAAGACCTTATCGTCACCGTCCAAAGCCTGGATGGCAAACTGGCGGGCCTGATCCAGATCGGCGGGAACCGGGGCCAGGGGCGCCGGAGCCGGCCGGGGCGGCAGGCGTTCGGGACGGCCGGCCGTTCGCCAGTCGCCCGGCGTCAGTTGCTGCCACTTGTCCGCCCGGCGGGCATCGGCCTGGGCCAGGGCCTCGCGCGCCATCGGGGTCAGCCGGCTCTCGCCCGGGGTATAGGCCCAGCCCCGGTCGATCCCGTAGTGGCTGGACGCCGTCGTCGGCGCGCTGTCGGGCCTGGTCTTGCCCAGCCGCCGCAACCCCACCTCCGACACCGGCTCCTTGCGGCAGCCGCAGTGATAGCCATTGGGTGGACTGTGGGTGGCCCACCAGGGGCTGTCGGCCGGCAACACCGTGCCGTTCCAGGCCAGGTGCGCCGGGCGGGGGTGGGCCGAACCGCTGTGGACATAGCGCCAATAGGGGAAGGCTTCCAGCACGTCCGGGTCGGTCATCTGTTCGTGGCGCCCGGCGGCATAGGCCACGCCCAGGTTGGTGCCGTAGACCAGATCGGCGCGCCAGTGCGGCGTGTCGGGCTTGTCGTAGTATTGCCAGCCGTGCCGTTCAGCGATCTTGTAGAACTGGTCCCGGAACCATTGCTTGCTTTGACCCTCGGCCAACGCGGCATCGGCCGCCTGGCGCAAGTCCGTGAGCAGTTCGCCCTTGCGGGCGCCCGCGACCATGAACCCATAGTCGTGTTCCGACTGCGAGAGATCATCCCATCGCCGGGTCGGAACATTGACCTTGCCGCGGAAGAAGTCGATGGCCTCCTTGGGGGGCAGGCTCCACGGATCGGCGGCGCCGTCAGCCATCCCTGACCTCGTCGGCCACGTCGGCCATGCCGCCCACATGGGCCGCGGTCAGGGCATCGCCGACCTGTCCCGCCAGCCGCGCCGACCCGAGCCGGGCCAGCAACTCCGGCAGGCGGTCGGCGAACTCGTCCAGGTCCCGGCTGGCATCGAGCAGCGCCGCCGCTTCGTCGAGCCAGGCCCTTTCGGTGACCCGGCTGAGTCTGATCAGGGCTGTGGTCAGCCGCTCCGGCCCGGTCGGCTGCGGTTCGGCCGAGAGCAGGGCCGACAGCCCGGACTGGCCGTCCCCGCTCCCCGCCGCCGGGGGAAGGTCAAGCGGCGGCGCGCCCGGGGGCGCCTTGAGCACCGGGGCGCCGGCGTCGGGCTTGGCAAACCCGAACCGGTCACGCACATCGTCGGTGGCCACGTCCAGGCCCAAGGGAACCAGCGCGGCCAGGCTCCCCGCCAGTTGGGTCAGGTCGGCGGCCGGGGCCTCACCCAGATGCAGCCAGGGGTGCCGGGTCTGGGGTCCGAAATTCAGGTCGACGATCCATTTGACGATGGTGTGGCTGAGCGTGGCGCTGATCACCAGACAATCGTGGCGGGCGATGTCGTCCTGGACCTGACGGTGGACGCGCCCGATGGCGTGGCTGCCCTGCTGGCCCTCTGAGGTGCTGGTCTGGCCGACGATGGCCTTGCTCAATTCCCGGTTGAGCCAGTCGGCCCGGGACTGGTAGATTTCGGCGGCGTTGGTCGCGCCCTCGGCCCCCACAAACGCGATTTCCATGCTCTTCGGGATGATGGCGGCGCAGTCGGCGGCGATATTGCGCACCGTTTGCGACGAAAGCCGGTAAACCGGTGTCGCCGGCGCCCGTTATCTCGCTCGATACCTTGGGTCCGGTCTTTGCCTTGAGATGGCTGTCCAATCGGAATAAGGGCGGCAGATGCCGCATAGTCATCGGCAATATTTTACTCTCAGGAGTTTCTTCGTCGCTGTCGCTTTACCGGGCGACTCGAGAGTGCGGTTCGTTCTTTCTGCGGCCTCAGGTGCTTTCTCGCGCTCGCAGCCGCAACCAAAGCGAGCCGTCTGTCGTGTATCGCGAGCGAATGCCATCATCAATGGAGAGTGGTGAGTGGGAGGGCGTGCCCCGGGACACCGCAAGGACGTCGATATTTCGCTAACATATCGATAATAAGCAGATGGCCACCCTGCCCCTGGAATCAAGAAGGAAGTTTATTAATTAGGCGTCGTATCATTTACCAATAAAGTACATATTATGGTTAATCCACTCATAATAAAGCATTTTAAGCAATTATCGCGGACGTCGTTCAGAGATATCTTGACTTAATTCATATGGTGATATAATTCAAGTGGAGCTTCTCCTGGAGTTCCAGCGATGATGGCGCGCGATACGCTACGACTACATTTTCTGACTTTATTCCTGCCGCTGGCGGGGCTGGTGATCGTTTTTGCACTGATGGCCAGGGAAATTCAGGCAGGGTATGGCGGCTGGTTCCCGACCGCGCTGATCCTCGCTCCCTTGCTGGCGATCTTTGCGGCGCTGGGCTGGATCGTGACGGTGCGTTCGAAACTGCGGCGCGACGCGCTCATGACACGCGCCACCGCCAAGGCCGAGGCCATGGCCGAGGAAAGCCGGCTCCGGGTGGTGGAACTGGAGCAGGCGCAGAAAAGCTGCGCCATGCTGGCGGCGATCGTGGAGTCCTCCGACGANNTCACCAGTTGGAACCGGGGCGCGGAAAGGCTGTTCGGCTACCGGGCCGATGAGGTGATCGGACGCGCGATGGTGATGCTGTTCCCACCCGGGCGGGAGCAGGAAGAGCGGGAGATCCTCCGGCGGGTCGGCGGCGGTGAGACCATCCGCCATTTCGATACGGTGCGGCTGGGCCGGGACGGTCGTCGGATCGATGTTTCGGTCACGATTTCGCCGATCCGGGATGCCGCCGGCGGCGTCATCGGCGTGTCCAAGATTGCCCGCGACGTGACCGAACGCAAACAGGCCGCCACCGAGCTGGAACGCTACCGGGAACATCTTGAGGAGCGGGAACATCTTGAGGAGTTGGTCCGGGAGCGCACAGACCAGCTCGTCGAGATCAATGAAAAATTGCAGGAACGCGAGAAATTCCTGACCACCGTCACCGATAATCTGCCGGGCATTGTCGGATATTGGGACCGCGACCTGCGTTGCCGCTTTGCCAATCCTGGCCATGTCGAATGGTTCGGTCACACGCCCGACGAGATGCCGGCGCTCTCGATCCGGGATCTCCTCGGCGAGGACAGCCACAGGTTGGCGTCTCCGGCGATCGATGGTGTGCTGGCCGGGGTGCCCCAACGGTTCGAGCAGACGATCCGCAAACCGTCCGGCGACCTGGGCCACGTCCTGGTCCACTATATTCCAGACCGCAAGGGCGAGGCGGTGATCGGCTTTTTCGTGCTGGTCGCCGACGTGACCCCGCTCAAGCTGGCCGACACCGAACTGCGCGTGACCAATGAAAAACTGGAGCGGGCCTTGGCCGAAACCAAGGCGGCCAGCGCGGTCAAGAGCCAGTTCCTCGCCAATATGAGCCACGAAATCCGCACCCCGATGAATGCCGTCCTGGGATTTCTCGGTCTGGTCCTGGAAGGTGATCTGTCCGATACCGCCCGCCAGCAACTGACCACGGCCTATATTTCTGCCAAAGCCCTTCTTATGCTGATTAGCGATATTCTCGATATTTCCAAATTGCAAAACGGCAAGCTTGATCTGGCGGAGATTATTTTCAATTTGCCGATGGTGTTGCGCAGCGTGCTGGAAATATCGCAGATCAAGGCCCGCAATAAGGGGCTCGACCTCAGGTTCTACGCGCAGCCTGGCCTGCCCCACTGCTATCTGGGCGACCCCCAGCGGGTCCGGCAGATTACCACCAATCTGGTGAGCAACGCGATCAAGTTCACGGACACCGGAAGCATCAAGGTCTCGGTGGCGGCGGCCGGGGAACCGGGCCTGATCGAATTGACGGTCGCCGATACCGGCATCGGCATGACCGCTGAACAAGCCGAACGCATCTTCACACCGTTTGTCCAGGCCGACAGTTCGACGACGCGCCAGTTCGGTGGTACCGGGCTCGGGGTCTCGATTTGCAGGCAACTCGCGGAAATGATGGGCGGGCGCATCTGGGTGGACAGCCAGCCGGGCGTCGGCAGTACCTTCCACGTCGCATTGCGGCTGGCTCTGGTCTCCTGCGTTGCCGGCTGTCCCGACCACGGCGTGACGATCCAGGTTCCGGTCCAGTCCCGGCGCCGGTTCCGGGTGCTGCTTGTCGACGATATTCAGGAAAACGCCGAGTTGGGAGAAGTCCGGCTGGCGGCCCAGGGCCACAGGGTGACGGTGGCCCGTGACGGCCGGGAGGCGGTCGATCTGGCCCGGACCCAGGCTTTCGATGTGATCCTGATGGATGTCCGGATGCCGGTGATGAGCGGGCTTGACGCCACCCGCGAGATTCGGCGCCGGGAAGACGGGGCCGGGCCGCGGATACCGATCATCGCCATGACCGCGAGCGTCCTGCCCGCGGAACGCCATCACTGTTTCGAGGCGGGCATGACCGATTTCATCGTCAAGCCGGTCAATTTCACCGCACTGTTCCGGCTGCTGGAAAAGGTGGTTCCGGCCGGGAGCGGCGAACCGGTGCGAACCGCGGAAGTCCCGCTGCACCCGACGGCCCCGACTTTGCCGCCGTTGGACGGGATCGATGTCACCGGCGGATTGCGGCGTTGGAGCGATGCCGACCGCTATCGCGCGGCGCTCGGCAGTTTTGCCGCGAGATATGCCGATACCGCGCGGCGGCTTGAGGCCTTTCAGGCCGCGGGAAACTGGCAGGCGGCCTACGAACTGGCTCACGCGCTGAAAGGCGTTTCCGGCAACCTCTCGATATCACAGGTTGCGCATTTTGCCGGCGCCCTCACCGACGCCTTCAAGAGACGCCGCAGCGACGGCGTCGAGAGCCTGATCCCGCAACTGGCAGATGCCCTGGAGGTTGCCGCCGCGTCGATCGGGCAACTCCTGCAAAGCTCTCGTAAACCCGCCGGCGACAGCCCGCGGAAGCCGGACAGTCCGGCAGGCGCAACGGTGGCGCCGTCGGCGCTGCTGGAGCTGTTGGCGGCGTTGGAGACCGACGATCCGGGAGCGGTCGAGCCGGTACTGAAGCGGGTTTCGGCAAGCCTGTTGCCGGGCGACGCCGCGCAGGTGCAGGGACTGATCGATGACTTTGAATTCGAGGGCGCAAGAAATTTCGTAGCCACCCTTACCGGCGCCGCGATCAACGATTCGGATCATGTTCGATGAAACACGCCAAATCAGTGGCGTATCAGTTCGGTGGCAGGGGGGCCCGATGCTCATCAGAACCAAGCTCATCATCACGTTTACCTTGCTTCTGAGCCTGATGCTGTCCGGCGTCGGCACCATTTTCTATGTCCAGGCCGAGGCAACCCTGCGCATGGAGACGTTCGAGCGGCTGCGCTCGGTTGCCACCCTGCAAAAACAATGCCTTGAGCACATGATTGCCGGCAATCTCAGGATCCTGTCGGCCATGACCAGCCGCAGCCAACTGCGCCAATCCCTTCGGGACTATTTGGATGGCAATGACCGGGCAACCCAGCGGGAGACCATGCGCGGCATACTGTTGGCGGCATCCCAGGGTGACGGCCTGATCTGGTCGCTTTCGGTTACCGATCCGGAGGGTACGGTGATCGCCTCGACCCGCGAGGAGCGGGTCGGGCAAAGTATTGCCGAAGTCCGGTCACCCGCGCCGGCGGCCCGGGACGCCGGCATGCTTCAGGCGATCCGCCTGGACGGCGTCGATGATTTCGCCTTGCGCCTCGTCGGACGGCTACGGCTGGACGACCGCACCCTTGGTGCCCTGGTCATGGAGGTCCGGGAGCCGACCATCCTGGAGTTGTTCCACCGCCAGTCCGGGCTCGGCGCAACCGGCGAGGTGGTGCTTGGTCAATTGCAGAGCGATGGCAGCATCCTGTTCATTACGCCGCTCCGCTTCGACTCCAAGGCCGGAATGCGCCGGGTCATGCTGCCGACCAACAAGCGGATTGCGATGGCCCACGCGGTCCGCCACGAAGCCGGCCTGTTCCTCGATCTTTTCGACTATCGGAACGTGCCGGTCCTGGCGGTCACCGAGTATCTGCCCGAGGCGGATTGGGGCATGGTGGTCAAGATCGACCGGGCCGAAGCCTTTGCCCCGATCCAACGACTGAAAGAGCTGTTTGCCGCCGTTTTCGCGGGCTCTCTGTTGATCGGTGTCGTGGCGGCGTTCCTGTTGGGTCGGAACCTCACCCGGCGTCTCGGCCGTCTGACCGCGGCGGCGCTGAAGATTGGCCAGGGCGGGCTCAAGGATCTGCCGGCGAGCGATGGTCCTGACGAAGTCGGCATCCTGTCGCGCGCCCTGCAAAGGATGCTCGACGAAGTTCGTCACAGCGGCGAATTGCTGTCCAAGGTGATCAATGTGGCCCCGGTTCACATTTTTGTTCAAGGTCGGGACCATCGTTACCTGCTGGCCAATCGGGCGCTGGCGGGGCTCTACGGGGTCGATCCGGACCGATTGGTCGGCCGCGGTCAGGACGACCTTCATCCCAGTCCGGCAGAGTGGGAGGGGTTTCGCCGATCCAATGGCGCGGTGCTGGAACGGGGCGACGATGTGACGCTGCCGGACGAGCGGTTTACCGATCGCTTCGGGGTCACGCACGTTCTCCATACCCGCAAGGTTCCGTTCGCCATGGGCGGGCAACCGGCCGTGCTCGGAGTGTCCCTCGACATCACCGACCGGACCCGGGCCGAAGAACTGGCCCGTGCCGCCGAGCGTGCCGCCCATGCCGCGGTGGCCGAAAATGAAGCCAAGAGCCGCTTTCTCGCCACCATGAGCCACGAAATTCGAACGCCGATGAACGCCGTCCTCGGTTTCATCGCACTGGTCCTGGAGAGCGAGCTGCCAGACCCCATGCGGCGGCATCTGATGACGGCACACACGGCCGCGAAATCGCTGCTGCTGTTGATCAACGACATTCTCGACGTCTCGAAGCTTCAGAGCGGCAAGCTGGAACTCGAGCGGGTGGTCTTCAATCTGCCGATGGTTCTGCAGAACTCACTGGACATGCTGCGGATCAAGGCCCAAGAACAAAGGCTGGAACTGGCGATGTCATATCCGGCCGGGCTTCCGCCTTGCTATGTCGGCGACCCCAACCGGATCCGGCAGATCATCACCAATCTGGTCGGCAATGCCATCAAGTTCAGCGAGACCGGTCATGTAACGGTCGCGGTGGCAAAGGCGGAGGAGCCCGAGACCCTTCGGATTACGGTGTCCGATACCGGCATCGGCATGACACCGGAACAGGTCCGGCGCATTTTCGACCCCTTCATCCAGGCCGACACCTCCACCACCCGCCGCTACGGGGGGACCGGGCTCGGCATCTCGATTTGCAAGCAACTGGCCGAGGTCATGGGCGGCAACCTTTGGGTGGAAAGCCAGCTCGGCAAGGGCAGTCACTTTCACGTCACGCTTCATCTGGAGCCGGCAACCGGCGGCAGCCACCCCCGGGAAGCCGGCGTCGCCGGTGAGAGCGCGGTTCCGTCCCCGCGCCGTTTCCGGATCCTGCTGGCCGACGACATTCCGGAAAACACCGAACTGGCGGAAATTCGCCTGGTCGGCCAGGGCCATCGCGTCACCGTGGCCCATGACGGCCGGGAGGCGGTGGAACTGGCCCGAACTCAGGTCTTCGACGTCATTCTGATGGATGTCCATATGCCGTTGATGGACGGCCTGGACGCGACCCGGCAGATCCGGGGCCGGGAAAACGGCACCAGACCGCCGGTGCCGATCATCGCCATGACCGCCAGCGTCATGCCTTCCGAGCGACGTCAGTGCTTCGAA
This sequence comes from Rhodospirillales bacterium, assembly GCA_003165295.1. GTDB lineage: Bacteria > Pseudomonadota > Alphaproteobacteria > Azospirillales > Azospirillaceae > BOG-933. The sequence continues at coordinate 6,426 of PLTC01000162.1, read as the reverse complement.
GCCGGCATGACCGATTTCGTCGCCAAGCCGATCGATTTTTGCGGGTTGTTCCGGCTGATCGAAAGGGTGGTTCCCGCGGGACAGGGCGAAACGGCCAGCGGCATCGTCGCGGCGCCGTTGCCCGGCGCGGCGGCGGATTTGCCCCGGCTGGCCGGCATCGATACCGCGGAGGGGATGCGACGGTGGAACGATGCGGCGCAGTATTCGGCCGCGCTTGCGAGCTTCGGCGCACGGTACACCGACGCCGCTGACCGCCTGGGCACGCTTCATGCCGCCGGAAACCACGACGCCGCCTGTCATCTCGCCCATGCCCTCAGAGGTGTTGCCGGCAATCTCGCGGTGTCCGAGGTGGCCAGGATCGCCGCCGCCATCGACGAGGCGTTCAAGGCACGGCGCAGCGCAGGCGTCCAGGACCTGATCGGCGAACTGGCCACCGCCCTGACCGTTGCCGCCACCTCCATCGATCGGCTCGGGCGGCAACCTTGCCATCACCCGCCGGAGGCGGCCCCGGGGGCGGACCGTCCGTCCGGCCTGCCCGGCACCAGGCTGGCCTTGGAGGAGGTGTTGGTGGCGTTGGAGACCGACGATCCCGGAATCGTCGAACCGGTCCTGGATCGGCTTTCAGCCAGTCTTTCGCCTGACGATACCGCGCGCCTGCGCGGACTGATCGATGACTTCGATTTCGAGGAAGCGAAAGCGCTGGTGGCCGACTTTGCGAGAGAGTCAGTCGATATATATCCCATAGTCCATTAGGGGGTGGGCAAAAAAATGGACAAAATATGGAAAATTCTTGTGGTCGACGACCAAGCCGATAATCTTCAGGTGTTGCGCGGCATCCTGTCGGACGCCTACCGGCTCGCCTTCGCCAAGAACGGCGAGCAGGCGCTGGAAGCGGCCCGACGGCATCATCCCGACCTGATCCTCCTGGACATCATGATGCCGGGGATGAACGGCTACGAAGTGTGCAGCCGTCTCAAGGCCGACCCGGCCCTTGACCACATCCCGGTCATTTTCGTCACCGCCATGGGCGAGACCGAGGACGAGACCAGGGGCTTTGAGGTTGGCGGCGTCGACTATATCACCAAGCCGATTTCGGCCCCGATTGTCCGGGCGCGAATCCGCACGCACATCGCGCTGGTCGATCAGTCGATGGTTCTCGACCGACTGGGGATTGCCGGGGAATTCAAGGACAACCAGACCGGCGCCCATGTCAGAAGGATGGGGCGTTACGCCGAAATTCTGGCCGGCCGCATCGGCTGGAGTGACGAGGCCTGCCACGCCATCGGCAAGGCCGCGCCGATGCATGACATCGGCAAGATCGCCATTCCAGACCAGATTCTGCTGAAGCCGGGCAAGCTTGACCAGCAGGAATGGGCGGTGATGCGCACCCACCCCGAACGGGGTGGTGCCATCATCGGCACCAACGGCTCGGCGCTGATGCAGATGGCGGCCCGGATTGCCCTCAGCCATCACGAGAAATGGGATGGCAGCGGCTACCCGAACCGGTTAATTGGTAGGGAAATTCCCATCGAAGGCCGCATCGTTGCCCTGGCCGATGTCTATGATGCCTTGATATCTCGTCGCCCTTATAAGGAGCCCTGGGATCCTGAGGCCGTGATCAGCTACTTACGCGAACAGTCTGGCAGGCATTTTGATCCCGAACTGCTACCGTTGTTCCTTGATGCCGGAGAGGCGTTTGACCGCGTCCGGGCGGCGCTGCCCGATTGAGGCGGTTTGCCCAGGCCGGGGGCATGCCTGAGGGAGCGGGCGAAAGGGAGAGAGGGGGGAACGATATGAAGGACCAGATGCCGGCGCCGGTGCCCGGGCCGACCGCTGCGGCCGCAGCAATCGCCGGCGCGGCCGCCCCTGTGGATTTTCCCGCAGACCGCAGATGGAAGATTTTGGTGGTCGACGATGAGCCCGCCAATCTTCAGGTCATGCGCGGCATCCTGGCGGCCTCCTACCAGCTCGTGTTCGCCAAGACCGGGGCGCAGGCGCTGGAAGCGGCGCGGCGCCACGCCCCCGACCTGATCCTGCTCGACATCATGATGCCGGAGATGGACGGCTACGAAGTCTGCCGGCGGCTCAAGGAAGACCCGAGGCTGGGGCAGATTCCCGTGATCTTCGTCACCGCCATGAGCGAATTCGAGGACGAGGCCAGAGGCTTTGCGGTCGGCGGCGTCGACTACATCATCAAGCCGGTGTCGACCCCCATCGTGCTGGCGCGGGTGCGCAACCATCTCTGCCTGAGCTGGTCATTGAAGGTGGTTCAGGACCAGGCCGACGGTCTGGAGGCCAGGATCGTCGAACGCACCCGCGCACTGGCACTGGAAGTCGAGGAACGCCGGAAGGTCAACCAGATGCTCTCGGCGATTCTCGAAGCGTCGCCGGTCGCCATCGTCATGCTTGACCCCGACGGTTCGGTGCGCAGTTGGAATCGCGCCGCCGAGGCCATCTACGGCTATCCCGCGGCGGAAATCATCGGCAAGTCCTATCCGGCCGCCCTTGATGACGGCCCGTCACTGGAAAGCGTGCTCGCGCGGCTGGCGGCCGGCGAGGTGCTGCACAACATTGAGCGCCTCCGTCGGCGCAAGGACGGCAGCGTGCTTTCCTTGCGCGGGGCGGTGGCCGGGCTGTTCGACGGCCACGGCACCTTTCAGGGGGCGGTGGTGGTTTCCGAGGACGTGAGCGAGCGCAAACGGATGGAGGCGCATCTGCGCCACGCCCAGAAGATGGAGGCCATCGGCAGCCTGACCGGCGGCATCGCCCACGATTTCAACAACCTTCTGACCATCGTGATCGGCAATCTCGACCTCATCGCGAGGCTGCCGGAGGGCGATCCCCAGACCCGCGACATGGTGCAGAGCGCGTTGGCGGCGGCCCTGCGCGGCGCCGATCTCACCCGCCAGCTCCTGGCCTTCAGTCGCCGTCAGACACTGCAACCGACGAGGGTTGATGTTAATTCATGTGTCCGTAATATGGTAAAGCTTCTCCACCGTACCCTCGATGACAATCTGGAGATCACGCTGCGCGAGGATCCGGGGCTGTGGCCGGTGCTGATCGACGCGGCTCAGCTTGACTCCGCGATTCTGAACCTCGCGGTCAACGCCCGCGATGCCATGCCGGATGGCGGTGGGCTGACCATCTCGATGCAGAACCGGACCATCGATCCGGCCGACATCGACGACAACCCGGTGCTGGCGTCGGGGGACTACATCACCATAGAAGTCATGGATTCGGGATGCGGCATGCCGGCCGAGGTTGCTGCCCGCATCTTCGAGCCATTCTTTACCACCAAGGAGACCGGCAGGGGCACCGGCCTCGGGCTCGCCATGGTTTACGGCTTCGTCAAGCAGTCCGGGGGCCACATCAGCGTCCACAGCGCGCCCGGCCACGGCACGACCTTTCGGCTCTATCTGCCGCGTGCCGCCGACAGCGGCGCCGCCACCGGGGCGGTGGTTCCCGGTGCGCCGGCGGCAGCCTCGGGTAAAACCATCCTGGCGGTCGAAGATAACCCTATGGTTCGCAAAGTCGTTGGCCATATGCTGACCGAACTCGGCTACCGGGTTTCAACGGTCGGTAATGCCGCCGAGGCCATGGAGGTACTGGAGCGGGGGCAACCGGTGGACGTGGTTTTTTCCGACATCGTGATGCCCGGAGAGATGAACGGAATCGATCTCGGGTGCGAGATCAGGCGCCGCTGGCCGCACATCAAGGTCGCCCTGACCTCCGGCTTTTCCGAAGATGCCATCACCCGCGACTGCTGCGGAAGCGGCTTTGTGGTCATCAGCAAGCCTTACCGGGAACAGGAGTTGGCACAAAAGCTGAGCATAATCCTGGAGCAGCGGCAGAGCCTACCCCATCAACCTTGAAACCGGCCCGAAACCGGCCTGAAGCTGGAGAATAAGTTATGAATACGCTGAAAGTCGCGGTGCTGGCCGTCGTCGTCATCTTCTTCGGTCTTTCCACCAACAGCGGGACCGCGGCGGAATTCGGCACCGCGGCGGAAGCCAAGGCGCTGGTCGAAAAGGCGGCGGCATTCTGGCACGAGAATGGCCGGGACAAGGCGCTGGCCGCCTTTAACGACCGTAACGGTGCATTCGTCGATCGTGACCTGTATGTGGTGGCGGCCAACCTGTCCGACGGCGTGCGCATCGCCCATGGTTTCAATTCCCGAATGATCGGCAAGTCGCTCGCCGACTTCAAGGACATCGAAGGCAAGGCTTACGGCCTTGAGATTCTCGACCTCGCGCGCACCGCGGGCAGCGGCTGGGTCGACTACAAATTTACGAATCCGGTTACGAGGAAGATTATGGACAAGACCAGCTATGTGCTCAAGGTTGATGACGTGGTGATATTTTCCGGCGCCTATAAATAGATCGGTATCGGTATCGGTATCGACTTCGCCACAAAATAGGTTATGGAGGTATCACGATGGGAACTTTGGTAGAAAATTTGAATTTACGGGTGAAACTACTTCTCATCGTGGCGGTGTTTGTGATAACCACGCTGCCGTTATTGGCGCTGTCCTCCCTGACGATTCAGCATCAGAGCGATACCATTACCCGTGTCTTGTTTGCCGAGTTCGAGAAGCAGGATGACCTTGGCAAGCTGACGGTTGCCGTCGCCCGCGGCAACGGTTTGCTCTATCAGGCGGCTGCGCTGATCAATGCCGGGGTCAGCGAGGCCAGGGCCATGGCGCTGGTCGCCGACTGTCGCCGTCAGCTCGACGACGTCGAGGCTTCTTTCAAGCAGGTGAGCGGCCGGGTGCACGGCACCGGGCATGATCTCGACGCCATTGCCACGGCGATCACCACCTATCGCAAGGCGGCGGTCGATATCCTGGACATGTTCGACGCCGATGCCGCTACGGCACTCGCCATGCTGCCCCATGCCGGCGCGGCTTACCTCGACCTCGAGCGGCAGGTCAATGATATCGGCGCCAAGCAGAGCCGGACGGTTCAGGCGGTTGAAACCGACAACGCCGGCGCGGCCCAGAGGGCCAACCGGATTCTTCTCCTGGCCGGCCTTGCGGCCTATCTCGCCTCGTTCCTGGTGACGCTGTTCCTGTGGCGGCACATCGTCCATGGCATCGCCGGGGTCACGGCCGCCATGGACCGTCTTGCCGGCGGCGACGTCGAGCGCGCGATTCCCTTTCTGTCGCGGCGCGACGAGGTCGGCGCCATGGCCCGGACGGTGGCGGTGTTCCGGCAGAACGCCCTTGATCTGCGGCATATCGGCGCGGAGCACGACGCCGTCAACCGCCGCAACCAGCGCAAGCTGAAAAGCGAGATTGTCGCCCTGACCATGGCGATGGAGACCCAGGTCACCGAAGCGGTGTCGATGGTCAAGATCGGCGTCGAAACCCTGCATGGGCTTTCCGAGGATGTTGCCGGCGTTGCCGGCGATGTCCAGAGCAAGGCGGCCGAAGCGGTCCGCGCCACGGCGCGGGCGACGGAGAATGTTGCGGCGGTGGCCGCGGCGGCCGAGCAACTGTCGGGTTCGATCACCGAGATCGCCCGCCATGTCGCCAGGTCTTCGACGATCGCCAACAGCGCCGCCGCGGAAGCGGTTCGGACCCAGGAGACCATCAGCAGCCTGGTCGCCCACTCGGTGCAGGTCGGCGAAGTGGTCAAGCTGATTGCCGACATCGCCGCCCGGACCAATCTGCTGGCGCTCAACGCCNNAAGCCGGCAAAGGCTTTGCGGTGGTCGCAGGCGAGGTCAAGAACCTGGCCAACCAGACGGCGCGGGCCACCGATCGGATCAGTCAACAGATCGGCGGCATTCAGTCGGCGGTCGGACAGTCGGCCGAATCGGTTCGGAGCATCGGCCGGACCATCGAGCGGATCAACGAGATTGCGGCCAGCATCGCCGCCGCGGTGGAGCAGCAAGGGACCGCCACCCAGGAAATCGCGCGCAACGCCGAAGCCGCGGTCGTGGTCACCCGCGGCGTCTCGGGGAACATTGGCGACGTCGCGGCGGCGTCGGAGCGTTCCGGGGACTCGGCGAATCTCCAGATGCGCCAATCGGCGGGCATCCGCGACACCGTCAACCGGATGCATGAACGGTTGATCGACATCATGCAGACCGCCGCCGATCCGCGCGTGAGCCGTCGGTTGACGGTCAATCAGGTGGTCACCGCCGGGATCGGCGGCCAACGGATCGACTGTGTGCTCAACGACATTTCGCGGAGCGGCGTGGCCGTGCTCGACCGTGGTTTCGATGTTCCGGTCGGCCGGACTCTCGAACTCACGACCCCTCACCTCGGGATCGTTGCCGGCACCGTCCTGGCCGTGAGCCCCACCGCCACCCACCTGGAGCTTGATCTCAGCGACCGGCAGGCCAGCGATCTTGATGCCGAACTGACCCGGCGTTTCGGCTGATCCCGCCGGGCCAAAGCATGCCTATCCGCCTTTCACCCACA
>PLTC01000298.1 GCA_003165295.1 Rhodospirillales bacterium | reverse complement strand
TCCGGGATTCCGGGGCCACCTCAGGATTGACTGGGGGTTCGGGCGCAAGCGGGGGCTCGGCTTGTGATCGCCATCTCCAGGGGCGATCAACGGTCAACAGGCACCAGCGAGTAGCTGGTGCTTCGCCCACCGGCCTGATCCTTTACCAGAATGCCATGGGCGATCAGATCGTCGATATCGCGCGAGGCGGTGTCCTGGGAACACTTGGCGAGCTTGGCGTATTTCGATGAGGTCAGCTTGCCCTCGAAGCCGTCCAGCAACCGGTTGAGCACCTGGCGTTGGCGCTCCTGTAAGGGCACACCTGCATGCCGCTCCCAGAACCGCGCCTTGATCAGAACGGCTGCGAGAATGACTTCCGCGCCATCGAACGCGCGATCGAGGCAGCCCAGGAACCACTCGATCCAGGCGGTGATGTCCAGGTCGCCCTTTTGCGTGGCTTCCAGAATGTCATAGTAGACCTTGCGCTCGAGTCTGATTTGGGCCGACATGCTGTAGAAGCGCTGCGAGCTTTGTTCGGAGCGCGCAAGCCCCATGTCGGTGATGGCCCGCGCGATGCGCCCGTTGCCGTCGTCGAACGGATGGATGGTCACGAACCACAAATGGGCGAGCGCGGCGCGCAAGACCGGATCGACGGACTCCCGGCCATTATACCAGGCGAGGAAAGCACGCATCTCGCGATCCACGCGTGGCGCATCCGGGGCCTCATAGTGAACCCGTTCGCGGCCCAGCGGACCGGAAACGATCTGCATCGGGCCTGACCTGCCGTCTCGCCATGCGCCCACCCGGATCGTCGTCATGCCGCTGCGCCCGGTGGGGAAGAGTGCGGCATGCCAGTCAAACAGGCGCGTCTCGGTAAGCGGCGCCGCATAATTCTGGGTCGCGTCGAGCATCATCTCGACCACGCCGTCGACATGGCGATCGACCGGCGCCAGGGCGCCAACGTCCATGCCCAGCCGGCGGGCAATCGATGATCGGACCTGTTCGCGATCGAGGACTTCGCCCTCGATCTCATTCGATTTCATGATTTCCTCGGTCAAGGACCGAAGGACGGCCTCGGCACGTAACGGGAAACCAAGCCCTTCCATGCGACCGATCAGCCGGCCCTGGCGATGACGCACCGCGGCTAACCGGGAGGCCAGCGTTTCATGGCTCCAGCGGAATTGGGGCCAGTCGGTCAGATGGTGGATGTAGGTGGTCATTCGCCGCACCTTTCGCGGAGATTATGTCCCATAATCTCCGCCTGCGGCAATCGGTTTCGCCGCATAAATTGCGGAGAATGATGGCGCTATTCTCCGCAACGCTCCCGGTGCCACTCTATCGCCTGTCAAAGTACGCCACCGCGGCCAAGCGCACGCCGAGCCGCCGCCGCTCCTTGAATTCTGGCGGTTTGCCAAGCCAATTTGGCGGTATTTGCCACCAAGGCAGCCGCTTGTGTCCGCCACCAAAATCCTCTGGGGCCAGATTCTCGTCGTCCTCCTGATCGTGCTGCTCACGACCTGGGGCGCGACCCAGTGGACGGCCTGGCGGCTCGGCTTCCAGCCCGAGCTTGGCCTGCCCTGGTTCGAGCTGCGCGCGGCGTGCCGGTCTACCTGCCGCCGGCGTTCTTCTGGTGGTGGTACGCCTATGACGCCTATGCCCCGGCGATCTTCGTCGAGGGCGCCGGCATCGCCGCCTCGGGCGGCTTCCTCTCGGTTGCCGTCGCCATCGGCATGTCGGTCTGGCGCGCCCGGGAAGCGAAGAACGTCGAAACCTACGGTTCGGCGCGCTGGGCGACCGCCGCCGAGATCAGGGCCGCCGGGCTGCTCGGCCCCGATGGCGTGGTCCTGGGCCGGTTCGGCCGCGACTATCTCCGCCACGACGGGCCGGAGCACGTGCTGTGCTTCGCGCCGACCCGTTCCGGCAAGGGCGTCGGCCTGGTGGTGCCGTCGCTGCTGACCTGGCCGGGCTCGGCCATCGTCCATGACATCAAGGGCGAGAACTGGACGCTCACCGCGGGCTTCCGTGCCCGACACGGCCGGGTGCTGCTGTTCGACCCGACCCATGCCGGGTCGGCCGCCTACAATCCGCTGCTTGAGGTTCGCCGCGGCGAATGGGACGTCCGGGATGTCCAGAACGTCGCCGACGTGCTGGTCGACCCCGAGGGCTCGCTGGAGCGCCGGAACCACTGGGAAAAGACCAGCCACTCGCTGCTGGTCGGCGCCATCCTCCATGTCCTCTACGCCGAGGCGGACAAGACGCTGGCCGGCGTCGCCGCCTTCCTCTCCGATCCCAGGCGGCCGATCGAGACGACGTTGCAGGCGATGATGACCACGCCCCATCTGGGGGCGGCGGGCGCCCATCCGGTGGTGGCGTCGACGGCGCGCGAGTTGCTCAACAAGTCCGACAATGAGCGCTCCGGCGTGCTCTCCACCGCCATGTCGTTCCTGGGCTTCTATCGCGACCCCGTGGTCGCCCAGGTGACGCGGCGCTGCGACTGGCGCATCACCGACCTGATCGCGGGCGAGCGTCCGGCGACGCTCTACCTGGTGGTGCCGCCCTCCGACATCAGCCGCACCAAGCCGCTGATCCGCCTGGTGCTGAACCAGATCGGCCGGCGCCTGACCGAGGATTTGCAGGCCCGCAACCGCCGTCATCGCGTGCTGCTGAGGGCGCTGACGAGTTTCCGGCGCTGGGCCGGCTGGACTTCTTCGAAAGCGCGCTGGCGTTCATGGCCGGCTACGGCCTCAAGGCCTTCCTGATCGCCCAGTCGCTGAACCAGATCGAGAAGGCCTATGGCGCCAACAACTCGATCCTCGACAACTGCCATGTCCGGGTGAGCTTCGCCACCAACGACGAGCGCACCGCCAGGCGGGTGTCGGACGCGCTCGGCACCGCCACCGAGATGAGGGCGATGAAGAACTATGCCGGGCACCGGCTCTCGCCCTGGCTCGGCCATCTGATGGTCTCGCGCTCGGAGACGGCACGGCCCTTGCTCACCCCCGGCGAGGTGATGCAACTGCCGCCCGCCGACGAGATCGTGATGCTGGCGGGCACGCCGCCGATCCGCGCGAGGAAGGCGCGCTACTTCGAGGACCGGCGCCTGACCGAGCGCGTTCTGCCGCCGCCCGCGCTGGTCGCTACACCGGCAGCCCCTGTGTCCGAGGACTGGTCTGCGCTCGCCCCGCAACCGCCGTCGGCCCCGTTGCTCGCCGAGAGGCTGAAGACCGAGGACGCCGCCAATGGCGGCCTGCGCCGGGAGCCGGAACTGCCTGAGCATGTGGCGATCGTCAGCGAGACCGCGCATCCGCTGCCCCACGAGGAATTCGTCCTCATCGACGATGAACCCGAAGACACCGTGCGCCAGGCCCGCGCGCTACGCCGGCAGATGCGCGGCCTCGCCCGCCAGGCCTCGCTCGACCCCGGCGACGGCCTCGACCTGTGAGGGAGGGAGCGATGCGCGACCGGATGAACGTCTATTTCCCGCCGGCGCTGTTGAAGCAGATCGCCGACCTGGCCGACCGCAAGGACCTGTCCCGCTCGGCGATCGTTGAGGCCGCGGTCGCCTCGTTCCTGTCGCCCGACGGCGCCGATCGCCGCGAGGCCGCCTTCACCCGGCGGCTCGACCGGCTGTCCCGCCAGGTCCAGCGACTCGAGCGCAATCTCGGCATCGCGACCGAAACGCTGGCGCTGTTCGTGCGCTTCTGGCTGACCATCACGCCGCCGTTGCCGGGCGACGCCCAGGCCGCCGCGCAGGTCAAGGGCCGCGAGCGCTATGAGGGCTTTATCGAGGCACTGGGCCGGCGCTTGCAGAAGGGACAAAGCCTGCTCCAGGAGATTCCCGATGATGTCACGGGGAGCATGATGCCGGAATCGATGGTGGATTCGGCCGATCAATCGTGACGTTCGCCATAGGCCTCGCTGACAGCCGACCTGAAGCCGGCCTTTGTTGCCATGACCGGATTGGGCCGGAAGCGGAATGGCGGGTGTTGGCGGCGGGTGCTGAAACCCAGCCGTTGCGTAACAGAACCGGCCATTCATGCTTGCCGAAGCAGCCTGGATGATGCGTCCGCAAAGGCTTCCATACATGCTTAAAAGATGGTACAACCGAGGGCGCACACTCAGAAAAGCTATCACCATTCATTAGAAATAAGATCTAACTTAGGAGTGCCGCCTGATGGAGAGCACCTCATTTGATGAGTTTCAAAGGCGTTTCAACCTAGCTCGCAACGGCGGTGGCATCCTATTCTGCGGTGCCGGGTTTTCTGCGGATTGTCTGAATTTCAAGCCGGATGAAACGCTCGGCACGGGCGCACAGCTGCTAGATCTCTTCAATACCGAACTCCGGCAGGATCCGCCATACAGGGATCTGCAAAACGCCGCCGATGCACTACAGGAGAAGATTGCCGATAACGGCATGATGACGCTCCTGAAAGAGCGGTTCACCGTTTCCAACGTAACCTCTGATATGGCCGATCTGTTACGCTACCCCTGGCAAGCGGTCTACACGACAAATTACGATAACGCGCTCGAAATTGCGGCTCAGGCCGCGCACAAACAGGCCGAGCCCCTTAACAACACCGACGATCCCAGCACGGCCACGTCAAATCTCCCAATCATCCATCTGCACGGTTATGTGCAGAAATGGGACATACATAACATTCGTGAAAGCTGCGTGCTCGGTGCTGAAAGCTACTCGAAGCTTACCCATGTAAAGAAGTGGCTCGACCGCTTTCGGCGCGATATCGATCAGGCTCAGATCGTGGTCTTTGTCGGGTTCAATGCCGGCGATTTCCACCTCAATCAGGCGATCAACGACCTGACAGGCTTGCGCGAAAAGGCTTTCTTCATCAATCGCCCGACCGCCCAAGCCAACCCCGATGTCATCGCAGCTCAAAAGCGGCTCGGCTCGCCGTTCTTCATCGGCCGGGCCGGGCTTGCCGCCTCCATCAAGGAGCTTTTGGCCAAGGGTGCACCGAAAGCGCCACGCCTTGCCAGTTTCGCGAAATACACGCCTCCGGATCCCGCAGCAACGGTTCCCACGAAAGCGCAGATCGAAGACCTGTTTCTCTACGGCACGGTCGACCCCTCGCAGCTCGCGCGGGATGCATCCAACGATGTATCCGAGTACCACATACGGCGCAGCGCCATACAGGAAACTCTGGACGCCGTCGCAGGTGATACCCGGATCGTGCTATTTGACGGGTACGCCTGTGATGGTAAGTCCCTGCTCACCACCGACCTTGCCTATCGCCTGTCAGGCGCAAGGCCAGTCTACCAGATGCGCCAAGCCTATGAGAACGTACTTAACGAGGTCGCAGACATCCTTCACCATACGTCGAACGCCGCACTGATCATCGAGAACTGTTTTGATCTGCCGACAGAACGGCTTACGAGCATCGCGCGTCAGTTTGATGGTCAGGACGGCGTTCTGATCCTAACAAGCCGGGCAGTGGCGTTCGATGCCAGCCCTGTTAGCCTCAAATCGCTCCAAGGCCTCCGCAGTTTCCGGGAAATGCCCCTTGCCCGTCTCAACAAGGACGAAGCGCGCGTTCTAAGCGACCTCGCCGATCAGATCGCCGGGTGGCGTGATTTTTATGCGCTTGATCAAGGTGCGCGGCTTCGTTTCATCGAGAGCACCTGTCAGGCAAGCCTGCCGCACTTCCTCTTGCGGTTACTCAAGTCAGATTACGTCACCAATCGGTATAAAGAAGAATTCAACAAGCTGTCACTCAGTCAGATTGAACGCAAAGCGATCATCGTCGCACTCTATGTCACCCATATCGGCGAGAATGCACCGGTTGCCGTCCTCAGCAATGTGATGCAGATGGACTACGGTACCATCATCGACAGGATGAATACTAGAGCCGGAAATGACACTTTCCGCCTCGTGCGCCGAATTGGTGGGATCATCCAGACCGTACCCTCGATCGGAGCCCAGAACATCCTCCAGAACCTGTTTGACGATGCCGAAATCGTCGATGCCATCGTTCCTTTGTTGAAGAATCTTGCGGCGACCTATCGCGACCCTTTCGAACAGCGCATGTTCAGTCAGTTGATGCGGTTTTCCATCCTTTCCGACGTCGTCACGGACAGGGTCCAAATCGACCGGTTTTTCGAACATAACAAGCAGGAAACGCAAATCAGGCGAATGCCGCTTTTCTGGCTGCAGTGGCACATGGCCAAATGCGCGGCCGGCGCCCTTACGGACGCGGAAAAGTTTCTCGAACAGGGATACGCTGAAGCCAACGAATACGAACGCCGCACCAGAAAGACTTTCGACCGTAGCCAACTCGACGACAGGCGCGCAAAGTTTCTGATGTTGCGGGCGGAAAAAACCACCCGCGTTGGGGGCGACCTACTCAGGGATTTCAAAGAAGCAATCACACTTACTGGCAAGATACTGCACCAGAGCGACCCGCAGCACTATCCTTTCGAGACTCTTGCAGAGATCGTGCGAACGTATGGCGTGGTGCGTCACCACTTGGACGACGGGCTTAAGGCAGTAATCGATAAAGGGCTGGATCAGCTTGCAATCTATGCCCGCAAGCAAATTGGTGCGCTTGCTTCAGGATATCAAAGGGACAAAGCCCAATCGGCGCTCGACAAAATTGGCTCATGATTGTGAGGTTTGTAGAATGTCCGCTATGTAGAAATGCAATGTCAACGCCGAAACGTCCGATGCGGGCGCAAACCGGCCGTCGATGACGAGAACCCCCTCTGTCCAATTCCCAACATGAACGCCTGCCACGTCAGGGTTAGGTCGCGATTGCCGACTCAACCAACACACGGTCGAGGCAGCACGGATTATAGGATCAACCGGGGCAGCACCACAACACGACTGGTAGCCAGAGACTCAGAGGCGGACAACACCGCCGTCTTCCTGTCTTTGTACGCCAGGGCGCTACGACGGACAGGCGCCCTTTGAACGGCCCGATTCGAGCCCCTTCTCATTCCTCATTGGCGATCGTGTCTTACGACCGGCTCTTCAACGGAGTCGAATGTGAGCGTCCATTCCCTTCAATCCGAGGCCGCGTCACGCGGAGCGCGCATGTTGCGCACCGCCCTCGGGCCGGCGGTCGCCACCTTCCTCGAAGACCCGACCATCGTCGAGGTGATGCTGAACCCCGACGGCGGGCTGTGGATCGACCGGTTGACGACCGGCTTGGCCGATACCGGAGAGCGCCTCTCGGCCGCCGACGGCGAACGCATCGTGCGCTTGGTCGCCCACCATGTCGGGGTCGAGGTCCATGCCGGCGCGCCTCGGGTCTCGGCCGAGTTGCCCGAGACCGGGGAGCGGTTCGAGGGGCTGTTGCCGCCGGTGGTGGCGGCCCCGGCGTTCGCGATCCGCAAACCGGCGGTGGCGGTGTTCACGCTCGATGACTATGTCGCCGCCGGCATCATGACCGGCGTCCAAGCCGCGGTCCTGCGCCGGGCGGTGGCCGAGCGCCGCAACGTCCTGGTTGCCGGCGGCACCTCGACCGGCAAGANNGCAAGACCACGCTCACCAATGCGCTCTTGGCCGAGGTGGCCGGGACCGGCGACCGCGTGGTGCTGATCGAAGATACCCGCGAGCTGAGATGCCTGGCGCCGAACCTGGTGGCGCTGCGCACCAAGGACGGCGTGGTTTCGCTGTCCGATCTGGTGCGGTCCGCGCTGCGCCTGCGTCCCGACCGTATCCCGATCGGCGAGGTCCGCGGCGCCGAGGCCCTCGACCTGCTCAAGGCCTGGGGCACCGGCCATCCCGGCGGCATCGGCACCATCCATGCCGGCTCCGGCCTGGGCGCGCTGCGCCGGCTGGAACAGCTGATCCAGGAGGCCGTGATCACGGTGCCGCGCGCGCTCATTGCCGAGACCATCGAGGTGGTCGCGGTGCTCGCCGGCCGCGGCTCGGAGCGCCGGCTGGTTGAACTCGTCCGCGTCACCGGCCTGGGTCCGGCCGGCGACTACGCCCTCTCAGCAGCAGGAGACCCGTCATGATTCGTCCACATTTCCGCATCCCCCAAGATATCGCGGCCGCCGCCGTCGCCGTTATGACTTTGGCCAGCAGCCCCGCCTGGGCCGCCGGCTCGAACATGCCGTGGGAACAGCCGCTCAATCAGATCCTGCAATCGGTCGAGGGGCCGGTGGCCAAGATACTTGCGGTGATCATCATCATCGTGACCGGGCTGACCCTGGCCTTCGGCGACACCTCCGGCGGCTTCCGCCGGCTGATCCAGATCGTGTTCGGCCTGTCGATCGCCTTCGCGGCGTCGAGCTTCTTCCTGTCGTTCTTCTCGTTCGGCGGCGGGGCGCTGATCTGATGGAGGCGCCGGTCCCCGGATATGTCGTCCCGGTCCACCGGGCGTTGACCGAGCCGATCCTGCTCGGTGGCGCGCCGCGGGCCGTGGCGATCTTCAACGGCACGCTGGCCGCGGCCCTCGGCCTCGGGCTGCGGCTGTGGCTCGCCGGTCTCCTGCTCTGGGTGATCGGCCACGCCGCCGCGGTGTGGGCGGCCAAGCGCGACCCGCTGTTCGTCGAGGTGGTGCGCCGGCATCTGCGCATCCCCGGCCATCTCGGCCTCTGAGGTGATATCGATGATGAACCTCGCCGAATACCGCCGCCCGACCAACCGCCTGGCCGACTTCCTGCCCTGGGCGGCACTGGTGGCGGAGGGGGTTGTGCTCAACAAGGATGGCAGCTTCCAGCGCACCGCCCGGTTTCGCGGGCCGGACCTGGACAGCGCCGTGCCGGCCGAGCTGGTCGGTGTCGCCGGCCGGCTGAACAATGCCTTGCGCCGGCTGGGCTCCGGCTGGGCGGTGTTCGTCGAGGCCCAGCGTCATCCGTCCTTCGACTATCCCGAGAGCCGGTTTCCCGATGCCGCGTCCGCCCTGGTCGACGCCGAACGCCAGGCCCAATTCGAGGAAGCCGGGGTCCACTTCGAGTCCAGCTACTTCCTGAGCTTCCTCTACCTGCCGCCGGCCGAGGAGGCCGCCCGCGCCGAGCGCCTGCTTTATGAGGAGCGTGCCCGCGCCGAGGGCGCCGACGCCCGAGCGCTGCTGCGCGGCTTCCTCGACCGCACCACCCGGGTGCTGCACCTGGTCGAGGGCTTCATGCCCGAGAGCGCCTGGCTCGATGACGCCGAGACCCTGACCTATCTGCATTCCACGGTGTCGACCCGGGCTCAGCGGGTCCGGGTGCCGGAGATCCCCATGTATCTCGATGCGCTGCTTGCCGATCAGCCGCTGACCGGCGGGCTGGAGCCGAGGCTGGGAACCGCCCCTCTGCGTCTGCTGACCATCGTCGGCTTCCCGACCGCGACCACGCCCGGCATCCTCGACGACCTCAACCGGCTGGCCTTTCCCTACCGTTGGTCCTTATCTTTAGTTGGGCCGGGCGATCATGCTCGACAAGACCGATGCCACCCGGCTGCTGACCCGGATCCGCCGGCAATGGTTCGCCAAGTGCAAGTCGATCCTGGCCATCCTCAACGAGGTGATGACCAACGAGGCCTCGACGCTGCTCGACACCGACGCCCACAACCAGGCGCTCGATGCCGACGCGGCGCTCCAGGAGCTGGGGGCGGACCTGATCGGTCAGGCCTATCTCACCGCCACCGTCGCGGTCTGGGACGAGGAGCCGCGCCGGGCCGACGAGAAGCTGCGACTGGTCGAGAAGGTCATCCAGGGCCGCGACTTCACCTGCATGGTCGAGACCATCAATGCCGTGGACGCCTGGCTGGGCTCGCTGCCCGGCCATGCCTACGCCAATGTCCGGCAGCCGCCGGTCTCGACCCTGAACCTCGCCCACATGATCCCGCTCTCGGCGGTCTGGGCCGGCCCGGCCCGGGATGATCATCTGAAGGCGCCGCCGCTGTTGTTCGGGCGGACCGAAGGCTCGACGCCGTTTCGCTTCAGCCTCCATGTCGGCGATGTCGGCCACACCCTGGTGGTCGGGCCGACCGGCGCCGGCAAGTCGGTGCTGCTGGCGCTGATGGCCTTGCAGTTCCGGCGCTATGCCGGCGCCCAGATCTTCGCCTTCGACTTCGGCGGCTCGATCCGCGCCGCGGCGCTGGCCATGGGCGGCGACTGGCACGATCTCGGCGGCGCCCTGTCGGACGAGGCCGCCTTGCCGGTGGCGCTGCAACCCCTGGCCGGGATCGACGATGCCGCCGAACGCGGCTGGGCCGCGGAATGGCTCGCCGCCCTGCTGGCGCGCGAGAAGATCGGCGTCACGCCCGAGGCCAAGGATCGCCTGTGGTCGGCGCTGGCGTCGCTGGCCAGCGCGCCCATCGCCGAACGGACCCTGACCGGCCTCGCGGTCCTGCTGCAATCCCAGCCCCTGAAGCGGGCCTTGCAGCCCTATTGCCTGGGCGGTCCCTACGGCCGCCTGCTCGACGCCGAGACCGAACACCTGGGTTCCGCCAGCGTCCAGGTGTTCGAGACCGAGGGGCTGATCGGTAGCGGCGCGGCGCCGGTGGTGCTGGCTTATCTCTTCCATCGTCTCGAAGGCCGCTTCGACGGCCGGCCGACCCTGCTGATCGTCGACGAAGGCTGGCTCGCCCTCGACGACCAGGGCTTTGCCGGCCAGCTCCGCGAATGGCTGAAGACGCTGCGCAAGAAAAACGCCAGCGTCGTCTTCGCCACCCAGTCCCTGGCCGACATCGACGGCTCGTCGATCGCGCCGGCCCTGATCGAGAGCTGCCCGACCCGCCTGTTTCTGCCCAACGAGCGCGCGATCGAGCCGCAGATCACCGTCCTCTATCGCCGCTTCGGCCTCAACGAGCGGCAGATCGAGATTCTCGCCCGGGCGACGCCCAAGCGTGACTATTACTGCCAGTCGCGCCGCGGCAACCGCCTGTTCGAACTGGGCCTCGGCGAGGTCGCGCTGGCCCTGACCGCCGCCTCGTCCAGGACCGACCAGGCCGCCATCGAGCGGCTGCTCGCCGAGCACGGACGCGACGGCTTCCTCCCGGCCTGGCTGCGGCTGCGTGACGCCGGCTGGGCCGCCGATCTCATCCCCGAACTCGGCAACCTGGAGACCCGACCATGATCCGGACTCGCTTTCGCCCGCTCGCGGCGTCGGCCGCGCTGTCGCTGTCGCTGGCCGCAGCGGCGCCACCCGCCTTCGGGCAATGGATCGTCTTCGATCCCAGCAACTTCTCCCAGAACGTCCTCACCGCGGCGCGCGAACTGCAACAGATCGCCAACCAGATCACCTCGCTGCAGAACGAGGCGCAGATGCTGATCAATCAGGCGCGCAATCTCGCGAACCTGCCGTACTCGGCGCTGCAACAGCTGCAATCCTCGATCCAGCGCACCCAGCAACTGCTCGCCGAGGCCCAGAACATCGCCTATGACGTGCAGAAGATCGACCATGCCTTCCAGACCACCTATGCCGGCGCCAGTGCCAGCCAGTCCGATCAGGCGCTGGTCGCCAACGCCCAGCAGCGTTGGCAGAATGCGCTGGCGGCGCTGCAGGACGCGCTGCGCGTCCAGGCGGGCGTCGTCGGCAACCTCGACACCAACCGCAGCCAGATGTCGGCGCTGGTGACCTCGAGCCAGTCGGCCACCGGCGCGTTGCAGGCGACCCAGGCCGGCAATCAGATGTTGGCGCTCCAGGCTCAGCAGCTTGCCGATCTCACCGCCGCCGTCGCCGCACAGGGTCGGGCGCAGAGTCTGCAGGCCGCCCAGCAAGCCAGTGCCCAGGATCAGGCCCGGGAGCAACTCCGTCGCTTCCTCACCCCCGGCCCGGGCTATCAGCCCACCACCATCACCATGTTCGGGCAATGATCGGGCGCCGCAAGCCAGGGGCCGCGGCACGGCTCGCGGCGATGGCGCTGGTCGGGCTGGCGATCGCGGCGACCGCGCTCCGGCTCGGGCATCCGGGCGCGGACCCGGCCGCCGTTCCATCCTTGAGCCCGGCCGCGGTCGAGGCCGATCCGGTCCGGGCCGAACTGATCCGTTGCCAGACCCTGGGCGAGGCCGGCGCGCGTGACGCGGCTTGCCTGCGGGCCTGGGCCGAGAACCGTCGGCGGTTCCTGGACGGCATTGCGCCCGCAGCCAAGCCGATGCCGAAGGACGGGTGACCCCATGGGCGGCACCGGCGTCATCGACCGTTTCCTCGCGGTCTTCACCCAGTACATCGATTCGGGCTTCGGCCTGCTCGGCGGCGAGGTCACCTTCATCGCCTCGACGCTGGTCGTGATCGATCTGACCTTGGCGGCGCTGTTCTGGTCCTGGGGCGGCAACGACGACCTGATCGCCCGCCTGGTCAGGAAGACGCTGTTCGTCGGCGTCTTCGCCTTCCTCATCGGCAACTGGAACAGCCTGGCCCGCATCGTGTTCGAGAGCTTCGCCGGTCTCGGCCTGAAGGCCTCGGGGACCGGCCTCGCCGAGGCGGATTTTCTGCGCCCGGGCCGCATCGCCCAGGTCGGCCTCGATGCCGGCCGACCGCTGCTCGACTCGATCTCCGGCTTGATGGGCTATGTCTCGTTCTTCGAGAACTTCATTCAGATCGCGGTGCTGCTGTTCGCCTGGGTCATGGTGCTGCTGGCCTTCTTCATCCTGGCCATCCAGCTGTTCGTCACCCTGATCGAGTTCAAGCTGACCACGCTGGCCGGCTTCGTGCTGATCCCCTTCGGCCTGTTCGGCAAGACCGCGTTCGCCGCCGAGCGGGTGCTCGGCGCCGTCGTCTCCTCGGGGATCAAGGTGCTGGTGCTGGCCGTGATCGTCGGCATCGGCTCGACCCTGTTCGCCCAGTTCACCGCCGGCTTCGGCGGCGCCCAGGGCACCCAGCCCTCGATCGACGACGCCATGGCCATCGTGCTCGCGGCGCTGTCTCTGCTCGGGCTCGGGATATTCGGACCCGGCATCGCCAACGGCCTCGTGTCCGGCGGCCCCCAGCTTGGCGCCGGCGCCGCCGTCGTCACCGGGCTCGCCGCGGGCGGTGTGGTCGCGGCC
>PLTC01000292.1 GCA_003165295.1 Rhodospirillales bacterium | reverse complement strand
CGGCGGCGACCAGAACCGGCACCTGCTCCTTGGGCAGCCCCCGCTTCGTAGCTTTGCCGCCGCGGTGGGGCTGACAGCCTTCCGCCATGGGACGCGGGTTGAGACACGATGCTCGCACACGTATCCGGCCGCTCGGCATGCCGAGCGGCCGGTAGCCGCGATCACGCTGGTGTGGCTGGCCGCTGGGTCAGGCGGGACGGTCCGCCGTCTCCTCCGGAGGGGAGCGGAAGCGGTGGATGCGGCCGTTGCGGTTGAGGGTGCGCAAGGTGTCCATCACCCGGCGTTCGTCCAGGTCCGGCCGGCTGCGCAGGACTTCGTGGAGATGGATGAATTCGTTGCGCAGGGCATTGGCGAAGATGCCGGGATCGTCGGACCCGAGCACGACCTCGGGTTGCGGCAGGTCGCCCTCGAGTCCCAGCCAGCGCAGGATGTGGTGTTCCTGGTGGTCCTGGTAGACGCTGATGCGGACGTTGGAGGTGGGCATCGACTCCAGCACGATGCCGGTCTTGACGATCCGGGCGAGGGCCGCCCGCTGGACCGCGGCCAGCAACGCGGCATCGGCGTCCGCTTCGGTGGTTGCCAGCGGCTCGTCCCAGCGGGCGCGGACCGGCTGGGAATGGTAGGCGCGGAACAGCCGGAAGGCCGGGGCCTGGTCGGTCCGTGCGTCCCGAATCTTCTCCCAGGCCTGTCGACGCGCGAGGTCCAGGGCTGGTTCGTGTTCGCGGGACGGGTCCAGCGCCAATAGTGGATCGAGCCCGCGCAGCCGCCACGCCGCCGCCAGATCGTCGGGCGTCAGCGACAGGCGGCCGTCGGCGTCGCCGTACAGCCGTCGCGCCTCCCGCCCGATGCGATCGCGTAGCGCCATCAGGCGATCGGTCATGAGCCGCGCCTCGGCCAGCACTGCATAGGCGAACACCAGATTATCGAGCCATTCGCCGCGCGCCAGCACGATCCGCCCGCCCATGCGCCGCCACCACAGCGCGGGATCGAGGCCGAGTGCGGTGGCATGGCCGATGCGGTTGCCGCGGCGCAGGTCGAGGAACTCCACCGCCTCGACCACCGCGCGCATGCCCGACAGCAGATGCCGGAAATCCTCGCCGGCATGGTAGGTGAAATGGGTGAAGCCGTGCCGCCGGAAGCGCTGGAACACCGGCGCGAACACCTCCGGCGGGGCGTGCAACTCGTTGGACGCGGCGTCCACGCCCACGAGGTAGCGCTGCACCAGGCGTGCGCGGCGGTGCAACGCCAGCAGGCTGACCGCCTTGCGCTGGCTCCGGCGCCGCAAGGCTTCGTGGCGGCAGAGGCCGCGGGGCTGCGGGCGTCCGTCCCCGTCGTATCCGGTCTTCTCCGCTTCCTTGATGAAGTGAACCACCAGGCCGAGTTCCAGGCGGATCGGGCCGGCGACGGCGTCGGTATGCGGAGAAAGCGGCTTTTTCGCCGCACCGCCCTGGAACAGCTGGTAACCCTTCAGGATGCCGTGCAGGCGCTTCCAGTTGTCCGGGACGGTGTCTGCCGGCGCGAAGCGGCCTTCCAGGAACACCAGATCACACCGGTCGGTTCGGGCGAGTTGGTGATAACGACGCCGATAGTCCTGTTCAGACAGCGTGCGGAATTCGTTGACCGTGATCTTCTGGAACTGGTCGAAGCCCTTCTGGTCGGTCTGCTGGACCAGGAAGCGGGTGAACTGCGCGGCCAGGAGCAGATACAGGTGGAGAGGGGGCGCGATCCGTTCGCCCCGATCGGAGTCTTCCAGCGCATCGAACGCCCGCCACAGGAAATGCGCCTCGTATTGGGTATCGGCGTCATCGCCCACGGACCCGAGATAGGGCTGGGCGGGATGCGTCCTGTGGGTGAAGCGGCTGTCGTCGAAGGTAATGAACCGGGACTCGATGCGGAGGTCGAGGCCGTCGAGTTCGAGCGGTCGGCCGGCAAACAGGTGTTCGGTCAAGGCAAAGCGCAGGTAGCGGGCGAGACGCAGGCGGCGGCGGATGCTGGTCGGGTTCAGCCCCTCTTCGATCTGGTCATACTGCTCGCGCACCGACTGGAGCGCCTGCGTCCGAAAGCCCTTTTCCAACTCCCGGCAGACCGCTCGTGGCCGGTGCAAGGCGTCCTGCCACACCGAGTCGGCCTCGGTGGTGCCGTTGAGGTGGACGTGGAGGTCGCTCAGCCCCTCGCTCTCCACCATCTCTTCGATCGCCGGACAGAACACCGTCGGCAGCGTCGACCGCCCAAGGTTGGCCGTGATGTAACGGTGCGCCGGCCCCTTGTCCCACCAGCCGAATTCGTGCCGGAGGGCATAAGTCACCAACGGCACCGTCGGTACCCGCGTGATCAGCCGCTGCCACGAGCCGAACCGTCCCGGCTTGATGCCGGCACGGGTGTGACGGAACTCGACATAGTCCTCCGACAGGCGCCGGAACGTGGTGCGCAGCAGCCCGCGCAGCGTTCCGACGCCCGCGAAGTCCTGCTCGCGCGTCGACTTGTAGAGATGATCCGGCCGTGTCGCATCCTGCTCCCGTTCATCAAGGAACATCAAGTCAAGCGCCCTCGGCACCGTCGGCGCGCCCTCGCTCAGGTAGTGCCGGAGCAGACGGCCGCTCGACAGGACGAACCGGTGGAAGAGGAGGTCCATGGCGAGCGTCAGGCTTGCGATTCGGGGGGCTGCGGCGGCACGCTGAGGTGTTCCGGCCGGTAAATCAGGAGAGAATTGAGCAGAGGGAACAGGTTTGGCACCGGCTTTTCGCTCGTGAGGTACAATATTTCTGGGTTAATTGACGCCTCCGGCGGCAGTAGACTAGATACACAAGTGCGATGCATCTCGTATATTGCTCTGACAATCAATGCATCGTCTTTGCTGGTCGGAGGTTCGCCGGGGTCGAGGTAGTATCCCCAGAGGGGGCAGCTCCATAATATTCGGAATAGTATTGGCGTATTCGCCGTTAGGCCGGCTTCGAAGGCATTAAGATTGTGCCGAAAAACAGTCCCTGCGAAATCTGGACTATCCAAGTTGATGCGCGAACCCAATCCGGCGTAGAGGGCACCTTCGACCAGCACCGCGCTTAAAAAGGCGATAATCATATGGTGAAGAGCCTCGCCGGCGTAGACTCTCTCGCCGCGGGCCTGCCGTCTGTCAAACTCCATATCTAATTCTTGCAGAGAATGATGGAACCGCTCCCACATTCTGATGACGATGTGAACCGCCAAGGGCGATCCCTGCCATTCTCGGACTTTATTGGCCCAAGCGAGCAACGCCTTCGCTAACGGCTGAAGGTGGTTTGGCTCGTTTCCGTCGTGGACGCTTCTCGCTGTTCGTTGATCGCCCCTATTGACCGACGGCGACGCCGCAGGAGTCGTTTGGTCATCATCGGCGCCTGAGGGGACCCGAAAAAAATGAGTTATAGTATAACGTGTCATGACATCCTTCACGTCATCAATCGTATGACACTCAAGGATGTTGCAGAGAATCGCAATAAGATTGAAGATCGACACAATGGGGGTTACCGTGCCGAAGCGATCAACAGCGATGGCTATGGGTTGACTGACAAGGAATGCGTGTGTAGCATCCCGTATTCCCAGGCAAAGTCTTGTTGGAGTATTGTAAAGAAGAGAGCGCTGGCCATCATCGTCAAGGTCCAGGCCGCCAGGCACATCAACCAGCATCTTAAAATAATAATTTATCATTGCCGGCGTTGTTTCGGAGGATAGCCCCTGCCGGTCATCTCGCCGTCCGTACATTAAGAACATCGGACCCCGAGGCGCAGTTTCGCTGCCATACAATGCAATGGTGCCTATTTTAGTTGTATTTCCTTTTACTCTTCCACGATCTGTCCGCAGGAAAACAGCGGCGCGCACCGCGACGCCAAGGGCGGTTTCCGTCGAGTCGAGTTCCGTATAGCGCACATACAGCTGCATATGGGCGCGCCGGGCGCGCGGGTTCGTCGGGGCGTCGAGTTCGATCTCGCGCGTCAGGCCAACCTTGATCATGTACTCCAGGATAGCCGCCGGGCGGTCGGCCATGAGTCTCGAAATTTTGGCACCGAGGGCGATGAGGCCAAGATTGAGCATCGCATCGCCGAGGTCGGGCCAAAGGCGATAGGCTTGGTTGAGAATATCCAACTCGACGAAGCGCTGGGCGATCATCGGGCCGAAATCCTGTGGCCCCATCTCCCGGACGTGATGGGGTTGCAGGCCGAGCCTCGACAGCGGGCCGCTGAACACATGGAGCAGGCGGTCGATCACCTCGTCCCGCGGCGCTTCCCGGGCGTTGGCTTCGCATGCGCGCAGGACCTGGACGACGGTTCGGATCGGCTCCCCGAGCAGGACCCGGGTGAACAGGCGGCGATCAGTATCCCGATGCAGGTAGAACACGGCCTTGAGGAACTCGTCCAGTAGCTCCTTCAGCGGCCGTTCGGTCTTGCGTTCGGTCTTGTCGGTCAACCGCACCCGGATGGCCTGGTCGCTCCGGGCATGGTGCCGGTAGATCGGGCCCAAGAAGATGCGGTTTTCCGGCTTGATCAGTTTCAGGAGATACTGGTCCTCCAGGCGGTCGACCATGCCTTTGTAATAGTGCTGCTGCTCCGGCTCGAACTTGAACGGCAGGTCGCCCAGGTTCTCCCATTGGCGTTTGCGCACCAGTGCGCTGAACAGTTCGAGATCGCCGGCTATCAGCACGATCAGCTTTGGCGAGGTCAGATAGCGGCGTAGCGTCTCCAGCACCGGCCAGCCGCGCTCGAAGGCGGTGTCGATATCGTCGATGCCGAGAATGAACGTGTCGGCCCGGATCAGGCGGAGGCTGCACTCGAGGAAATCATGGAAACGCCGCTCCAGGAGTCGGCTGTTCTTCACGCGGGACAGACCCTCCTCGACCACGAAATGGGGGTCCTCCCAGCCGTCGCCGGCCAGCGGGTTCGCCCCCACCTCGTCGAGGGCGGCCAACCCGCCGGCAAGATGGCGCAGAGCCCTATCCCACTGTTCCGCCGCGTCCGGACGTTTGCTGCGATCGGTCTCGTCGATAAGAGACTGGATGCGCGAGATGATGGTCAGGAGGACGCTCTCCTTGGTCGCGATCAGCGTCGGGTCGAGTACACCCAAGCCCCGGAATGCGCCCGCCAGTTCCGGGAGCAAGCCGTCCTGTTGGCTCTTGTCCGCCGCCCGATGATTGCCCCGAGGGCTCTCGAATGCATCAAGCACCGAGAGCAGAAAGGTCGTCTTGCCGCTGCCCCGCCCCCCAAGGATGGCAATGGTATCATGCCTCCGATCCGACCCCTCGCGGTCCGAGACCGGGCAGTGTGATTGAGAGTCGTCTAAGTCGCGATACTTCGGCCTGCCGGCCAAGGCCAGGGTGTGCAACAGGGTCCTGAGCTGACTCAGTGCATCCTGATGTACGAAAGACTCCTTGTGGGCGACCCGTCGCGCGTCCAGGCGAACGCCGAGGTCGATGAGGATGGACTCGTCGGTCAAGAGTGTCGCCCCTGATGGCAGGAAATCCGTCACCGACTCATACTACGACCTTTGCCGACGCGAAACAGGGGTAATGGCGGCCGACCGCGGCTCCTTCGAAACTCCGGCATCCGGCCACCGTCCCCATCGATGGCAGTCCATACCGTTGCATGCTGCTTTGCCGCATAATCTTATTCCCGTAGACCTTTCACCCAGCTTACGATAGCCTGTGTCACAAGCTGGCATCCTCTGATGTCCAAAGTCCTGCCGCGTGAGGGGACATGGCCGAGTATGTGATGCGCGTGGAAGGGGTGAACTTCGCGACCACGATGCTGGACACCCAAGATCTGTCCTGTATCCGCGGCGCCAGTCTGGCGCTGCTGCATGCCATTCGGAGGGTGGAGTGGCTGCTGACCCAGCAGGACGGACTTTCACGGTGCAGAAAAATTCACGACGGAGCTTCGCAGGCGGCGTTTCGCTTCCAAGCGGAAGACAAAGCCGCCCTTCAGGCAGCGGCACGAGTCCACGAAGCGTTGGAGACCGAGGGCGACGATCCTGACAGCCACCGGAAGGTACTGAGGCTGGCAGAGGGGGCCGAGGACCGGGGGGAATGGCAGGGGGCGATACCGCTCGCGCATCTCAGTTTCGTGGTCGATCTCGTCAAGGCCGACAATAGCGAACCAGCGGCCATCGACGTGGCGCTGGCCCTTGCAGAGGCCCGCAACCGCGCGCGCCAGTTCCAGAGTCTGACGGTCCGAGTCCCCAAGATGGACAAGGAGAACCTGGCGATCTGGCCGGATGAACTGAGCCGCGTGCTTCCAGCGGTCAGCGAGATCATGATGCCGCCGGACAGCGTTACGCCCTTGCCGGAAGAGCGGGACCCGGACCCGGACGACAAGGCGATGAAGACAAGGATGTCCCGCTCGGTCGCTGCCCGGCGCCATTACGGCCGCCATATGCGTCAGTTCTTCTACCAATCCGAGCTAGGGCGGAGTTTCAAAGACATTCGTTTCACCGATTCGATCGAATCCATGTGCGAGCAGCCACCGAAGGATATTCCCGAATCGATTCGCAACAAAATGGCCGTGCTCCATTTCGACGGCAACGGTTTTACAAAAATACGCAATTATATTGCCGATCATAAGGGCAAGGCGGCGGCGCTGGAGTCTTTTTCCCAACAGCTTGGCGAATACCGTCGCGAGCTTTTGGGCAAAGTGATGGACCGGTTGATCAAATTGCAGGGTGACGGCGATAAGGAGACCATGAAGCGCGGCTGGGTCGACGTCGCCAGAGCGGCAGGTCGCGCTTTACGCTTCGAAACCCTGGAGTGGGCTGGCGACGACGTCCTTTGGGTGGCGCCATCCTGGCTGGCGTTCTGGCTGGCTGAGGCCTTCTTCACCTTGAGCCGGTCCTGGACCGTTGATGGTTATCCTTATCCGCTCACGCACGCTGCGGGCATCGTCTTGTGCGACCGGAAGACGCCAATCCGTCAGGCCAGGGCGATGGCCGAATATCTCGGCAAGCGCGCAAAAAAGACAATGGAGTGGCCAAATTTATTCAACGTCTTGCAGGTCGAAGTGTTCGAGAGTGCAGATTTACCCGAGGGCGGAGCCGATTCCCACCGGCGGGCCCTCTATCCGGGTCTGACGGATACCGAGGTGAAGGATGAAATGATGGCGGCGACTTTCACCTTGCCGGCCGGGCGGCTCAGCGCACTCATCGATCTGTTCGAGGAGCCTTTTCAAGAGACGCCCGCTCAGGAGCCGACGAAGGGCCTGCTGCGCCGGTTGCCGCGGTCACAAATCTATCCCCTGTTGCGCCGTGCGGTGACGGAGCGCGCCTTCGGCGGCGGGGCCGGGGACGAGATCATAAGGAACGAATTGGCGCGTTACCTGACAGGTGCCGGATCGGATCGCGACTTCGATACTTCGGCGCTTGATTTCTGGCGGGGAGAGGACGCCGGCTGGAGCCACCAAGTCCGTCGTTCCACGGCTTTAAAGCTGGCTCTGGTGGCCCAATACTGGGATTACGCGGCCCCCTTCGCGGGAAAGGTCCGGCCTCCCAAGCGATTCAAGGCGGAGGACCGACCATGACTCGCCGCGCCGAGATACACCTCACGCTGACGCTGCAGAGCCCCTTCCTCATGCAAGGGCTGGGCGGCACGGTGCTTGGGGTCGATGCCGCGGCGTTGCGCGACGAGGTGGAGCGACCGCTCGTTCCCGCCGATCAGGTCAAGGGGCTGTTGCGGGCGGCCTGCGTGACCCTCGAGCGGGCGACCGATGGCGCGGTGGTGAATGCCGTCGAGATCGACGCCCTGTTCGGCAGTCGGTCGCCCGACCGGAAAGACGACGGGTCCGAACAGGACCGCCCGCTCCGGGGGGCGCTGATCTTCGGCGATCTGGTCGCTGAGAAAAGTTCGACCTGCGGCACCATCACCCGCGTCCACATCGATCCGGTCACCGGGGCCGCCCACACCGGTCATTTACAGACGGTGGACCTGGTGGCCCCGCTTGGCCGGAAGGTCGTCTTCCGCGGCCGGGTGATCGCACGGATCGACCCGGCGAAACTGCCGGGGGCCGGAACCGATCCGGCGGCCTGGGCGGCCGGGCTTCTCGACAAGGCCATCCGCGTGATTCCCGCGGTCGGCGCGCTCAAGAGTGCCGGCTTCGGGCAGGTGGTCTCGGCCGGCGCCAGCCTGTCGAAGGACGGGGCGCTTGATCTGGTTCCGCCCCAGCCGCGAGAGGCCGAGGACACCCACCGCAGCTACCGGGTCACCTTCGACCGCCGGTTGCTGGTCGATGCCGAGCGGGTGGCCGACAATGTCTGGCAAGGCAGTGACATCATCCCAGGCGCGGTGTTCAAGGGGGCGCTGGCCGAACGGCTGAGGCTGGCGGGCGGCAATCCGGAAGCGGATGGCGATGTCTTTGGCCGGGCGCTGGCGGCGATCCGCGTCAGCCATGCTTTTCCGGCCTGTTACCATCCGAACCGACCGATGGAACTACCGCTGCCGCTGCCGCTGTCGCTGTTCGTGGACGGGGCGTCGGACCGCGTCTCGATCGCGGCGGATGCGCTGCTGGACGGAAAGCCCGGGCTTGCGCCGCGGCGCCATGGGAGGATTCCGGTGTTCCAGGCCGACTGGAAGGAGGACGACCACCAAAAGGTTCGCACGCTGCTTGGTCTGGCCAAACCGGATGCGCCGGCCAAACTGCCGCGCGGACATGTCAAAATCGGGCGGGACTACGTGGCCGAGGAGGGCAACCTGTACATCGACGTGGCGCGCTCCCACCTGGTGAACGGCAATTCAGAGACCCCGTGGAACTGGTACCTCGACATTCACCAGGGCGGCGCCGAGGCCGGGATATTCGGTGGTTTCCTGGAGATTCTCAAAGAGGGATTGGACGGCATCGGCGCCACCGGCGCCCACGCGACGTTCCATCTGACTCCCAGGTCCAGGCCTCCCGCCACTGTGAGCGAGGTGCAGCCGGGTTCGGGCCTGTGGGCGGTGACCCTGGCCACACCGGCAATGATCCTTGACCCGTGGGAGCTGCAAGGTTATCCGCCGAAAAAGACCCTATTTGACGCTTATGCCGACTATTGGAACGAGACGGCGGGAGCGAAACTCGAAAATTTCTATGCCAGCCAGCGCCTGACCGGCGGCTACATCGCCATGCGTCGCCGCCTCTATGGCAAGTACTACTATCCCTTCCTGCTGACCGAGCCGGGCTCGGTGTTTCTCTTGCGCGGCGATCTTCGCCATGGGCTGACCAGGCTTCTCGCCTCGGGACTGCCGGCCAAGGCCCTTTACGATCCGTACCATAAGCAGAAGGCGGTGCCGCCGGAGTGGAAGACCTGTCCCTACCTCCCCGAGAACGGCTATGGCGAAATTCTGGTGAACGGGATCGACCACGCCAAGTATGCCCAGGGGGTGAGCCATGATTGAAGAAGCGCAAGGCCTGCACCCCTTCCGCTATCGGATCACCGCGACGCTGAAGGCGCTCAGCCCTTTGCATGTGGGGACCGGTGAATTGGCGCGCGACATTCTTCCCGAGCGCGAAGAGGACGGCAAGAAGGTATCGTCGATGCTGGCCCTGACCATGCGCGACGGTGCCGATGCCTTCTACCTGCCCGGCTCGACCCTCAAGAACCTGCTGCGCCGGGCCGAACCGGACGAGGTGCTGGCGCGTTGCTTGTTCGGCGAGATCCTGGGACCGGACAGCGGGCGCATGGGTAGCGTCCTGGTCTGGGGTGCCCGATGCATCTACGCGGAGCCCCCGAGTGAAGCACCCTATGCCAAGGAATTGGACACAAAGGGGCTGAAGGGTGCGTTCGTCGCCGCCCGGACGCGGATCGACCGCAAGCTCGGCGTGTCGGCGGAGGGCCTCCTGTTCTTCCAGGAAATGATCCCGGCGGGATCGACCTTTCGCCTCAAGCTGCTGGTGGTCGGCGACGATGCCGAATCGGCCAAGGTCCGCGCCGGCGCCGTGCTGGCCATCCTGCGTCGGCTGGAGGCGGGCAGCACGCTGGGCAAGGGCCAGGCGGACGGTCTCGGCCGGGTCAGCGTCAGGTCGGGAAGCTACTGCTGCCTCGCCAGGACCATCGGCGCGGACGGCACCTTTCGCACCACACGCGCCAACCACCTGATTAGTCGAGAGAAGCCGGAGCCAGCGCGCGATACCGCGACCAAGCGGCGGAAGATAGTGCTCCGCTGCGACGGCCCGTTTATGGTGGTCGACAGTTCCCGCAAGCGCGAGGAAAGGGCTGCCGCCGCGCGGGACCGGGCGCACCTGAAGGCCCAGCGCCTGAAAGAGAAGCTGCCGCTTATCCTCGGCAGTTCCGTCATGGGCGCGCTCCGCAGCCGGGCGGCCTGGCTGGCCGCGACCCGGCTCTGGCCTGATCAATGGCCGACCGATCCCCCGGACAAGCTCTGCCGTACCCGGGACGATGCCGGGGGGCTCACGGCCGTCCAACGGCTGTTCGGCGTCACCGGGTTCCGCGGCCTGCTGGTGCTGGAGTTGCTGGAGGTTCCAGGGGCGGTCGAAACCTGGGACACGCTGACCAGCGTGAAACTCGACCGTTTCTCCGGGGCACCGGTCGATGGCGGGCTGTTCACCAGTGCCGTCTTCGTCAACGTGACCCTGGCCCTGACCCTGGCCCTGCACGACCGCAGCGTCCTGACGGTCGATAATAAGGAGCATCGGGAGGTGGGCAAGCCGACGGCGGACGATGAAGAACTCGCCGAGGCGCTTTTGAAAGACATCAGGGACAACGGCCTGATGCTGGGGCACGCCACTAACCGGGGCTTCGGTTGGTTCGACTGGGTGACGGACGCGCCATGATCGATGATCGCCTGAGGCGCGCCCGCATCGTTTCCCTCGAGCTGTTCGAGGAAGAACGGGCCGTCGGAACTCCCTATGAGCGTGCGGCGGAACGGGCGCTTGATGCGCATTTCGAGGCGACACGCCGCTTCAGTGCCAGCATCGACCGGGAAATGGACGAATTCCAGGACCTTTTGGAAGCCCGGTATCCGCCGCCGCGTCGGCTGCCGAGACGCCGTGGCGGCATTCCCGGAAAACACGTGTCACGGGTGTCGGTGGCGTCAACCACAGCCGCTGAAGCCGCGGTCGCTATCCCGGCCAAACCCATTCCGCCCGAGCCGCACCTTGTCGCGGAGCCTTCGGTATCCTCGCAGGCGGCGCCAACTATTTCCGAACCAGCGGAGAAGGCGCAGCGGTTCGTACCGGCTGCCGAACGCGTACCAATCAACCAGAGGGCGACTATGACCACGAAGATCGACGAGGCCCGCAAAGAGACGATCGCCGGCTTCGAGCGGATGCTCAGCCGTGGCTTGCCCCGCGGTCAGGCGATCGACGAGGCGCTGGACGCGCATTACGATCGGATCGAAAGCGTCTGTCGCGATCTGGACGCGGAACTCGCGGCCATGGACGCGATCCTCAGGCAGCATCAGCCTCCAGCCCGCCCGGTGCCCCAAACCGCGCGCTCTACGTCGAACCGCGGTGGCGCTCCGCGTCCCAGCCCCGATGACGCGCTGCTGACGTCACCCTTCCGCTTCGTCGAACTCAACGACCGGGTGGTCGAAGCCGACATGAAGAGCCTCCAGGACTACGGTCTGGACAGGCCGCGGCCAGACGGTCTCTGTGGCACGATCACGGTGACCTGGGTTGCGGAGACGCCGATCCTGATCGGAGAGGAACATGCCGAGGGCGCCAAAGAGATCGTTGGCCCGATGAAAATGGGCGTGGGACCCAAAGCCCCCTACGTGATCCCGGGCGCCACCCTCCGCGGCTGCCTGCGTGCGGCCCTGGAGATCGTCGCCTCGGGACGGTTGGCGCAGATCAATGGCCACGCCCGGTTCGGTCTGCGTGACTTCGACCATCCCCACATCCGTCCGCCCGGCGATGAGAACGCCTCGCTGCTGGCTAAGGACAAGGTGCGGGCGGGCTGGTTGTGCGATACTGGAAATAAAACGCCCGAGGGCAAGCCGATCTACGAGATCAGGCCGTGCCGGGAGTGGAAGACCATCGCCATCGCCGATCTGCCATTCTTGCGTCACGGAAAGGGTGAATACGAATGGCGCGCGGATTGGCTGAAACTCGCACTGCCTGAGAGGTACCGTCACCTCAGCGCGGAGTATAAAAATATCAAGAACAAGCCATTAAAGCCATTCGTGGACGAGACCAGGATTCGCTTCGCCGATATGGAACCTCTGAGTTTCCGTCTCACGGAGCGGCCGGATGCAGTCGGGGAATTGGTGTATGACCCGGATGGCGGTATTAAAGGTCGCTTGGTCTTTTCCAACCGCTCCCCGGCTGCCCCTTCGGCCGCCGTCATCGAATCCCTGGAGCGTCAACGAAAACCCGGCCAGCCGAAGAAGCGCGAGTATGTATTCATCGATGACCGGAGTCTGGACACAATCGATGTCGTTAAGGAAGTGTGGGACCGATTCGAACTCATTAACTCTCGTGTTTTCAAGAATGAACGGCGCGCCGATGGCTCCTGGGCCGACCTTGAACCCTCACTGAAGGATGGTGGGCGCATCCCGGTGTTCTTCATCGGTGATGAAAAGGACCCAAAGTCGTTTCAGTTCGGCCTGACCCGCTTCTTCAAGGTTGCGCACACCCACGCCGTCGCCGACATGCGTGACCGCATCATTGCCCATCGGCGAACGAAGGTGAGCAAAGACAATCCTGCCAGCATCGATTTCGTCGAAGCGTTGTTCGGCCATGTCCTCGAAAGGGACGAGGCGCTGAAGGAACCGGATGTTCGGACCCCGGCCAACGCGCTGGCGCGCAAGGGGCGGGTTGCCTTTGGCTTCGCCACCGCCGAGGCCGATGCGGCCCAAGAAGACAAATATCCCATCGACACGGTCATGGCGGCGCCGCGGGCCTCTTTCGCGCCGTTCTATCTGAAAGGTCCGGTGAAGGACTGGTCAGCCTCGGAGCGGGACGGCACCACGCTGGCCGGGCGCAAGCGCTACATTCCCCGTTTCCCGTCCGGGAAGCTCAACCAAGCTCGGGCCGAAATCGATAAGGCCTTGAAAAATCAGATCGAGCGATTGATAAGGGATGGTGGCAGGGGGCCTGACGAGAAGATGAAGTGCCATCTCCGGTTTCTGAAGCCCACCAACCCGAACGCTGGAATTCCCTTTACCGGCAAAATCCGCCTGCATAACCTCTCAAAGGTCGAACTGGGGGCGCTGCTTTGGGTGCTCACCCATGGCGGCGACCCGAACAAGCCCTGTCGTCACATGATGGGCCGCGCCAAACCGTTCGGGGCCGGACAGATCCGGATCAGCGCCCTGGCGCTGGACTTGGAGCCCAACAGATCAGAAAACATCCCAAAGGAAAAGTTGAAGGATTGGGAACTTCTGAAGAGCCCGAATACGCCCCAGGAGACTGGCTGGCTGGCGGAGAGGAGCGCGGAGACGAGTTGGAGCATGGTGCCGTTCCTTAAGGCGTTTCACGACTATATGGCCGAACACCGTCCGAAATGGCCGCGCACCCGTGACCTGGTGGAGTTCCTGGCCTCTTCTCGGCCTGACGTGGGCGCCCGCCTTCTCGGCCGTATGGCCTACCCGGAGATGAAGGCTTTCGCGGAGATACGCAAGGGCGGAAAGCTGTCGACTCGCTTCGCCCCACCTGACGACCGTCGAACGCGTTACCTCCCGGCACTAGCAGATGGCGAGGCCGAACGGTGGGCTCTAGCATTGCGCCTGCCGTACCAAGAGGACGCCAAGACGTGAATTGCGGCCGGGCGATCTTTTGTGGCGGGCCATCAGGTGCCCAGGCTGTCGCTGATCCGCCGGGTGGGCTCGTCGTTGGTGGCGAAGGCGACCTGGACCGAGCTGCTGATGTAATCCCCGACCCGGACAGGAGGGCGGCGCCATCAGGTAGAGCGTGACCGGGGCCGCGGGTTTAGTACCCTGCCGGATTGCCCATGCCAGAGATCAGGGAGGCGCTCAATACCGGACGGCCGGCGGGTGCCGACGAAGCCTGCGGTCAAAGTGACGGCCGATGGATTTGTCAAATGGTGGAAATGAATGCGGTGAGTCTCGCCGGGAGTCAACAGGACAGTTCGGGAAGGCGACTCGCCGTCTTTGCCGTCATCGTCGAGACGACCGGGTGATCTACCAGCACCCGTTCACTATAAGTTCTTAACCCGAGACCCACGACCCAATCCGGGAGAAGCCATGTGTTGCCGTGGCGATTCCAAGCAACCCACCGCCGAAACCGCGCCGTGGTATCCGGCGACTTTCTTTCTGATGCATAGAATTCGCTTGGAGCGACTCTCATGGCGGGCATTCTAAGCAAAAGCGGCCCCGAAGGGCCGCTCTTAGATGCTTGATATTCCGCTCTAAATTTGGAGCGGGCGAAGGGATTCNNAGGTTGTGCTCTACCCCTGAGCTACGCCCGCTTCCGTATCACTCGGCCGCTTCGTTTGCCGCCGGTGATGGAGGCGGATAATACGGATCGGCTGGAGCATTGCAAGCTTTGAAATCGCGAGCATGCGATTTTTTTTGTGACCGCGGTCGGCAAGAACGAGCCGTCCGACAATCCTTTGATATATCGGGAAAAGTCGTGATATCAGTGAGTTCCGCCCGGAAACCGGAGGTTAGGGGAAGGGCTGGACGGTATGGCCGTGATTCAACGGACCGTTACCGTGGCCGTGGCCGGGAGCGGTGAGAATGGCCTGTTCCAGCCAGGCGCGGGCGCGGGTCACTGCGCCCTGTAGCGGATAGCCCTGGGCCAGCGACGTGGCGATGGCCGAGGCCAGCGCACAGCCGGTCCCATGGGTGTGGGGAGTGTGGATGCGCGCCGACTGGAACACCACCTCACCGTCGTCGGTGCTGAGCAGGTCGAAGACGGTGTCACTTTCCAGATGCCCGCCCTTGATCAGGACCGTTCGCGGGCCAAGGCTGCGGATCAATTCGCCGGCATGGCGCATGTCGGCCAGATCGCGAATCTCCGACATGCCGGTCAGCGCCATGGCCTCGGGCAAATTGGGCGTGACGATTTCGGCGCGGACCAGCACCCGCCGCTTGAGGGCCAGCAGGGCGTCTGAATCCAAGAGCAGAGCGCCGCTTTTCGAGACCATCACCGGGTCGACCACCAACGGAATCCCAATGCCCCGCTCGTCGAAGACGTCGGCCACCGCTTCAATCACCTCCGCGGTGTGGAGCATACCGGTCTTGATGGCGTCGGCACCGATGTCCTCCAACACCACCCGCATCTGCTCGGCTACGAACTCGGGGTTGACCGGCACCACCCGAAACACGGACAGGGTGTTTTGCGCGGTAAGCGCGGTGACGGCCGTTGCGGCGTAACCCCCAAGTGCAGTGACGGTCTTGATGTCTCCCTGAATGCCGGCGCCACCGCCCGAATCGGAGCCGGCAACGATCAAAACCCTTCCTCTCATGCCGCCTCCTCGGCCGCCACGGGGGCTTCACCAGCCGCGGCGGCCTTGATGGAGCCGACGATGTCGGCCACCACCGCTTCGACCAACCCGGCGTCATCGCCTTCGGCCATTACGCGGATCAGCGGCTCGGTGCCGGACTTGCGGATCAATAACCGGCCCGAGCGCGCCAGCCGGGCCTCACCGGCGCGGATCGCCTCGCGCACCAGCGGCCGGTCCAGCGGCGTGCTGCCGCCGTTGGGCGAAAACCGGACATTGGTCAACCGCTGTGGAACCGGGGCGAACACCCGGGCCAGGGTGCTGATCGGGCAGTCGGTTTGCTGGGCTACCGCTAAAACCTGAAGCGCCGCGATCAACCCGTCTCCGGTGGTGGTATAGTCGCTAAGGATGATATGCCCGGACTGCTCACCGCCGACATTGTACCCGCTTTCGCGCATGCGTTCGACCACATAGCGATCTCCCACCGGGGTACGGACGAGAGTGAGGCCCAGTCCGTTGAGGTGGCGTTCCAGGCCCAGGTTGGACATTACGGTAGCGACGACACCGCCCCCGCGCAGCTTCCCGGTTTCGGTCCAGGATTGGGCAACCAGTCCCATTATCTGATCGCCATCAATCTGGTGGCCGGTCTCGTCAATGACGATCAACCGGTCGGCGTCGCCATCAAGGGCGACACCCAGGTCGGCGTGGCAGGCCAGCACCTGGGCGCGCAACGCCCCCGGTGAAGTGGCGCCGCACTCCCGATTGATGTTGATGCCATCGGGTTGCACGCCCACCGCAAGGACCTCGGCACCAAGCTCATAAAGGACCTTGGGGGCGACCCGGTAAGCGGCGCCGTTGGCGCAATCCACCACGATTTTGAGGCCATCCAGGCGCAGGCCGCGGGGAAAGGTATGCTTGACATATTCAATGTAGCGGCCGGTGGCATCGTCGAGCCGGCTGGCCCGGCCCAACTCGGCGGCGTGGGCGAGATCAGGGGTAAAGGAATCCTCAAGCCGTGCCTCGATCTCGGCCTCGACCTGATCGCCGAGCTTGTAGCCATCGGGGCCGAACAGCTTGATGCCGTTATCTTCAAAAGGATTGTGGGATGCGGAGATCATCACGCCGATGTCGGCGCGCAGGCTGCGGGTGAGCATGGCCACTGCCGGCGTCGGCAGCGGTCCGACCAGCACCACGTCCATGCCCATGGAAATGAAGCCTGCGGTGAGGGCCGGCTCGATGAGATAACCCGATAACCGGGTATCCTTGCCGATTACAACGCGATGACGGTGGTTGCCGCGTCGAAAATGCAGAGCAGTTGCCATGGCCACCCGTAACGCGGTTTCCGCGGTCATTGGTTCACAATTGGCAGTCCCGCGAATGCCATCGGTCCCGAAAAGCTTTCGAATCATAAAGTATCCTTGGCTCTGGCGGTTCAGTCCTTCACCGGGGACGGTCGCAGCACGGCGAAGTCCCGTCGCCATCTTCCCCTTCTCACGGCGCCCGTCAAGCACCGTGGTCGGACCGGACGGCCGATTGTCCCGTGTCGGGTTGTTGCGCAGCCCCTCGCCCCGCTCAGGCTGCGGGATGCAAGCCTTCCCAAACCGCACGCGCCTGGGCGAAGGCTTCGACATCATGGATACGCAAGATCTGGGCACCTTGGGCCGCCGCTTCGAGACCGGCCGCCAAGGTGCCGGGTAACCGCTCCATCGGCGGCTCGTCCCGGCTGAGCGCGGCGATGAAGCGCTTGCGCGACACCCCGACCAGTAGCGCCATGCCCAACCCGTGAAACAGACTGAGGTGACGGAGGCACTCCAGGTTGTGGTTGACACTTTTCCCAAAGCCGATCCCGGGATCCACCGCGATGTTTGCCAGTGGTATTCCGGCGGCCCGGCAAGCCGCGACCCGGGCCTCCAGCCAGTCGTAAACGTCCAGGGCGGCATCGATGTACCGGGGCGTGTCCTGCATGGTGCCGGGTTCACCCTGCATGTGCATCAGCACCACCGGGGCGTTGCGTGCCGCCAGCAGTGGCAGGCTTTCGGGATCACCGGCCAGCCCGGTAATGTCATTGATCAGGCTTGCGCCCGCAGCCAGGGACCCGGCCATCACCGCGGCGTGGCGGGTGTCGACGGACAGCCGGGCGCCTCGGGCGGCGAGGGCGGCGATCACCGGCCGCACGCGCCGCAATTCCTCCTCGGCCGGCACCGGAGCGGCGCCGGGCCGGGTCGACTCGCCGCCGACGTCGATCAAATCGGCTCCGGCGGCGCGCAGGACGTCGCCCCGGATGATTGCCGCGCCGGGGTCGAGAAAGGTGCCGCCATCGGAGAAGCTGTCGGGCGTGACGTTGAGAACGGCCATCAGCCGTGGCCGGTCCAACGACAACCCGGCCAGCGGCGGACGCGGCGCCGTGAGTGCGGCCAGCAGCGTCTCCAGACGCTCGGCCACGGCGCTGCCCGCGTTCCGGCCCCAGGAGAGAATCTCGGGCACGGGCGCGAGGATCCGGTGGATGGCGGGGCCGTCGCGGACGATCAACTCGGCCAGGGAAAAGGCGAAACGTCCTCCGGCCAGTGCCCAGGCCCCTGGTGCCGCGGTGACCGGCAACAGCCCCATCGGACGGAGATAGAGACGGGCGTTCGCCCCGGGCACGGGGCAAAAGCGGGTCAGGGCCGGGACCATTCACGAATCCTGACCCTCTCCCGGGGGGACCGGGAGAGGGAGTGGGGAAGGACAGGGCAGGGAAGGGGGGGTCAGGTCCCCAGCGGCTCCGGGTCCAGGCCGGAATCCTTGGTGCCGGTGGTGGGGACCGAGGTCCGGCGGCCGGCGCTGGGCTTGGGGGGCGGCGGTCCATCGTTCCGCTCCACCCGGACGATGGTTTCGCCGCGTAGCAGCGCCCGGATTTCATCACCGCTCAGCGTCTCGTACTCGAGCAGGCCCTTGGCCAAAGTATGAAGCTGGTCGAGGTGCTCGTTGAGCAGCCGGGCCGCATGATTGTAGGCGGTATCAACGATCCGGCGCACCTCTTCATCGACGGTGCGGGCGGTGGCATCAGACATGTTCTTGTGCTGGGTGACCGAATGACCCAGGAACACCTCCTGCTGGGGCTCGCCGTACAGGAGCGGGCCAAGCTTTTCCGACATGCCCCATTCCGTGACCATCCGACGGGCGATATCGGTGGACATCTTGATGTCCGACGAGGCGCCGGTGGTCACCCGTTCGCGGCCGAAGATCAGCTCTTCGGCGATGCGCCCGCCCATGGCCACCGCCAGGTCGGCCTCAAGTTTGGCCTTCGACAGGGAAATGCGGTCGCCTTCAGGCAGGCGCATGACCATGCCCAGCGCCCGGCCGCGCGGGATGATGGTGGCCTTGTGGATCGGGTCGCTGTCGACGCAGTGCAAGGCAACCACCGCATGGCCGGACTCGTGGTAGGCGGTCAGCTTCTTTTCCTCGTCGGTCATAACCATCGAACGACGTTCGGCGCCCATCATCACCTTGTCTTTGGCGGCCTCGAATTCGGACATGCTGACCACGCGCTTGTTCAATCGCGCTGCCAGCAAGGCCCCCTCGTTGACCAGATTGGCGAGATCAGCGCCGGAAAAGCCGGGGGTCCCCCGGGCGATCACCCGGGCGTCGACATCGGGTGCCAGCGGGACCTTGCGCATATGGACCTTGAGAATCTTTTCCCGGCCGAGAATGTCGGGATTGGGCACTACCACCTGCCGGTCGAAGCGGCCGGGCCGGAGCAGGGCCGGGTCGAGGACGTCGGGGC
>PLTC01000039.1 GCA_003165295.1 Rhodospirillales bacterium | reverse complement strand
GCATTGAGAACCGCTGGCTGTCGATGGCAAACCTTGCGAAATCGGCGCCACGGCGCTACCCTCAGCCAAGGTCGCCGCAGTAGCTCAGTCGGTAGAGCAACTGATTTGTAATCAGAAGGTCACGGGTTCGATTCCTGTCTGCGGCACCAGTTTTTCAAGGGGCTGGCGGCATGGTCCCGATAGCCCCGGCGTCACGGATCGCCACCGGGTAGCCACGCGGACGAAAATCGCCCCCGGAAGGGCACTCTCGGAGCCTCTGACCGCGGCAGTCCGCCACACCCTTGACCGCGATCGGGAGGACGTCGCCCGATCGGCAGAATCCCGGCCGCGGCCAACCGGGCGGGGCTGGTGCAGCCAGGTCGAGCGGCGGATCGGGCAGTCGGCTCCGGTTCCGTCCCGGGCGGAAGCCGCATGGGGGGGGAGCGTCCTTAACGGGATCTGTGCCGGTAGTGCCGCCGGGACCGGCGGTGGGTATCGTGATCGCCGGTGCCCCGGGTCATGTGGACCGCCTGTCGCCATGGCCCGGACGCACCCAGAACGGCTTGGCGCTACGGAATTCTTCCCATTCGGCGATCAGTTGGCGCTCGCGCAGGGCCAAGGCGCGGCCGTGCCAGCCGATGACGATTCCCATGGCCCGTTCGAGGCTGGCGGCGGTGGCCGGGGCGCAGTCCAGCTTCGGTACCAGACGCGCCGCAGTGGCCACGTCGTTGAGGTGGCCAAGCGTATCCTGGAAGGCGCCGAGCTGTTCCAGATACGGCCCGACCTGCCGTTCGTCGTACCGGGCGCGGAAGAAGTCCACGGCGTAACGCAGCTTTTTGAGGGCGATGCGCAGCAGGTGACGGAGGGGGTAGGGCAGCTCGGCGAAGTGGGCCCCGGTCCGACGTGCCTTGCGATGCCGGCGGTCGAGCAGGGGGCCGGCCAGTTCTTCCAGCGGCCGGAACAGTCGGGCCGAAACCGGGGTGACCGGCTGCGCCCGCCAGCCCCGGCTTTCCAGCCATTCGCCGAACTGGAGCTGAAAGGCGGTGTGACGGGGAGAGAGCAGGGCTTCGCGCGCCACCTCGCCGGCGAGGTGGCGCTGCGCCAACGCCGCTTCCTCGAGCATGGTCAGATCCGCGTGAAGTTCGGGGTGGACGATGAAAGCCTCCCGCACCGGCGCCGCCAGTTCGCTCAGGAACACGTCCCAGTCCCGGGCCGGACCGAGAATTCCGGCCAGCCACCGGGTTTCACAGCCGAGCCACGCGGTCTGGGTCTGCGGCAGCAGGGACCGGAACAGGCTGAGCGCCGAGCGCAGACGCCGGAGGCCGACCCGGGCCTGATGGATGCCTTCGGGATCGTCTCCGGCCAGCACGCAGGGCAGGTTGGCGGTGAACTGGCCGAAGCAGGCGCCCAGGATGGCGGCCATAGCCGAATCGACGGTGGTGGCCGGTCCGAAGGGGATCCGCTGGGCTTTGACCGGACCCGGCGGTTCGTGGGCGGCCAGAGCGAAACCGCGGGCGGCCTTGCTCCGCGGTTCGATCCAAAGCGGTACCGAATCGGCCAGGGCCTGGGCCAGCCGGTAAAGGTCGGCCGACTCCCCGGCCTTTAACTCCAGTTCGATTTCCGAGATCGGGGCGATGCTCCCGTCCGGCCCGATGATCTCGCCCCGGTCCACCGCCAGCTCAATGGCGCCCTGGTCGAGCAGCACCGCCCGGCGCTCGAACCGGGTTTCGAACATCGGCACCAGCAGGGCGGCGTCGAGCCCGGCGATCACAGCCTGGGCGCCGGCTTCGGCGATGACGGTCAGGTCGGGGACGGAGCCGGTTACGGGCCATTCCCATTCGCCCCGGGACAGGCCGTTACCTGCCTTGAGGGTCTGGACCTGCCCACTTGGGGTTCGTCGCACCCGCAGCACCGCCCGCTGCGCCAGAAGCTGGCGGTCGGGCGTGTCATAATAGATGGCATGCAACGGCGAAACGACAACTTCGCCGCTGCGACGACAGACCACCACCATCGTTTCGGTGATGTCATCAAGCCGATCGGGAGCCACCGCCAGCTTGAGTTCGGTCTCGGTATGGCGCGACAGGGGAGCCTCGGCGACCAGTTAAACACCAGACCCAGGCTGGCATACCCGCGTAACGCAGTCAAGGGCAGGCAAGTTTTCCCCGAGGTGAAATCGAGACCTGCTTTGGACCAGACCGGATCGGGTGTCCGATGGTTTGGATATGGCCCGTAACATTAAATCCTGAAGGATTATTCATGACATGGCGGTGAAGCCGGGATTAACAATTCGGGATGCCGACGGGTCGCGTCGGGCCGGGGCCGGCGGTGCGGTTCCCGTGGCGGAATGTCAACCCCGATTATCCCGGTGTCCCGCCCCCTTGGCCTTCAAAACTCACGGGTTCAAAGGGCGGCTGGCCCTTTGCGGGTGTGGGCAAAGCCCATAAAAGTGTTTCATTCCAATGACCTGTCGTATCCTGGCGCATATGGGGCGAAGCCGCCATGGGCCACTCTCAGGGCTCGCCGGTATTACCCGGGCGAAAAGCCCGGGACCCCATGCGCTTTGTCCGGCGTGCGGCTTCGGCGCTCAGCCCGTCCTTATGAGTCCGCTGCCAAGGCCCGGGAAGAGCACCAGCAACCCGCTGGCCATGCCGGTCACGGCGATGGCCACGACGACCAACCCGAAGACCTTCTCCGTCACCAACAGGCCCTCGGTCCCGATCAACCGGCTGATCGGGGCGGCGAGGAAATCCAGGACGATAATGAGCATGGCGTTGACCAGGATCGCCACCAGCGCCGCGATGTACACCGGCTTGGGGCCACTACCCCAGGCGAAGATGACGGACAGCACGCCCGGGCCGGCATAGATCGGAAAGCCCAAGGGCATGATGCCCACCCGCAACGGCGAGGGTATCGGCATCCGCCTGGTGGAGTCGGCCGCCGAAACCTTGGTGTTGGAGGCGGCGTGGTGAAAGTGCGTGCGCCCCGGTGCCATGCCCTGGCCGGCGGTTCCGCCGTTGCCCGACGCGCCATGATCCGGCGACGCGCCATGATCCGAGGGAGTCGGTGCGTTCAACATTTGCCAACCGATAACCGCGATGACCGCCATTCCGGCAACCCGCAAAGCCGCCACGCTGACCCCAAAAAGGTTCATGACCGCGTTGCCGACAAACAGCCCTGCGAGACAGACGACGACGTAGGTTCCGGTGGCGGTCAAGGCGGTCCGGCGCCGCTGTCCGTCGGATTGCCCGGCGGTCACCGCGACAAAAATAGGCAGAACGGCGACCGGCGCGGTAATCGCAAACAGGCCAACGATCATGGTTGCAAACGAACCCGTGTCCACGCCTGACCTCTTGGCTTCGGAGCAAATCCCAGCGTGTCCGGAGACGGAGAATTCGAGACACGCTGGGTTGATAAGCCACCCGGGAAGCCGGCACCGGCGCCGCCGGCCCGGCTTCGCTGTGTGGGCGGCATGGCGGCAGTCGCCGGCGATACCAAATTCGGATGAGAAGCCGTCATCCAAAACCTGGTATTATTTCTTGAAGCTGCCTTGCAGGACCTCGACCTGCTTTTGCACCGGCTCGAAGGCGGCGGCGAACACGGCAGCGGTCAATCTGGCGATGTTGCTGCTGTCACTGACCGCGGCATCGACGCCTTCCGTGATCAGCTTCCGCTGCAACTCGGCGAACTCGGACGGCGTCCTCACGGCGGCCAGGGCCTGGAGCGAGGCGGTGAGCCGCTCGGCGTTTCGGGTCGCCAATTCCTGATAAGCCTTGGCCAACTCCTGAAAGCCGGAGATGGCGGCATTGCCGCTCCTGGTCAGAACGTCGGTATTGCTTTTGACCTGATTTACCACGGGTGAGTCCGTCATGTTGGGAGTATTCCTTAGCAAGGTGTGTCTGGATGAAAATCTGCCGGGACCGGCATAAGGTGCTGCCACGGCCGGTCGCTGCTTGATCGGCGGCAGCATACGCGGAGCCGGAACGACGGCTCCAGACTCGGAAACTACTCGCTGCGGTGATTCCCGGATGGTCGGGTCATAGGTAGTTTCCGAGGCTGTGGCGTCGCCGTCCGGTCCGTTGCCATCAGATGTCGAAGCAAAGCCCTCGAAGTCCAAAAATGGGAATTCCCGGATGGTCGGGTCATAGGTAGTTTCCGAGGCTGTGGCGTTGCCGTCCGATCCGTTACCATCATATGTTGAAGCAAAGCCC
Organism: Rhodospirillales bacterium; assembly: GCA_003165295.1. Classification (GTDB taxonomy): domain Bacteria; phylum Pseudomonadota; class Alphaproteobacteria; order Azospirillales; family Azospirillaceae; genus BOG-933. Next base: position 11,108 of record PLTC01000039.1, on the reverse strand, counting down.
TCGAAATCCAGAAAATGGGAAATTTAGGGCTCGGCTTGAGGATCGGCGAGGCGCAACCGCCGCACTTGCCGATGTTGGATCAAACGGCACGAGGAGCGACGATGGCAATTCCCATCGTTAGTTGCCCGGGGTTTGCCCGGGAGCGAAGCCGCCAGGATTCGGCAGGCGCGAGGTGACCGCCTGTGTTGCGATATCAGACGTCGCCACGCCTCATGTTGCCGTTGGCGCGCCCGCGCGATCGCGGCATCGCCTCCGATGGCTGATTCTGATCGGTGTCCTGGCCGGCCTGGGCGGACTTGGGCTGTGGCCTTTCGCGAGGGACTGGTTCATACCTCCGGTGGTGCCGACTGTTGTCCCGGTTCCGGTGGTCGCGGCGGTGGCGCAAGCCGGCGATGTTCCGGTTTATCTCACCGGGCTCGGCACGGTTCAGGCTTACAATACCGTGACGGTCCGGGTTCGCGTCGACGGAGCCCTGGACAAGGTGGTGTTCGTCGAGGGGCAGGATGTGAAGGCCGGCGATCTGCTGGCCCAAATCGATCCCCGGCCGTTTCAGGCGCAGCTTGATCAGGTGGTCGCGGCCAAGGCGCGCGATGAATCGCTGCTCGCCAATGCCAGGCTCGACTTGCAGCGTTATCAGGGGCTGGCCGCGCTGAACGCGGTCACGGCCCAGCAGCGCGATACGCAACTCGGGCTGGTCGCGCAGGACGTGGCGACGATCAGGAATGACCAGGCGCAGATCGACTATGCCGTCCTTCAACTCGGCTATACCAGGATTATCGCGCCGATCGCCGGACGTACCGGTGTACGGATGATCGACGCCGGCAACATGGTCCATGCCACCGATGCCACCGGTCTGGTGGTGCTGACCCAGATCGAACCGATCTCGGTGCTGTTCACCCTGCCTGAGGACGATTTCACGGCGGTCAACCGGCAGATGGCGGCGGGAAGTCTTACGGCCGCCGCCACGAACCGGGACGACGGCGCGGTCCTGGGCCGGGGTACCCTGCTGCTGATCAACAATCAGATCGACCAGACCACCGGCACCATCCTGTTGAAGGCGACGTTCCCGAACCCGGATCATGCCCTTTGGCCGGGGCAGTTCGTCGACGTGCGGCTGTTGGTCGAGACGCGCCATGGTTCGGTCACGGTCCCTGCCGCCGCCGTGCAGCGCGGTCCCCAAGGCGTCTTTGCCTATGTCGTCAAGGCCGACGATTCCGCCGAGATGCGGCCGATCAAGGTTTCGACGGCCAACGCCACCGGCCCCCTGTCGCTGATCGACTCCGGCATCGCCGCCGGAGAGCGGGTGGTGATCGACGGCCAGTTGAAGCTTCGTCCGGGCACGCGCGTCAAGATCGTCCCGGCCGCCCCGCCACCGCCATGAGCCTCTCGGAACCCTTCATCCGCCGCCCGATCGGGACCGCGCTGCTGGCCATCGGCCTGCTGATGACCGGGGTTGCCGCGTTTCCGCTGCTGCCGATCGCGCCGTTGCCCCAGGTCGATTTTCCCACCATCCAGGTCTCGACGGCGCTGCCGGGGGCCAGCGCCGAGACCATGGCCGCGAGCGTGACCGCGCCCCTGGAGCGGCAGTTCTCCCTGATCGCCGGGGTGGCCGAGCTGACCTCGACCAGTTCTCTTGGTTCGAGTTCGATCACCGTGCAGTTCGACCTGGATCGGAACATTGATGCCGCGGCCGGCGACATCCAGTCGGCGATCAACGCCGCCGGTGGCCAGTTGCCGGCCAATCTGCCGAGCCCGCCGAGCTACCGGAAGGTCAATCCGGCGGACTCGCCGATCCTGCTGCTGGCGCTGACCTCGGCCTCGCTGCCGCTGACGGTGGTCGACGACTTCGCCGATACGGTTCTGGCTCAACAACTGTCGCAAATCAGCGGCGTGGCCCAGGTCACGATCAACGGCCAGCAAAAACCCGCGGTACGGGTCCAACTGGATCCCGCCAGGATCGCCTCGCTCGGTCTCGGTCTTGAGGATATCCGGGCACAGATGGTGGCGGCCACGGCCGACGCCCCCAAGGGCACCTTCGACGGCGAGCGGCAGAGCTTCGCGGTCTACGATAACGACCAGATTCTGACCGCGGCGCCGTGGAACGACGTGATCGTGGCCTATCGGGGCGGCGCGCCGGTGCGCATCCGCGACATCGGTCGGGCGGTGGACGGGCCGGAGAATACCAAGCTTGCGGCCTGGGCCAACGGCACGCGCTGCATCCTGCTGGCGGTGTTCAAGCAGCCCGGGGCCAACGTCATCGATACCGTCAATCAGGTAAAGGCGGCTTTGCCGCGCCTCCAGGCCACGATCCCCGCGGCCGTCGACGTGACGATCCTGGCCGATCGCACCCAGACCATCCGCGCCTCGGTCGCCGACGTGGAGGCCACGCTCGGGATCACCGTGGTCCTGGTGGTCGCGGTGATCTTTCTGTTTCTGCGCAGCCCCTGGGCGACCATCATTCCCGGCATCGCGGTGCCGCTGTCGCTGGCAGGGACCTTCGCGGCCATGTATCTGCTTGGTTACAGCCTCGACAATCTCTCCCTGATGGGCCTTTCGATCGCCGTCGGCTTCGTCGTCGACGACGCCATCGTCATGCTGGAGAACATCGTCCGCCACATCGAGTCCGGCCTGACGCCGTTGGACGCCGCGCTCAAGGGTGCCGGCGAGATCGGCTTCACCATCGTCTCCATCAGCCTGTCGCTGGTGGCGGTGTTCATCCCGCTGCTGCTGATGGGCGGCATCGTCGGCCGGCTGTTCCAGGAATTCGCCGTGACCGTAACCGTGGCAATTCTGGTCTCGGGGACCATCGCGCTGACCCTGACCCCGATGATGTGCGCCCATTTTCTCAGGAGCGGCCGGGAGGTCCGTCACGGCCGGGTCTATCTGTTTTTCGAGAGAATGTTCGACCGGCTTCTGGCGGGCTACGAGCGGGCGCTGAAGCGCGTTCTCGAATATCGCCTGCTGACGCTGTGCGTGTTCCTCTGCACGTTGACGGTTACCGGGGTTCTCTTCGTGATCATCCCCAAGGGCTTCTTTCCGGAGCAGGACACCGGCTCGATCTTCGGCAGTGCCGAGGGCGCGCAGGACATTTCGTCCGCCGCGATGTGGCGGCATCTCGACGCGATGACCGGGATCATCGGCCGGGATCCCGACGTGGCGAGCGTCGGCACCAGCGCCGGGGCCTCGACTTTCAACAGCGGCACCTTCTACATCAATCTGAAGCCCCAGGCGCAGCGGGGGGCCAGCGCCGACCAGATCATCGCCCGGCTGCGCCCCAGGCTGGCGACCATAGCGGGCGCCAACCTCTATCTCCAGGTGCTCCAGGATATCAAGGTCGGCGGCAGACTCGGCCGGACCCAGTACCAGTACACGCTCCAGGATGCCGATCTCGACGAACTCGACGTCTGGGCGCCCAGGCTGCTGGCGAAGCTTCAAGGGCTGCCGCTGCTTGCCGACGTCACCAGCGATCAACAGGCCAATGCCGCCACCGCGACCCTGACCATCGATCGTGACCGGGCGGCACGCTTCGGTATCCAGCCGACGCTGATCGACGCGACCATCTACGACGCCATCGGCCAGCGTCAGGTGGCGCAATATTTCACCCAGCTCAACAGCTATCATGTGGTTCTGGAGGTCACCCCGGGCTTGCAGACGGATCCGCGGCTGTTCGACACGCTTTATCTGACCTCGCCGCTCACCGGACGGCAGGTGCCGGTGTCGACCTTCGTCCACCTGGACATGACCAAAACCGCCTACCTCGCCATCAACCATCAGAGCCAGTTCCCGGCGGTGACGGTGAGTTTCAATCTGGCGGGTGGGGTGGCGCTGGGCGACGCGGTGACGGCGATTCAGCAGGTGGAGACGGGTCTCGGCGTTCCCACGACCCTGACCGGCTCGTTCCAGGGTACGGCGCAGGCCTTCCAGACGTCGCTGGCCACCCAGCCCTATTTGATTGCGGCGGCACTGCTGGTGGTCTATCTGATCCTGGGCGTGCTTTATGAGAGCTTCATTCACCCCCTGACCATTCTGTCGACCCTGCCCTCGGCCGGAGTCGGCGCGTTGGTGATGCTGATGCTGTTCGGCTACGACCTCAGCGTCATCGCGCTGATCGGCATCATCATGCTCATCGGCATCGTCAAGAAGAACGGCATCATGNNTTCCGCCCGATCATGATGACGACGATGTGCGCGATCATCGGCGGCTTGCCGCTGATGCTGGCCGGCGGCACCGGCGCCGAACTCCGCCGGCCCCTCGGCTATGCCATGGTCGGCGGCTTGCTGGTGAGCCAGGCGCTGACCCTGTTCACGACGCCGGTGGTCTATCTGTACCTCGATCGTCTGGGCACATGGCGCAAGCGGCGGCTGGAGGCCACGGGGTCGGCGGCCCAAACGTAGCGGGCGCCTGCGCCCACGCCGCGACCTTTGCAGGAGGAGGTTTCGTTGATCGCGCTCACGATTCATCACCTCACAATGTATCGCTACCGACAGCCGGTCAGTCTTGGGCCGCACCGCTTGATGCTTCGTCCCCGGGAAAGCCGCGATCTTCGGCTGATTTCCATCGCCGTGACGATGGCGCCGACCGCGATGCTGACATGGGCACAGGATGTCTTCGGCAATACCGTCGCCACGGCCAGCTTTCAGACCGTGTCCGATGTTCTGGTGATTGACAGCGTCGCTGAACTTCAACTTAACGCCGTTGCCTGGCCGATCTTCACCATCGCTCCTTCTGCGATCTCCTATCCCTTCGAATACGCCGCCGACGAATGGACCGACCTTGGGGCGTTGGCGATCCCGCAATACCCCGATGCACGGGGGCGATTGCCGGCCTGGACCCGGGCGTTCGTCCGGGGTACCCGGACCGACACGCTGTCGCTGCTCAAAGACCTGAGCACCGGTGTCTCGTCATCGATCCGCTATCAGTCCCGGGAGGACGAAGGTACCCAGTCGCCGACCGAGACTCTCGATCGCGGCTGGGGTTCCTGTCGGGATTTCGCACTGCTGTTCGTCGAGGCGGCGCGCTGTCTCGGCTTTGGGGCGCGGATCGTTTCGGGCTATCTTTACAACCCCAATCAGGCCCTGGTCGGCTCCAGCAACGCCGGATCGACCCATGCCTGGGCGGAAGTCTATGTGCCGGGGGCAGGCTGGATCACCTTCGACCCGACCAACCGCAGCATCGGCGGCTTTAATCTGATCCCGGTCGCGGTCGCCCGCGACATCCGGCAGGTGATGCCGGTCGCCGGCAGTTTCATGGGAACGCCCGACGTCTTTCAGGGGATGTCGGTGGAGGTCTTCGTCGCATCAAAGTCCAATGGCGATCGACCTGCTGTCATTCGATAATCCGGCGGGGCAACGCGGCCCCGGACAGGAGGCTCCGTTAAAACCGTTCCTTCATCTCGACGATACAGTCAACAATAAGATCAAGCTGGTAGGTTTCAATCTTCTTCCAAGCCACATTTCCTGCAGGAGCGCCTGTTGGGTTTTTCCATGGCGCTTCAGTCGGCAAGAGAGCCCCCCGGGTGCGCGCCGGGGGGCACTTCAAATCCTCCGGCTCGCCTCAGCGCAAACCGCCCGCGACGCGCAGGCATTCGCCGGTGACGTATTTCGAATCGTCCGAGGCGAAATAAACCGCCGCCGGCGCGATGTCATCGACCTGGCCGATGCGACCCAGCGGCGTAGTTGCTTCGATCCAGCCGCGCATGTCGCCTTCGGCGAGGCCGCCGGAAATCGTGCCTTCGGTTTCGATCAGGCCGGGGTTGATCGCGTTGACCCGGATGTTTTTCGGCGCCAGTTCTTTTGCCAGGACGCCGGTCATCGCATCCACGGCGCCCTTCGTGCCGGTGTAGACCGCGCTGTTTGGCGGCGTGATCGAGGTGACGGTCGAACTGATGTTGATCACGCTGCCACCCTCGGGCCCGAAGTGGTTCAGGGCCTCGCGCGTCGCCATCAGCAGCCCGAACACATTGAGGTCGAAATGCCTGCGGTAATGCTCCTCGGTGATTTCGGCCAACGGCGCGAACTCGTAGACGCCGGCATTGTTCACCAGCACGTCCAGGCGGCCGAAGGCGTCGAGGGTTGCCGTGAACAGGCGGGCAATGTCGGCCTGCTGGCGCAAATCGCCCTGGACGGCGATCGCTTTGCCGCCGGCTTTTTGGATTTCGGCGACGGCCCGCTCGGCGCCCGCCTTGTCGGACGCATAATTGACGGTGACGCTGGCGCCCTCGGCGGCGAGTGCCCGGGCGATGGCGGAACCGATACCTTTGGAGGCACCGGTGACGACGGCGACCTTTCCTGCGAGTTTCCGGCTCATGGGCTTGCTCCTGGGTGGGGATTGGGTTGATGGGGAAATAGGCCCGTTTAGTTCAGTAGTTCGATATTATGGGACTATTGAACTTTGTCAACCGCGTCGTTAGGGTTTTACCATGTCGCTTCTGGTTCATCCCTCGACGGAAAACATCACGCTCGTCGGCCTCCTCGGGGCGCTGGCCGATCCCGTGCGCCTGCTTATCGTCGTTGGCTTGCTCAAGGGGCAGGGCTGCATGTCGTGTGCCGAGGCGTCTCCGTGCCCTGGCATCGCCAAGTCGACGCTCTCCAACCATTTTCGGATGCTGCGCCAGGCCGGGTTGATCCGTACCACCAAGCGCGGTGTTGAACACCGCAACGTGGTGCGCAAGGACGAGATCGACGCGCTGTTCCCCGGCCTGTTGGAACTGGTGGTCAAGCTGGCGGAAAAGGAATCTGCCGAAAACCGCCCCGTCGGCGGGGATGGCGGGTGGCCTCGGTCGGTTGGTCCATGACCGGTTGCAGGCGGCCGAACAGGCGTTCGCCGACACCACCGCCACCGCCACACTTTGGCGGCGGTTGCTACATTAGGCCGGAAAAATGGCCCGGCAGTAACACGACATGCATCCGGGGCATGTCGGCTATTGCCTGAGCGGCGGTATCGCCTTGCAGGCTGCGGCGGACTTCCCCGAGCGGATCGTGGCGGCGGCATCGTTCCACGGTGGCCGGCTGGCGACCGAGGCGCCGGACAGCCCGCATCTGCGCGCGGCCGGGATTCGCGCCCGGCTTTATTTCGGTTATGCGACGGACGATGCCTCGATGCCGCCCGACGCCATCGCGCGGCTGGAAGCGGCACTGACGGCGGCGGGAGTCGTATTCCGGGGGGAGGTCTATCCGGCGCGCCATGGCTGGGCCGTCGCCGACAGCCCGGCCTATGACCGTGACGCGGCAGAACGGCATTGGACCGCGCTGCTGGACCATTTGGCCGCCGCTTTCCCCCACCGGGGGTCGCGCCGGGATGATCCCGCACGGGTCATGTCGGGGACGGGCAAGGCAACCGTCAGAACCGGCAAATCGGGGTAGGACTGAAAGCCGACGCTCATTGGCGGTATGGGAGGAGGCCCCCGTTGTTTGACCTGACCAATTTCGGTCCTGCTTTGCTGGCCGCCTTCTTTGCGCTCCTGGTCGAGGCGGTAGAGGCGCCGATCATCGTGCTGGCGCTCGGCCCGCTGCTGTCCCTGAACCCGATCGGCCCTCTCCAACCGGTTGTCGGCACCTTGCGGGTGCGGTTCGGCATGCGCTGGCTGCGCAAGGCGATCCGGCGGGCGGCGGGGCTCGTCGACCCCATCGCCGTCGCGACGACGTTCAAGGCGGCGCTCCTCGAGGGGATCGAGGTCGTCTTCATCGTTGCTGCGGTCGGCATCGTCGGCAGCGACCGGTGGAGAACGTGTCGCCGATGGTCCGCAAGCGGTGACCCCTGCAAGTCCGAATGGTATCGATTGGGGTGAAGCGCCGGTTCCGCCGCGATGGGCGTTATCTTATTGAATTTATATCACGATTCGGTCTATGGTTGGCTGCATGACCGGTTCTGGTCGTGCCTTGCGGGACACCGGCCACTGTCGCCCACGCAAGGCGGCTTGATCCCGTCAGGGGCCGAGCGATGCCGAAAGTCGGCGGTATTGCTCAAACGGCCCGGAAACACACGATCCGTCAGGCTATAAATTATGCATCATCCGAGTTCCAATTGCTCCGTGAGCCGATCCGGTCAAAGCCCGCACCGGGTATTGGATCGACGTGCTGCTCCTTGTTGGCAAACTGTGGACCGCCCGACTTAGGGTCCGCATCGCGTCGCGTCAGCGCCGACACCGGCGATCCGTGAGTCGGCCCCATCTTCCAGCCTGAACGACGGAATGCCTTGAACCAGCCCCCTATTATCCTTTACGGCAACCGTCAGTCACAGCCGACTGCCCGGGTTGCGCTTTACCTGTCCATGGCCGGTATTCCTTATGAATTCCGTAAAGTCGATCTGCGCGACGGCGCCCGTCCGCCGCCGGAAATCCAGTCCCGTGGCCATTTCGGCATGGTCCCGGTGCTCGTCCAGGGCAATACCACACTGGCGGTATCGATGGTGATCCTGACCTGGCTCGCCGAACAAACCGGGCAGTTTGGCGCGGTTGAGCCCGAGGAACGCTGGCAGATCGCCGAGTGGATGGGCTGGATCGCGGACGGCCTGCTCGCCCTTCAACGATCGCGCGCCGCTCGCGTGCTCAATTGGGACGCGAGCGTGATGTCATGGTGGGACGGGCGCTCGATGACCGCGCTCGGCATTCTCGACGGCGCGCTGAAACACAGCACGTTTTTGGTCGGTGGCCGGCCCACCATCGCCGACATCGCGGCCTTTCCGCTGATCGACCTGATCGATGAAGCCGGTATGACCCTGGCCGACTGGCCGGCGGTTGGGGTTTGGTATGCGCGGATGCTGGCGTTGCCCGGCTGCCGACGTCACTATGACCTGCTGCCCGAATAACCTCCCGGTTCCCCGGCAATCACTTCGTCGAAGGACGAGTGGCATTTGAGATAAAGGTCGGCGTAAAGGCCGCCGGCGGCAACCAATTGGTCGTGGCTGCCGTGTTCGACGATTCGCCCCGCCGTGAGCACGATGATCCGATCGGCATCGCGCACGGTGGCGAGACGGTGGGCGATGATGACGCTGGTGCGCCCGCGCCGCAGCACTTTGAGCGCCTCCTGGAGGTCCAACTCGGTCAGGCTGTCGACGCTGGCGGTGGCTTCGTCCAGAACCAGGATGCGCGGGTCGGCGACCAGCGCGCGGGCGAAGCTGAGCAACTGGCGCTGGCCGATCGACAGGTTCTGGCCCCGCTGGCCGAGCGGGGTGTCGTAGCCTTGGGGCAGGCTCATGATGAAGTCGTGGGCGCAGACCGATTTCGCGGCGGCGATCACCTCGTCGCGACTGGCCGTGGTGCGCGCATAGCGGATGTTTTCCAGCACGGTGCCGGTAAACAGGAACGGCTCCTGCAAGACCATGGTCACGGTGCGGCCGAGGCTGTCCAGGGTCACATCCCGGACATCATGGCCGCCGATCCGGACCGCCCCCTGCCAGACCTCATAAAAGCGATGCAGCAGGGCGGTGACGCTGGTTTTGCCCGACCCGGTCGGGCCGACCAGCGCGACGGTCTGTCCCGGCTCGATCGTGAAGCTGATATCGTGCAGGACCGGCTGGCCGGGCTTGTAGCCGAAGGTGACGTGGTCGAATTCGATCGACGGTTCCCGCAGGTCCAGGGTCACGGCGTCCGTCCGCTCCCGGATCGAGACCGGCACGTCCAGCACCTCGAAGATGCGATAGCCGGCGGCCATCGCGCGCTGCATCACCGTGTATTGCTGGGACAGCGTGCGGATCGGATCGAAAAATCGCTGAACGTAGAAGATGAAGGCGACCATGACGCCGACATCGAGGCTGCCGCCCAGCACCTCGCCGCCGCCGACCACCACCACCACCGCCTGGGCCACCCCGGTCAGGAGGTCCACGGTCGGGACCATGACCTGGGCCGCCCGGGACGAGGCGATCTGAGCCTCGAAGTTCTGATCCGCCTTGGCCTTGAAGTCGGCGAAATTGGCGGCTTCGCGGCGCGCCTCCTGAACCGTGCGGATGCCGTTGATGTTGTCGGCCAGCGCGCCGTTGACGATCGACGAGGCGTCGCGGGCGCGGCGGAAGGTGTCCTTGACCCGCGGCAGCCACACCGCCCGGACCGCGACCAGAGCCGGCAGCACCACCAGGGTGAGCAAGGCCAGGTGCGTGTTCATCGCCAGCAGCACCACGATGATGCCGACCAGCAGAACCGCATCGCCGATCGCCGACACCGACGTTTCCAGGAACTCCTGCAGCGCGTTCACATCGCCTTGCAGGCGCGACATCAGGCGGCCGACATGGGTCTGGTCAAGAAAGGTCAGCGAGACATCCTGAAGATGGGCGAACATCGCCCGGCGAAGGTCGAAGATCACCCGTTGGGCCAGACGCGCGGCGCAGAATTCGGTGAGGAAGCCGGTCACGGCATTAACCCCGATCAGCACCACGAACAGCACCACCGCCGTCTCCAGCGACAGCCGCGCGCCGGTGCCGACCACCCCGTCGACCGCCTCGCGGATCGCGATCGGGATCGCGACCTGACTTGCGACAAAGATCACCACGACCAGCAAGGTGCCGGCCAGGCTCCAGCGGTACGGCCGGACGAAGCCGAAAAAGCGGCGGATGATCCGGGTGTCGAAGGCGGAAAAGATGTCCTCGCCGATCATGCCCTGATGCAGCACGCCCTGGCCGCCGCCCGGCCCGCCGCCCCGGCCGCCCCCGAAATCGCCCATGGTCATGCGCGGACTCCCCCCGACCCGGATTGCAGGTGATAAAGCTCGTGGTAGTACCCGCCCAGAGCCAGCAAGGCATTGTGGTTGCCGCGTTCGATGACCCGGCTGCGGTCGAGCACGATGATTTCGTCGGCATGCCGGAGGGAACTCAGGCGGTGCGAGATGATCAGCACGGCCTTGGTGCGGGTGGCCTCCAGCAATGCCTGGCGCAGCCGATGTTCGGTCCCGGCATCCACCGCCGAGGTGGCGTCGTCGAAGACCAGGATCAACGGGTCGGGCACGATGCTGCGCGCGATCGACAGCCGCTGGCGCTGGCCACCGGAAAGCATGACGCCGCGCTCGCCGATCCGGGTCTGGTAGGTCTGGGGCAACGAGGCCAGGTAGTCGTGAATTTGTGCCGTGGTGGTGGCCGGAATCAGCCGGGCTTCCTCGGCGTCCGGCTCGGCATAGGCGACG
>PLTC01000202.1:521-2764 GCA_003165295.1 Rhodospirillales bacterium | reverse complement strand
TCGTGCTCGACCCGGTGGGCGCCGGAGCGACCCGCTACCGCACCGAAAGCTGCCGGCGGTTGATGGCGGCGGCACCGCCGACCATCGTGCGGGGCAATGCCTCGGAAATCCTGGCCCTTGACGGCGCAGCGGGCGCGGCGGGCGCGACCCGGGGCGTCGACTCGACGGCCGGCTCCCACGACGCCCGGGACGCCGCCGGCCGCCTCGCCCGACGGCTCGGCGGCGCGGTCTGCGTCAGCGGCCCGGTGGACTTCATTCTGGGACACGGCGCCGGNNGCCGGCGACGGCTTCCGGGTCCTGAACGGCGACCCCTGGATGGCCCGGGTCACCGGCCTCGGCTGCTCGGCCACCGCCGTCGTCGCCGCCTTCGCCGCGGTCAATTCCGACCCGGTGCTGGCCGCGACCCACGGCATGGCCATCCTCGGCATCGCGGGCGAACTGGCCCGGGAACGGGCGGCGGGTCCCGGTTCCTTCGCGGTGGCGCTGCTCGACGCGCTGGCCGGGCTTGACCGGCCGGTCATCCTGGAGCGGGCACGGATTGCCCGCGGGGACGGCGAGGTCCAGGTCACGACAGATCGTTGAAATGAAAAGGGTTTTGTGGGCTCTGCCCANNTGCAGGGCGAGAGCCCTGCAAAATCCAAGGCAACGCCAGTGTCCTGGCGCCAATGGGGCAGGCCGTCATTCCGGCCAGAAGCCGTCGTCCATAATCTGCCCGAACGACCATGGGCAGGTCGTAGGGAAAGTCGATTCCGGAAGTCCGGTTTCCGCGGCGGCTTCAATCATGGCATTCCGGTATGCTTTCGCGGTTGCCTCAGAGAACTGGGACTTGAGGCTTGGGTTATCCGAAAGGTGGTCAGAAAGGTCGAATCTTTGAACCCGGATCGTCGCCCGCCAACTCTTGCTCCGACGCTCCGGTTGGAACTGCCATTTCAGGAGGTGCAACAGCAACACCACAAGACGGCTGACCAGTTCTCGCCTTTCCGCCTTACCCATACTCTCGATTTCCTCGGCGATATTCTCTATGTCGGCGGCGGACAGGTTCCCGGAGCGCAGCAAAGCGGCCTGCTCGTTGGTCCAGGCGTAGAAGTCCTGATCATAGAGGTTCGTGCTCATGGCTCACCCTCACCGGTCGGCGTCAACATGCCCCTGACAATATGATCGACGACCGGATCGATATCACCGCTGGACACCAGCCGGAGCCGCGGTGCGTTCTTGTCGGATAATTTGCTCATTTTATTGGAAACCCGTAGGCGATGCGTACCGCGGCCGAGGCGCGCTCACCTCATTTCGCGGAAGTACAACTGTAGTACGACAGGGTGGGGGCAAAACTCGAGGACATCGGCTTTTTCACGAGCGGATTCAGGGAGACGATCGAGCGCCGGGGCGTCTTCCGCATTTTTCCATGAGAAGTTGGAGACCCGTCCGGCGAGGCCGCAAGGGTCAGGGAGTTCCGGCAATTTCTGCCCGGCCGGCAGATGCGCCCCGGCAGGTTCTGCCCGGGGGCCGGACCTCCGGGGCGGNNGAGATCAGGGAAAACAGCCGCTTGATCCCGCGCGCCGGACTGGCCCGGGGTTTGCCTTGGGAATGGCCATGAACGCTTGCGGGCGCCGCGTCGATCATCGCCGCCCAGGGCCGGGAGAACGCTTATGACCGCCACGTCGAACATTTACGGAGGGAACAGTCCCTTCGACGCCCTACAGTACCAGCAACAACTTGCCGCCCAGTTCGGTGGTTCCAGCGGCATCGGCAGCGGCTCCAACTTCGGCTCGGCCCTGGCGTCGGGCACATCGGGGACTTCCGGTTCCTCGTCCGGTTCCACCGACACTTCCTCCGGCCTCGGCGGCCCCGGGGGTTGGCTCAGCAACCAGATCGCCAGCCTGATGATGCAGTATCAGAACGTCGCCAACACCGGCGGCACCACCGCCACGCCGGCGACCGCCGCCACTGGCGCAACCACCGCCACCGGCAGCGCCACCGCCACAACCGGCAGCGCCACCGCAAGTTCCACCACCGATCCGACTCAGGACCCGTCGGCGACCGGCAGCGTGCATCCGCACCATCACCATCATGGCGGCGGCCACCACTCGTCCTCGTCGTCCAGTGAAGACCCGTTGGAGGCGTTGCTCGACGGCGGCTCCGAGACATCCGGCACCGCCACCGGCACCAGTTCGGGCTCCACCGCTTCGACCACCCAGAGCGGCGCCGACTGGCTGGATAACCTGCTGTCGCAATTCACCAATGCC
>PLTC01000202.1:0-502 GCA_003165295.1 Rhodospirillales bacterium | reverse complement strand
ACCAGCACCACCGCGTCCACCAACCCAAGCAATCCCGCCCAGGCCAGACTGAGCCATGCCGCGGCCCTGTTGTTCGCCCAGATTGAAGGACAAACCGCCTGAACGCGACTTCACGGCGAGAGGGGCTCTTCCCGGAGTCCGGGCGGCGGGCAATCCCGAACCCCCGGGGAGCCTTCAAACCCTGGCCTCGAACCTTGGCCGCGGAAGCTTGATTTTGCCCGATTGACTTGGCCGTCGGAACGTGGAAATACTTCTGTGTAGAATGCCTGCATTCAACGCAGATTAAATGTATTTCAAAAGGACACTCCGATGGCTGGACCCTGGAAAAACCCCGAGACGATCGTCCTGCATGCCGGTCACCGGCGCGATTCCGCCACCAATGCCGTGGCGGTTCCGATTTATCAGACCACCTCGTACCAGTTCGACGACACCGGCCATGCGAGCCGCCTGTTCGCGCTCCAGGAACTGGGGAACATTTACACCCGGATCATGAATCCGACCA
>PLTC01000252.1 GCA_003165295.1 Rhodospirillales bacterium | reverse complement strand
GTCGCCTACGGGCTGATCGCGCGCGAGGTGGAGCGGGTCGATTCGAGCTATCGCAGCGCGCTGTCGGTGCAGTCCTCGCTGGTCATGTATCCCATCCATGCCTTCGGCTCCGAGGCCCAGCAGGATCGCTATCTGCCTGTTCTGCGTACCGGCGAGTGGGTGGGCTGTTTCGGGTTGACCGAGCCGGACGGGGGNNTGTGCTCAATGGGTCGAAAACCTGGATCTCCAATTCCCCCATTGCCGATCTGTTCCTGGTCTGGGCCAAGGACGACGCCGGCGATATTCGCGGGTTCCTGATCGAGAAGGGAGCCAAGGGGCTGAGCGCGCCGAAGATCGAGGGCAAATTCAGCCTGCGCGCCTCGGTGACCGGCATGATCATGCTGCAGGACGTCTTTGTCCCATCGGATGCGATGCTGCCGAAGGTCAAGGGGCTGCGCGGACCTTTCTCGTGCCTGAACAATGCCCGCTACGGCATCGCCTGGGGCGCGCTGGGCGCGGCCGAGTTCTGCTGGCACGCGGCGCGCAGCTACACGCTCGAGCGGAAAGTGTTCGGCCGCCCGCTGGCGGCAACGCAACTGGTGCAGAAGAAGCTGGCCGACATGCAGACCGAGATCACCCTCGGCCTGCACGCCGTCCTGCGCCTCGGCCGCCTGATGGACGACCACCAGGCCGCCCCCGAGATGATCAGCCTGCTCAAGCGCAACAACTGCGGCAAGTCGCTCGACATCGCCCGCGCCGCCCGCGACATCCTGGGCGGCAACGGCATTGCCGATGACTATCACGTCATCCGCCACGTTCTTAACCTGGAGACCGTCAACACCTATGAAGGGACCCACGATATCCACGCCCTGATTCTGGGGCGCGCGATCACGGGAATTCCGGCCTTTGGCTGACCGGGGGTCGTGTCCCGGAGCAAGGCGCCGGGATGGGCAGGAGGCCGCGGAAATTCAGACCGGAGGCGCGGTGCGGGTCGGCTCAAGAGTCGCGGAAGCAGAAGCGGGAGCGGTCGAAGGGAAAGGGGTGTATTCAAGGGCGGCCGACCAGAAGCGTTCAAGCCGGTGCATGATTTCGTTGCAGCGGTCGAACTCCTCGGTCTTGAACCCGGCGGCATCGAGAGCCCCGATCTGGCGCTCGAACATCGCCTTGATCTTGCCGCGCAGCTCCAATCCCTTATCCGAAAGCCGGACCCGGACCGAACGTCGGTCGTGGGGCGACCGCTCCTGGCCAAGATAGCCGTTCTCGACCATTTTCTTGACGTTGTACGAGACGTTGGAGCCCAGATAGTAGCCCCGGGCGGTCAGTTCCCCGACCGTCATCTCGTCTTCGCCAATGTTATAAAGAATCAGACTTTGGACATTGTTAATATCTTGGTAGCCCAGGCGATCCAGTTCAACCTTCAGCACTTCGAGAAAGTGCCGGTGCAACCTTTCAATCAAGAGGATGCTTTCATAATAGGGCTGATGCACCGTCGTCTCCTATAGCTTGAACCAGTCTTGTCGTCGCTTGCCGCAATGCCACATGTCGCCAATATAGTACCGATGGTTCGCGGTACGCCATCCACTTGTTTTCCCGGGGCCCGGACCGGCGCCAGAGGTTGGGTCCGCCGGTGGCGCCGGGCCGTTGGCCGCAGCGACCACGACATTAAGCTTTTAATTCATCATAAATCAACCATTGGTCAGACCGATTCCGATTGGCTGCCCGCCGGAAAGCCGGGGTGTTCAGGGGAAGGGGGGCGGTTGATGGCTGGCGGCGTCGGCGGCGACCTGGGCGTCCACCGCGGCGACCGCTGACATGTTGACGATGCCGCGCACGCTGGCGGACTGGCTCAGGATGTGTGCGGGTTTGGCGGTGCCCAGCAGGATCGGTCCCACCGACAGACAGTCGGCCACCGAGCGCGCGAGGTTGAGGGCGATGTGGGCGGCGTCCAGGGACGGCATGACCAGCAGATTGGCCTCGCCCTTCAGTCGCGAATTGGGGAACAGCCGGTGGCGGATGTCTTCGGACAATGCGGCATGGGCCTGCATTTCCCCTTCGACTTCCAGATCCGGGGCGCGGCGCAGGATCAACTCCAGGGCGTGACGCATCTTGATGGCCGAGGGCGTGCTCTGACTGCCGAAATTGGAGTGCGACACCAAGGCGATCTTGGGTTGGATCAGGAACCGCCGCACCGCCGCGGCGGCCAGGATGGTCATTTCGGCGATCTGTTCGGCGGTCGGGTCGTGGTTGACGTGGGTATCGCACAGGAAAATGGTGCCGCGGCGCAGAATCAGGGCGTTGAGCGCCGAGGCGTGACTGACCCCCGGATGCAGGCCGAGAATGTCGATGGTGTTCCTGAGATGGCCGGCGGCGTTGCCGATGGCGCCGGCCAGCAGGGCATCGGCTTCGCCCCGCTGGACCATCAGCGCCGCGATGACCGTGGTGTTGGTGCGGACCACGGTCTGGGCCGAGGACGGGGTGATGCCCCGGCGTTCCATCAGTCGGTGATAGAGCGACCAGTATTCGGGGTAGCGCGGATCGCTTTCGGGATCGCACAGGTCAAAATCGGTACCGGCTTCCAGCCGCAGACCGTGGCGGGCGATGCGGCGGATCATGACTTCGCGCCGTCCGATCAGGATCGGCCGGGCCAGTCCCTCGTCCACCACCACCTGGACCGCCTGGAGCACCCTCGGGTCTTCGCCTTCGGCATAGACCACCCGCTTGAGGTCGAGTCGCGCCCGGGCGAACAATGGCCGCATGGCCTGGCCCGAGCGGTAGACGAACTGGCTGAGCCGTTCCCGATAGACATCGAAATCCTCGATCGGTCGGGTCGCGACGCCGCTGTCCATGGCCGCCCGGGCCACCGCCGGGGCGATGGCGACGATCAACCGCGGATCGAAGGGCTTGGGAATGATGTAGTCGGGGCCGAACTTCAGCGGGGCGTCGCCGTAGGCCGCCGCCACCACGTCGCTCGACTCGGCGTGGGCCAGATCGGCGATGGCCTCCACCGCGGCGTGCTTCATCGCCTCGTTGATGGTGGTGGCGCCCACATCCAGCGCCCCCCGGAAGATGAACGGGAAGCACAGGACGTTGTTGACCTGGTTCGGGAAATCGGAGCGGCCGGTGGCCATCACCGCGTCGCTGCGGACCTTGCGGACCTCGTCGGGCAGAATCTCGGGGGTCGGGTTGGCCAGCGCCAGGATCAGCGGCCGCGGCGCCATCTCCGCCACCATCTCGGGCTTCAGCACCCGGGCCGCCGACAGGCCAAGGAAGATGTCGGCGCCGACAATCGCCTCGGCCAGCGTGCGCTGGCTGGTGTCGCGGGCGTAGCGCGCCTTGCGCTGGTCCATCAGTTCGACCCGGCCCTGGTAGACCACCCCGGCCAGGTCCGTGACCGTGATGTTTTCGAGGGGCAGTCCGACCAGATCCACCAGCAGGTCGAGGCAGGCCAGCGCCGCGGCCCCCGCTCCCGACGATACCAGCCGGACCTCGCGGAGAGACTTGCCCACCACCTTAAGACCATTCAGCACGGCCNNGATGCCGCCGAAGGTCGGCTCCAGGGCCGCCACGATATCCACCAGCTTGTCGACATCGGTTTCGTTGACCTCGATATCGAAAACGTCGATGCCGGCGAACTTCTTGAACAGGACCCCCTTGCCCTCCATCACCGGCTTGGCCGCCAGCGGCCCGATGGCGCCCAGCCCCAGCACCGCGGTCCCGTTGGTCAGCACCGCCACCAGATTGGCGCGGGCGGTCAGGGTGCTGACTTCCCGGGGGTCCGCGACGATCGCCTCGCAGGCGGCGGCAACCCCGGGGGAGTAGGCCAGCGCCAGATCGCGCTGGTTGGCCAGCGGCTTGGTCGGGTTGACCTCAATCTTGCCCGGAGTCGGATAGCGATGATAGTCGAGTGCGCTTTGCAGCAGGCTTTTGGTCATGGCGGCCCCGGACAGGATGACTTACCCCGCCCACAGCCATCGGCTCAACCACCATGATACCGGATCACGCGGCGCCTGGCGGGAACGGACGGCTTCAGCCCCAGGGGGAAACCGTCACCGGCTGCCCGGACCGCTGGGGGGCGGGGCATCCGGAAAAAATGGTGCGGTCGAGAAGACTCGAACTTCCACGGGATCTCTCCCACAGCGACCTCAACGCTGCGCGTCTACCAGTTCCGCCACGACCGCATATCCATCTGGCGTGCCCTTGGGTTGCCGGAAATAGCAAATCCCGGGCGTCGGATCAAGGGTCTTGCCGCCGCCGCGACCTTATTTTTCATTCGGGAGTGACGCCGGTGGCGAAAGGCCGGTGCCGACGGGGAGGGAGTCGGAAAGCAGGGTTGCCAGAGCCGGCGGAAACGGGTACCGTGGCTTCGACGCTTGCTTTTGCCGGCTGGTGCTGGCTTGTGTCCAGGTCAGGGTGCCGGCCGAAAAAAGGGGGCGTCGTCGGGTTGGCAAAGGGTCCGCGTAGCTCAGCAGGATAGAGCACAAGTTTCCTTGTTTGTGAAAAACTGGGCGTTGCATTCGGAAACGGTGCAATGGATTCGCTCAAAGTCGGGGAAAGCTACCGCGCGCTTGCGCATTGCCAATCCCGAGCCAAGCCCCGATCGGCGACGCTGCCGGTGGGGGAAGGTGTAGAGACTGGATGGGCGACACCTGACGGCCGCAGGGCCATGGTGAAGGGACAGTCCAGACCACGAACGCGGTGCAAGCCGCGGCGGCGCAAGCCGAAGTGGTATGAATCCTGAGGCCGTGGGTTCGAATCCCGCCGCGNNCGGCGAAAGCCGAAGTGGTATGAAACTTGGGGCCGGGGGTTCGAGTCCCTCCGCGGACGCCAGCACTGTCTGAGAACAATCAAGGCACCGATGGCTTTCGCCCGGGAGTTCCGGGACCGGCGGCGTGGGCGGGGACCGCACCATCATGTCTTGGGAGTGGGCATGTCTTTGGAGTGGGCGGAAACGATCGCGGTTTTCGTGGCGGCGCTGGCGGTCTACGTGCGGGCCAACGTGGTGGCGCGGCGGCCGGTCGACCCCTTCCGTCCACGATGGATTCCTCCGGTGCCGCTGATGGGCGTGGCGGCGGTGGTGGCCATCCTGGCGCTGGCCCACATGATCAGCCTCGCCACCGGAACGCCCTTTAAGGGCGGGGGTCCCTGAGCCGGCTTCCGGTCACGGCGGCGGGCCGGTGGTCAGGGCCTGCCGGGCGCCGGCGTCGCGGCGAATTCGGCAAGCCGGGCGGCAACTCCGTTGACCGGTGTCTCCCAATCGCCGCTTTGGGGCTGGCGGAAGATGCGCAGGCTGGGATACCAGGGGCTGTCCTCACGGTCTTCCAACCACCGCCAGCACCCGTTATGGCGTGACAGCATCCAGACCGGCCTGCCCAACGCCCCGGCCAGATGGATGCACGAGGTATCGACGCCGATCACCAGATCAAGATTGGCCACCAGCGCCGCGGTGTCGGCGAAGTCGGTGACGGTATCCATGAAATCCACCAGCGCCGCCCCGGGCAGCGGCAGCCGGGCCTGACCGGCCGGCGCGCCCTTTTGCAGACTGAAGAATTGTCCTGAGCCTGGAACACCACGCCCAGGCTGTTGTGCGCCTCGGCGTATTTCGGACGTAACGCGAGCGCACGCCGATGGGCTGCCGCGGCTTCGTCCAGCGCACCGAGAGCGCGCAGCGATTTGCCCAGGTTGTGGAGCGTCACGGCGTCGTCCGGTCTGACCGCCAGCCCCTGCCGGAACGCCGACACCGCCGCCTCATGGGCGCCTTCGGCGGCCAGGGCCAGGCCGAGGCAGCGCAGCAGCACCGGGTCTTCGGGGGCGCGGGTCAGGAGTTGGCCGATCGCCGCCGCGATCCCGGTCCGATCGCTGCGGCCACAGAGTTCCACGGCCTGATCGCGCAACGCGGCAAGCTGTCGGGGCGGCAGCGCCGCCGTCGGCGGGGCGGGCTGGGACGGACTCACGGGAAGGGTCGCGGACCCGCTCTCCAGCCGTTGCGACAGGATGGCGATGGCGTGCGGATGGCCCGAGCCGCGGGCGACGGTCAGCAGCAGCGCCAGAATCCCGGGGTTGCCGATGCGGGCAATCACCCACCGCGACAGGATGATCCGGGTCAGCCAGCGCGCCAGCAAACCGGGCTTCGGTGCCGCGTTCCCGGGCAGTGCCGCGGCGATCGGCGAGCCCGCCGGTACCGCCACTGACGACGCCGCCGGGGCCGGAATTTCCGGGTCCCGGCGCGGCCGGGGTCGCCTCTGGAGACCGCGGCGTGACGGGACTTTCCTTGTCATCATCCAACCCTGAACCTATTTCTCCCGAAGGCGGCAGGCTAGCCCCGGCGTCATCGCCGGACAAGCGGCAAGAGCCGGGTTTCCGGCAAGGCCAACCCCGCGGTCCGTCTTTTCCGCGGCGCCGTGACGCCTGTCCGGCGGCCCGGGCCATGCTATGAATGGGGCCTCAAGGACGGACCGCGCCGGAGGGGGAACGTTACCATGCTGCTTGCCGCCGATCGCTCGCAACTGCTGATCATCGACGTCCAGGAACGGCTGGTGCCGGCCATGCACGGCCCGGAACCGCTGCTGGCCAATCTCGGCGTGCTGCTGCGCGCGGCGCCGGTGCTGGGGGTGCCGGCGCTGGCCAGCGAGCAGTACCCGCGGGGGTTGGGCCGGACCCTGCCCGGAATCGCGGACCTGCTGGTTGCCGCCGGGGACACCGCCGGGCCGTTCGAAAAGGTCCACTTTTCGTGCATGGCGGAACCGGGATTCGCCGATCGCCTGGCCGCCGGCCGGGAGCAGATCGTGATCGCCGGCATCGAGACCCATGTCTGCGTGCTTCAGACCGCGCTGTCCCTGCGCGCCGCCGGACACGCCTGTTTCGTGGTTGCCGACGCCTGTTCGTCGCGAACGGTGGCCAGCGCCGAACTGGCATTGGCCCGCCTGCGGGACGCCGGGGTTACGGTGGTCAGCACCGAGATGGTGCTGTTCGAATGGCTGCACCGGGCCGGCACCCCGGCGTTCAAGGCCCTGAGCCCGCTGGTGCGCTGATGGCCGACGCCGTTTCCGAACCCCGTATCCCGCTGCTGTTCCTGCCCGGATTGCTGTGCGATCGGGCGCTGTGGGAGTGTCAGGTCCGCCATCTGGCCGATATCGCCGACTCGAGGGTCATGGATGTGACCCGGGAGGACAGCGTCGCCGCCCTGGCCGCCTCGGTGCTGGCCGGGGCGCCGCCGCGCTTTGCCCTGGCCGGTCTCTCGATGGGCGGCTACGTGGCCTTCGAGATTCTGCGCGAGGCGCCGGAGCGGGTGATCAGGCTGGCGCTGGTGGATACCACCGCCCGGCCCGATACTCCCGAGCAGCAGTCGCGCCGGCGCGGCCTGATCGGTCTTGCGCGTTCGGGCCGGTTCCGCGGGGTTACGCCGCGTCTGCTGCCCTTGCTGATTCATCCCGACCGCCAGTCCGATACCCCGCTGACGACCACGGTGATGGCCATGGCCGAGCGGGTCGGTCAGGAGGCGTTCGTCCGCCAGCAGACCGCGATCATGGGCCGGCCCGACAGCCGCCCGGGTCTTTCCGCCATCGGCTGCCCCACTCTGGCCATCGGCGGCCGCGAGGATGCGCTGACCCCACCGGAATTGCTGGCCGAGATCGCCGGGGCCATCCCCGGCGCGCGCCATGTCATCATCGAGGAGTGCGGCCATCTGCCGCCGCTGGAACGGCCCCACGCGGTCTCGGCGTTGCTTCGCCAATGGCTGACCTATGACTGAGACCGGCGCGCCCGGCTTCCCCGGTTGTCGCTTCCCCGGTCGTTGCGGCGCCGGCAAGCCGCGGGCATTTTTCAGGGATTTATTGTGACATGAGACGACACCGCGCCACCGTCTATATGGCGGGTCCGCTGTTCACTGGAGCCGAGCGTCGTTACAACGTTCATCTGGCGGAAATCCTGCGCAGCCTGCTGCCGGATTTCCGCTTTGTGCTGCCGCAGGAACGCGCGGTCCAATTTCTCCCGGACCTGTGTGCCGTGGTCGAAGATTGCCTCAGGCAAGTGCGGGACGCCGATCAGATCCTGGCGTGCCTGGACGGACCCGACACGGACTCGGGAACGTGCGTCGAAATCGGCTATGCCATTGCTCTCGGCAAGCCGGTCCTGGGTTACCGGACCGATTTCCGCGGTTCGGAGATTGACGGAGTCAACGCCATGGTTCGCTATGGCTGTACAGAGTATCTGGTTGCGCCATCAATCGGGCACTCCGTCGAGCAACTGGCCGCGATGATCGCGGAGAAACTGTCTGAACGAAAGCAGTAAAGCCAGGTCCGGTCAAATATTCAGCAGATGGCATGGATCAGGGCCGCGACGCTGGTGCTGCCCTTCAGGATGGCCAGGAGAAACAGAGCGACAAAAAGAACGATGGCTCCACCGATCATCCGGGGCAGCCAGACCGCATGACTGATCAGAATACTTCCTAAGACCGAGTGCCTGTAGGTCCACTGGCCGCCGGCCAATCGCTGATAATTGCCGTCTTCGTGCCAGTCTTCGCCGGCCTTCTTGTCTTCTTGCGAGAGGATCCCGGGTCGGTGCCAGCCGGGCAGGCCGGCCGGACCGGACAGGGATGCGTTTTGCTCGTCAAGGCCGGCGAACAGGAAATTGCGCTCGGATTGCCTGAGGACCTCTTCACCCCAGCGGACCAACTGGCTGTTTCTGATATCAAGGCAGAGAAATCCGAAGGCAGCAGCCGCTCCCGAGATCGCGATGATCGCGGCGGCAAGAAAATGAGAATTGTCTATAAGCGTTGCGTAAGCATTGATGACCAGCGAAGATGCGATAATAAAGTAGTTAAAGACCGTCATGCGCTGACGGGCATGGAAATCAAACCAAGCCCAGCCATACTGATAACGCGCCCGCGAGACATCCAGGCGGCTGGTATCAAACGGCACCATGTTCTCAATTTTCCCTGGAGCGCCCTGGGGCATTGTTAACGTCTCCTAAGCGCGGCGCAAGGCCATGGTTCTTCCGATTGCGGCTTCCACCGTCTCGATGAACAGGCGACGCAATATCTCGGGTGGGCGGCGATCGGTGCGTCTGGCGAGAATCAGCTCCAGATTTGGCTGCTTCAAGGCGCCTGCGGTCGCGAGGTGGACCGGATTGTCTTCGATATAGCAGACTTTCCGTGTGTAAAATTCCCGGCAAAGCAGATCAATCTGACGATCCTTGGTCACCCTTCCGACGTTGTAAATCTCAATCGGAATGATGTTCCGCCGCCTGAGAAAGTTACGCATCCGTTCGACCGCGTACCAGCCGCTTCGGGCGGTCAGAATGAACAGCGGACTGATCGCCGATGCCTCCATAACCTGATTGATCGCCGGTCCGGTCTCGATATCGATGCCGAGGCGAAGCGCGCTGGCTTGATAAAGCAGGTGTCGTTGATAGTTGATCTCCATCGCTTGACATCGAAGATCGAAGAACGCCGCCGCTTTGGACAGCAGATTGTCTTCGTCCGGCCAGCTCCGCAGATGATAGATGTCGTCTTCTGTCGACGAACTGATGACCCCATCGAAATCAAAGACGTAAACCGAGTCCGGGCTGATGCGGACGGACGGGAGAGATGTGGTGCCGTGAGGCGGCTCGGCGCAACCGAACGCCGGGTCGCGAGCCAGGCTTTGAGACCCCTTCAAAAGCGGCTCCTTCGCCAGGGGCCGATCCGATCCACCCTCACAGTCGGCTGCCATCCGTTCCACTCCCGGCGTCGGGTGATGCCGCATTCACGGCCCGGAGTCTACATCTTGGGTTGATGCTATCACAAGGCCCCACCTCATGGGAATTCTTCGTGACCGAATCCGGGGGGCGGGAGACCCAGGACCGGACCGGAGTCCCGGGATGCCGTCGCCGATCCGGGGCCGCAGCGGAACGGGTGTGTCCGGCGGAAAAGCGGAGAGCCGGGGCCGGGGTGTCTCCGCACGCGGTGGGCCGGAGGAGAATCGCCGTTGTCCGGTCCGGGGGGTTGCGCCTGCACCGGCAGCTATGGCAATAAGCTCCGTGGTCCGGGCCGCCGCGCAACAGTGCTGACGCGAAGCGTCGTCTCCGCCCCCGCACGTTTTTTCTGACGAGATCTCCATGAGAAAACCTGTACTCAAGGCCGTGTTTCCAGTAGCCGGACTCGGGACGCGCTTCCTGCCTGCAACGAAAGCGATCCCGAAGGAAATGCTGCCGCTGGTGGACAAGCCGCTGCTCCAGCACGCGGTGGACGAGGCCCGGGCCGCCGGTATCGAGGAATTCGTTTTCGTGACCGGCGGCGGCAAACGCGCGATCGAAGATCATTTCGACGCCGACGCCGAACTCAATCGATTCCTCGAACTCAAGCACAATACCGAAGGTCTGGATGCGGTACGCCAGACCGAGATCGCCCCGGGCAAGCTGTTCTATACCCGCCAGCAGCAGCCCTTGGGTCTCGGTCACGCGGTATGGTGCGCCCGGGCGGTGGTGGGCAGCGATCCTTTTGCCATTATCCTGCCCGACGACTACGTGCTGTCGCAGACGCCCTGCCTCAAGCAGATGGTCGAGGCGTATCAGGAGGTAGGCGGCAATATCGTCGCGGTCGAGAATGTCCCGCGCGAGCATACCAACCGGTACGGCATCCTCAAGATCGGGAGCGATGACGGCCGGCTCGTCACCGTCGAGGGGCTGGTCGAGAAGCCGGCGCCGGCCGAGGCGCCGTCGACGCTGTCGATCATCGGCCGTTATATCTTGCAGCCGGAGGTCATGGACCATCTGTCGCGCCACGAACGCGGCACCGGCAATGAAATTCAACTGACCGACGCCATGGCCCGACTGGTGGGCCAGCAGCCGTTTCATGGCCTGCATTTCGAGGGTACCCGTTTTGACTGCGGCGGCAAGGTCGGTTTTCTTGAGGCGACCATCGCCCACGCCCTGACCCGCCCGGACATGGCCGACAATGTCCGTCGGGTCCTGAAGAAATATTCGTCCTGAGGTTGTCGGCCGGGCACCCCTGATTACCGGCCGGGGACCGGCAGACCAAGGTGGCGGAACTCTGGCAGCAAGCAAGGGGACGAGATGCGCATTGCCATGATCGGAACCGGGTATGTCGGGCTGGTGTCCGGCGCCTGTTTCTCCGAATTCGGCGGCACCACGGTTTGTGTCGATAAGGATGCCGACAAGATCGCGCGGTTGACCCGGGGCGAGATTCCGATTTTCGAGCCGGGGCTGGACGATCTGGTGCAAAAGAACGTTCAGGCGGGCCGCCTGTCGTTCTCTCTGGATCTGCAATCGGCGGTGGCCGGGGCCGACGCGGTGTTCATCGCGGTGGGGACCCCGTCGCGACGCGGCGACGGTTACGCCGATCTCAGCTATGTCTTTGCCGCCGCCGAAGAACTGGCCCGTGGATTGGATGGTTACACGGTGGTCGTGACCAAGTCGACGGTGCCGGTCGGCACCGGTCGCGAGGTTGAGCGCATCATCCGGGGTGTCCGTCCCGATGCCGACTTCGACGTGGCCTCCAATCCCGAATTCCTGCGCGAAGGGTCGGCGATCAGCGACTTCATGCGCCCCGACCGGGTGGTGATCGGGACCGGGGCCGAGCGTGCCCGCGAGGTGATGCGCCGGCTGTACCGGCCATTGTACCTGATCGAGACCCCGATCGTGATGACCTCGCTGGAGACCGCGGAGCTGATCAAGTACGCGGCCAACGCCTTTCTGGCCACCAAGATCACCTTCATCAACGAAATGGCCGATCTTTGCGAGCGGGTGGGCGCCGACGTTCACGATGTGGCGCGCGGCATCGGCCTTGACGGTCGTATCGGCAAGAAATTCCTGCATCCCGGGCCGGGTTACGGCGGCTCGTGCTTTCCCAAGGACACCCTGGCCCTGGTGCGCACCGCCGCTGACGCCGGCAGCCCGGTGACGCCGGTCGAAGCCACACTCAAGGTCAATGACGCGCGCAAGAAGGCCATGGCCGGCAGGGTGGCGACGGCGATGGGCGGCGATCTTGCGGGCAAGACCATCGGCGTGCTGGGCCTGACCTTCAAGCCGAACACCGACGACATGCGCGACGCCCCCAGCCTCGTCATCGTCCCGATCCTGCAAGCCCATGGCGCGCGGATCGTCGCCTTCGACCCGGAAGGCGCCAAGTCGGCCGAAGCGCTGCTGCCCGGCGTCGAATTCGCCAGCGGCCCTTACGCCTGCCTCGAAGGGGCGGACGCCCTCGTCGTCATCACCGAATGGGACGCGTTTCGCGCGCTCGATCTCGCGCGCGTCAAGGCCGCCATGCGCGACCCCGTGGTCGTCGACCTGCGCAACGTCTATTCCATGGAAACGATGAGCGCGCTCGGCTTCCGCTACGAGGGCGTCGGGCGAGGGGCGGGCGCGTAATGCCAATTCCGAGGACTTGCAACCGCCGTCTTGCCCGGCTTCGAGCTTCGCGGAGGGCCGGGACAACAAGGCCGGCCCTGACGTGTCATTGAGTCCGGCCGTTGGTATAAGTTCGCCAAGGCTTTCGTGCGCCGTGTCGTCTGTGAACGAGCCACACTTCATTGGCCTCGACGGTCCAGTAGACGAGATAAGGACATCCGCCGACCGGCGGTCCGCGCGTCGCGCCTCTTCCCGTTGCGTGACCCACGTTCGGATGCTGTTCGATCGTATCGATGGCGGGTTTGATAGCGAGCTTCACATTGCGGGCGCCTCGAGGACTTCGCTCGTCGAGGCATTCCAGGATTTTCGCGAGGTCGTCTCGCGCGCGCCGCGAATAGCGGACGATCACAGTCCGTGACGTTTCCAGAGCGCGGCGATGTCCGCGTCGGACGCGAACTCTCCGCGCCTCGCTTGCGCCAGGCCTTCGTCGATGGCCGCGGCGGTTTCTTCGTCGAGAGGGATCGGCGCATTGCGCGTCTCGATCGCCCACAGCAGCATTTCCGCCGCCTCGTCCTGATCCGCATCGGGCAGTTTGCGGGCTTTTTCAATCGCCTGATCGAGAAGCTTGGTCATGTATTCATGCTATCATGACAGTTGCAGCGAGGACAAACCTCGGCGCGGGACGCCATTTGACTTCCCGCGCCCGCGCTCGTAAAAGCGCCGCCTATCTTCGTCAGGTCTTGGCCTCGTCGATCAGCCGTCTGTCCCCCTGAGGCCAGCGGTCGCCGTCCGGCAGCGCGTCGCGCCCCCGGGCGCGATCGGCGTTGCCTCGGGGCCGACGAGCCATTTGGAGCGAACCCATGTTC